>NZ_JADMVE010000007.1 GCF_015547515.1 Eubacterium sp. 1001713B170207_170306_E7
AATTCAGAATGACCATTCCGCATTACAAAGAGGGCATCACCGACGAGGAGGTCAAAACCGGCGCGGCCGGCATCGTGACCGACGACATCTTCAAGCCCGAAGGCTTCGGGCTCGCCAGAATGTCCGGCGCCAAGCGCGTGGACACCACCACCACCGACGTGGCAGTCGAGTAAAAAAAGAAGTCCCGGTCTGGGACTTCTTTTTTTAGGTTTATTTTGCTTTAATATCCTGATAACATTCAAAGGCTTCCGCTCCGGTGCGGCCGTTATGAACAACCTCACGGATGGCCTGGATCATGGCCTTGGGGTCTTCTGCCTGGAAGACGTTGCGGCCCATATCGACCCCGTGGGCGCCACGGCTGATGGCCTGGTAGGCCATTTCAAGGGCTTCTGCTTCCGGGATTTTTTTACCGCCGGCAATAACGAGCGGAACCGGGCAGGCGGCTGCGACTTCCTCAAAGTTATCACAGTAATAGACCTTCACGATCTGTGCGCCAAATTCTGCCAGCATACGGGTTGCCAGTGAGAAATATTTGGTGGTGCGTTCCATTTCTTTGCCAACGGCGACAACGCCGAGGGTAGGAATGCCGTAGCGGTTGCCGGCGTCAATGGTCTTTACAATGTTGTTGATGCTTTCACATTCGCCCTCTGAGCCGATGAAGGACTGGATGGCCATACAGGTGGCGTTCATGCGGATGGCGTCCTCGATATCCACGCCGACCACTTCGTGGCTCATGTCATCCTTTAAGACGGAGCTGCCCGCAGAGCAGCGCAGCGCGATGGCTTTTTTACAGTCTGGCGGAATGCAGGTGCGCAATGCGCCCCGGGTGCCCATGAGGACATCTGCGTAGTCCATGAGCGGTGGAATGGCTAAATCAAGGCGTTCGAGGCCCTGGGTGGGTCCCATGATATAGCCGTGGTCAAAGGCGAGCATGATGGTGTTGCCGCTTTTGGGGTCAAAAATCTGGGACAGGCGGGTTTTCATCCCCCAGTCTACATTTTCCATGCCCTTGACGTGGAAGCTTTTATTTTCTGCGGGCCGGTCAAAGCCGAAATCTTTTGCGTGTTTGTTGCCGTCTTTATCTGCCATAGGTTTGATCTCCTTTATTCTGAATTAAAAAGCGGCGTTTAAAGGCCGCTTTTGTGATTTGCCGCTGTTTAAATTAAACGACCTTATATGGGGTTCTGCATGGAGCGTTCCAGTATTTCAGCTCTTCTTCATCTACGCGGGCCATGAACATCTGGAAGCCTGCGGTTTCCTGTACGGTCAGGATTTCGCCGACCCAGTTCGCTTTGACATGGATGTCTTTTTCTTCCAGGTATTTGTAAACCTTGCGGAAAACAATGAGAAGCTCCATTAATGTGGAGGAGCCGCTGCCGTTGATGAATACCATAACGTCTTCGCCGGCTTTGAGGTCAAGGTCTGCGATCAATTCGTCTGCCATGATCACAGCGGTTTCGTCAGCTGATTTCATTGGCTGGCGTCCGCCGCCGCCTTCACCGTGCTGGCCCATGCCAACTTCCATTTCATCATCGCCTAAGGTGGAGATGACTTCGCCGTTTGCCGGGTGGGTTGCGCCCTTGGCAGCCACAGCGATGGTAGCCATGTTGTCTGCGAATTTCTGGGCGATGTCAGCGACTTCGTCTAAGGATTTGCCTTCTGCGGCGGCTGCGGCTGCAATTTTGTAGACCGGAACACAGCCTACCAGACCGCGGCGGTCGTCGGCGTTGGAGCGCGGCGCGTTGGCGATGTCTTCCTGAGTAACGACTTTTTTGACGTTTAAGCCTAATTTAGTAGCTTCCTTCATGGTTTTGTTACCTGTGAGCATGTCGCCCGCATGGTTTAAAACAACGAATAAAACGCCGTGGCCTTTGTCTGCCATTTTTAAAGCTTCGATGCAGGCCTTATAGCCAGGTGCTGCAAAAATATCCCCGATAACGCAGATGTCAACCATGCCTTCACCCACAAAGCCTTCGATGGCCGGTTCATGGCCAGCGCCGCCTAAGGTTACAACGGTTACGCGGTCTGCGTCTTTTAATTTTTTGTTTACGACCAGGTTGTTTCCTGTTACTTCGATGATATCCGGATTTGCCAGTTCCAGGCCTTCCAGTAATTCAGATACGATGTTTTCCGGCTGGTTTAAGAATTTTTTCATTGTCATTTTAGTATTTCCCCCTATTAATTTAGATTAAAAAATGATTTTGCTTGCTGCCAGTTTTCTTTGAAAAACTGGACCTTACTTCATTTCCATGAGTTCCAGAACAGTGCCGTGTACGGATACAAAAGCGATGTCCAGGGTTTCATCTACGGCCATTCTTCCGTTTAAGACGGTGGCGCCTTCTTCTTCGATGAACTGGTCGATGTTTGGTACTTTATAGGCAACATGTGTTTTGTTGACAACATCCGGGTGAAGGGGTGTGCCCTCTTCAAAACGCAGGTATTCAAATTTCAGGTCGTTGTTATCTGGGCCGGAGATATAAACCTTCAGGCCTTCGGCGTAATCTTCGGGCAATACGGTTTCCTTTACAGGAACGCCAACGTGCATGATTTCATATTTCATTTTAAATTCCTCCTGAGAATCTTAATAAATTAAAACGTAATTAAAGGGCATAGCCTTCTGCCAGGCCTTCGTAGAACAGGGCAAAGGATACGGAGCCGGGATCAATATGGCCGATGGCCCGGTCGCCGATGTAGCGGGCGCGTCCGTACTTTCCGAGCATCTCTGAGGTTGCATTGGAGCCTTCACGGGCAGCTTTGGCAGCCTGGTTCAGGACTTCCTGAGTGATTTTGTCTGAGTTTCGGATCACCTCGGTCGCAGGGTAAATGGCGTCCATCATGGATTTGCCGCCGGGCTTTGCGCCGGATGTATCGAAAAATTCTTCATAGGCGCCAAGCAGGATGGTTTTGATAAAGCTGTCGGTATCCTCGCTGGGGTCGGCCGCTTCGGCCATTCCGCAGATAAAGGAGCCAAACAGGGGAGCTGCGGAGCCGCCGCTGATATCCTCAAGGGTATCGTTCAGGGCTTCCAGCGCTTCTTTGAGGTTGGTTTCTTCGTTCCAGGCATCGACTTCTGAGATCATGGCCTTGGCGATCTTCTCCATGGTGGTTCCATGGTCGCCATCACCGAGCTCACAGTCCAGCTTGGTTAAATTTTCGACACTGCTTTTAATTTTATTAGCAGATGTCAATAACATGTTCTTGATTTTTAAGGTTTCTACTGGCATACGCTCACCTCCGGTATCGGTTTCAACTTGCTTATAGAATATCACTGGATTTAACATTTGTCAATAATAAAAACGTAAAATAATTTAAAAACATTAAAAATCACCCTAAAAACAGAAAAAATGAGGGATTTATTGACAAATGTTAAGTATTGCGGGTTTTGAGTCTTAAAAGCAACAGATTGACATTTGTCAAAAAATAGAGTATATTTAGAAAAAAGCTGTTGACATTTGTATAAGGAGAGCATCATGAAAGAGAAAGAACTGATCCGTCTTATTACTGCGGCGCAAATGTATTATGAAGAGAATATGACTCAGGCTGAGATCGCAAAGTCCATGGGGATCTCGCGGCCCTCGGTCAGCAATCTGCTGAACAAAGCCCGCAGAGAGGGGATTGTCAAAATTGAGATTAAGTCCTTTGACAGCACCAGCATTGGAAAGAGCCGGGAGCTTTGCAACCGCTTTGGCTTAAAGAGCTGCCAAGTTGTCAGCTGTACGGAGGATAAGAATGAAACTCAGGAGCGTCTTTATGAAGCCGCTGTGGATTTCCTTCTGGAGATTCTTCCGAAAACCCGTATCCTGGGCCTTGGCTGGGGTTATAACATCAGCCGGGTCATTGATATTCTGGCGAACAGGGAGCTCGCCGGACAGTACAGCGGAAAGGTCTGCCCTCTGATCGGAACAGCGACAGTGCCTCATAAGGGCTATCACCCCAATGAGCTGGCCACAGAGTTTGCCCGGAAGACGGGCTTTGAGGCGGACTTTTTAATCTCGCCGGCCTTTCCCACGACCAAGCAGGAGCGGGATTTGTTTGTGACCACGGATAATTACAACAGTATTCTGGCTCTGTGGAAAAAGACGGATACCGCGCTGGTGACCCTTGGCGGCTATCCCTGCGTGCCGGATCATGCCACCGCCCTGCGCTTTGGGCGGCGTTTGATCACGGAGCGGGCAACCTCCAATATTCTGTCCTACTTTTTTAACTGGAAGGGGCAGCAGATTAAGGGAGAGGATGACTTCGCCATCCAGATTCCCCTGGCGCCGCTTTCCAAGATCAAGAATTTCATTGGCATTGTGCCTGTCGAGGCCAATGTGGGCTCGGCCATCGGCTGTCTGAACACGGGGTTTGCGCGCCACCTGATCATTGATGAGGAAACGGCTGAGAAAATCTTAAAAAC
The DNA here is from genome assembly GCF_015547515.1 of Eubacterium sp. 1001713B170207_170306_E7. NCBI lineage: Bacteria > Bacillati > Bacillota > Clostridia > Eubacteriales > Eubacteriaceae > Eubacterium > Eubacterium sp. 1001713B170207_170306_E7. The sequence continues at coordinate 4,400 of NZ_JADMVE010000007.1, forward strand.
GGACGTATAGCAGATCACTGCCAAAGCTTTCCTCGGTCTGGCCGTGGCGGTGCCTCAGGATAAAGGCAGTCAGCTCCCGTCCGCCAATCCGCCGGGTATCCCGTATGCCGTCATAGGCTGCGAGCAGGGTCTGGAGCTCCTCTGTATACTGGGGAAGAGGCCTGCAGGGCTGTCTGGTTTTGAGGGACAGGGAGATAACGCCTGCGTTAAAAAGGTTGATGGTAAAGTCCACTCTCTTTTCACCCGCGGAAAAGGCACTCTCCAGCAGCAGCTCGGTTATCCGGCAGATATCCCGCTCTCGCACAAAGGAGGACATGGGATAGAAAACTACAGGGTTAAAGTCAATGCCCTTTTCCAGGGCAATGGCCTGAAACAGGGAAAGAACGCCGTCCAATGCGCAGTAAGCTTTGGTCGCTTTTTTTCTGAGGCTGCTGTACTTTTCCTTGAGTGCGTGGAAATCGGAAACCGAAACGGCTGGGGGCAGGGGCTCGGTACAGGAAGCGGGGGTAATGGTCAGGTTCATGGTGGTTCTCCTTTCTGAATAGGGTTAAAACAGGGTAAAGCTGAAATAAGTGACGGTCTCGGGGCCGTTATTGTAGGAAAGTCCGGTTTTGCTTGCCAGGTCCATGACCACGATGCCGTAGCCCTCCACCGATGGAAAGATCTGGTCAGGGTAACGGCAGGGGGCATTGGGATAGGTGCACTGGCCGCAGAGGATACAGCCCTCCGTGGAGAGCACCAGCGCGCCGGGATAGTGGGCTCTGAAAAGCCGGGCAGCCTTGGCTGTGGCGGCCTCATGGAACATGCGGGCCCGGTGCCAGCCTTTGAAATCGTACTGTCCCTTTAAATCGGTGACCGTTGAAAGCAGGCAGACGTTCTCATAGGAGCGGCATTTGGTGACGCAGCTCTCATAGCTGCCCACTGCCGGCGGGCAGGCCCAGGTGGCGCCATAATGGCCGCACTGGTTGCCCTCGCACAGGAGCCTGGTGCCCATGGAAAACAGCAGGTCGCTGGTTTTGGCAAAGGCATATTCATGGATACCGAACAGCCCGCGTTTATCCTCAAGCTGGCGTTTGATGGTCATCAGGCTTTTGATGGCAGTGTCGCCTTTAAATTCCTTGGCTGGTTTTGCCTGTTTTTTTATTTCGATCAATGGGAATACCTCACCTTCATTTAGTGTAATAAAAAAGCCTTCTCCGGCTAGAGAAGGCAAAAAATACGGAAGGATTGGGAACGTATCTCTTAAATAACTCTAAATCGGAGTGTTTTAAGAAAACATTATGCCGGTCTTCTGGCTCTACAATGGCATTCCTCTTACCTTCCCATCCGGCGGACAGTGGCACACAAGAGGACATTTTGTATTACAGCTGCGATTACAGCAAAGGAATTTCACCTTTTTCCCATTTACATAATGTTTACAATATTAAGTTATCCCTATCATATCCCTTTGATTTTCTTTTGTCAAGGTTTATTGGGCCCTGGCAGAGGATTTCCCGTAAATTTTTTTTTAACAACAAATTTTTCCTCTTTCTTTTTCGGTTAGATGTAAAGAAAAAAATACTTAAAATTTGCTAAAGGTGCTCATGACGCCTTAAATAAACCTAAAACACGTATATTTTAATGAATTTTTCATAAAATATTAAGTAATTTCGGTTAAGGTATTGGCAAGTGCCAAAGGATATGTTAAAATATATCTAAATTGTAAATAACTTTACAATTTGGTCAAAATTATATAGGAGGGTGGTGATTAGGCATTAGCAACGAAAGCCATCGCTCAAGTGGCAAGTTTCAGATGTTTTTTAAGAAGCTTGCGCATTACGCCAAGCACTTGAGCAAAAGAGAAAAAGTCGTATTCACAGGTTTCTGTGTAGCGCTTCTTCTCGGATTCTTTTCTTCAACCTGTCTTGGTTACAAGGTCATGGTTGACGGAGAGGTTTTAGGCTATACCAAAGATGCGGCTGTGTTTACACAGAGTCTGGATCAGGTAGAGCAGGATATGCGATCGAAAACGTCGATTGAAACAGCATATGTCTACAATGATATACAGATTAAAAAGAGCATCACATTTAATAAACCAATGTTGTCAGAGGAAGAATTTACTGATGCATTGAACGCCCAGAACCTTCGGGTCGGCGTTCATGGTGTAGAATTAAAGGTTGACGGACAGGAAGTCGGTAACTTAGCTTCATCAGACCAGGTACAGGCCGGTATTGCAGGTGCAATTAATAAGATCGGTAACGTACAGGGTACAGATAAGCTGGTAAAATGCGACATCCAGAGTGACGTTGTAGAAACGCCTAAGAATTTTCCGCTCGAGGACTTAAACAGTCCGGACGAGTGCGCTAATCTTTTAGCAACAGGTAATACTAATCCGAGTAAGAGTGAAGAGAGTACGAATGCTCCAATCCAGGTAGCAAGCCGTGGTGGAGCCGATGTGGCAAGAGACCAAAGCGATGAGCCAGCCCAAGAGGAAGCTCCAGCAGCTGAAGGTACCGTTGAAAATAATAGTAATGAGAATGTAGAAAACCAGAATAATGAGACTGAGACAAGCTCCAGTATCTTAAAGATTAATCTGACTAAAACATCTACTAAAAAAGAAGACATACCTTTCCAGACCGTTGAGCAGGAAGATCCGAATGTATATGTTGATCAAACTGTAGTTACACAGCAAGGTGTGAACGGAGAACTTGATAAGGAAGTCGAAACCGTCTATGAAGACGGAAAGGTTGTGAGCGAAACGACCTTATCCGAAACAGTTGCGAAAGAGCCGGTGGCTCAGATTGTTTCAAAGGGAACCAAGCAGTACCCGACCATGTCTTCAAAGAAAGACAACTTTATTTTACCGGCAACCGGTAATATTTCCGCTTTAGATAAGCCAGGAAGCCATGCAGGCTGCTTTGCAGTGGACATCGCGAACTCAATGGGGACGCCGATTTACGCACCGCAGAGTGGTACGGTCATCCGGGCAAGTGATTTTGGCGGTTACGGATTATGCGTTGACATTATGATGGACGATGGAAAAACCGTCCTGAGAATGGGTCATAACTCCGAATTTAAGGTAAGCGTTGGTGACCGGGTTCAAAAGGGCCAAGTCGTAGCGTTAATGGGCAGCACTGGTAACTCAACCGGACCGCACTCCCATTTTGAAATCCGCATTAACGACGTTCAGCAATTTTTACCAGACTATTTTGACATCAAGGACGGCGATAACGTCTGATGTCATGATCGAAAAAACAAAAACTTAGTATATGCATATCACTGATAAAAAAGAACCAAATTGTGTGTTTGGTTCTTTTTTATTTTTTGAAAAGAACCTTTCAGGGCGGTCCGGCCGCCAGCGCTTTGTGTTTGTTGACTTTTATACCCGGGCATGGTAGGCTTAAACAGTCAAATTCAGTCATTAACAAGCAGGTTTAAGGATGATTTCAGGGATTTTATGATTATTTTTGAAGTTTTTTGAATGAAAATGCTTGACAATGACTGAAAATGGTGATATTATACAGTTGCGGAGGACAAAGAGATGTTAACAGAAGAAAGATTTAACATTATATTAAAAACCGTCGAGAGCAAAAAAGCAGTGACCGTGCAGGAACTGACTGAGCTGCTCGGGAGTTCAGAATCAACGGTGCGGCGGGATCTGACCGCCCTGCATGAGATGGGCCTGATCAACAAGGTTCATGGAGGCGCGACAGCCGTTGACAACAGCTATACAACAAATGAAGACGACGTGGCTTACAAGCACGGCCAGTATAGTGAGGAAAAACAGCGTATCGGGCAGTATGCCGCTTCGCTCATTAAGAAAGGCGATTTTGTCTTTATCGATGCGGGGACAACTACCGAGGCGCTCATTGACCATATCAGCGAAAAGGAAGCGACATACGTGACCGACGGGCTTGGACACGCAAATAAACTCCTTAAAAAAGGGTATAAAGTATTTATCCCAGGCGGACACCTCCGGGTCTCTACCGAAGCCATGGTGGGCGAGGAAACCGTGGAAGCCCTCAGAAAATACAATTTTACCCTGGGCTTTTTCGGAACCAACGGCATCAGCCCTACGGCGGGTTATACTACGCCGGACGTTCATGAGGCCATGGTTAAAAAGGAAGCTTTTGATAATTGCCGGGACGCTTACATTCTGAGCGACCCTTCAAAATTTAATAAAATTTCGTCCGTTACCTTTGGCGGCATCGGCAGCGCGACGATTATCACCACGGATTTACAGGACCATAAATACCTGAAATTCACAGAGATAATGGAGGTAGATAAAAATGATCTACACAGTGACCTTTAATCCATCCCTGGACTACATTGTAAAGGTCGATGATTTTAAGACTGGTCAGGTGAACCGAACGGCTTCGGAACGGCTTTTTCCGGGGGGCAAGGGCATCAATGTTTCCATTGTGCTTAAAAATCTCGGCTTTGACAACGTGGCCCTGGGCTTTACAGCCGGCTTTACTGGCAAAGAAATCGAGAAGCGTGTCCGGGACTTCGGGTGCAGCTCTGACTTTATCGAAATCGACAATGGGCTGTCGCGGATCAATGTTAAGCTGAAATCCCAGGAGGAAAGCGAAATCAACGGACGCGGGCCTGAAATTTCAGAGCAAGCCCTTGAGCGGCTCTTTGAACAGCTGGACCGGCTGAAAGCAGGTGATGTGCTGGCGCTGGCGGGCAGTATTCCCAGCTCTATGCCGTCCGATACCTACGAGCGCATTATGGCGCGGCTTGAGAACCGGGGCATTAACATTGTGGTGGATGCCACCAAGGATTTACTGAAAAAAGTATTAAAATACCATCCGTTTTTGATCAAACCGAACAATCATGAGCTGGGCGATATGTTTGGGGTTACCCTTAAAAACGATGATGAGATTATCTCATACGCCAAAAAGCTTCAGGAAATGGGCGCGCGCAACGTGCTGGTTTCCATGGCGGGCGACGGGGCCATCTTCCTGAACGAGGATGGCAGTGTGCACAAGAGCGCCGCACCCAAGGGTGAGGTCAAGAACTCCGTGGGCGCGGGCGATTCCATGGTAGCAGGCTTTCTGGCGGGCTATCTGGAATCCGGCGATCTGGCAGCCGCCTTTAAAATGGGCGTAGCGACCGGAAGCGCCAGTGCTTTCTCGGAGGAGCTGGCAACAAGACAAGAGGTCACGGACCTTTTAAATAAAATCTAATTCCAGGGGGAAAAGAAATGCGAATTACAGATTTACTGAAAAAAGAAGGCATCGACCTTCAGGGAAAATCTGCATCCAAGGGCGAAACCATCGACAATCTGGTTGAGCTCATGGACGCTACCGGAAACCTTAATGACAAGGAAGGCTATAAAAAAGCCGTCGTTGCCAGAGAGGCGCAGGGAACAACCGGAATCGGCGAAGGGATCGCCATCCCGCACGGCAAGACAAGCGCCGTAAAAGAAGCCGGACTGGCCGTTATGGTAAGCAAGGAAGGCACTGACTATGAATCCATGGACGGACAGCCTGCCCATCTGCTCTTTGCCATCGCGGTACCAGATAATTCCGACGATACCCACCTTGAGCTTTTGAGCCGCTTATCCATGATGCTCATGGACGAGGATTTTAGACAGAAGCTCATCAACGCAACGGACAAGGACGAGTTCCTCAAGCTCATTGACCAAAAGGAAACAGAAAAATTCGGCGAGGAAGACGCCAAAAAAGAAAAAGAAAACGCAGCGGAAAAGGCTGTGGAAAAGGTAGAAGCAGAGGAGGCCAAGGTGCGTGAAGCCGCGGCTGAGGTGGATACCGGATACCCGAAAGTGCTGGCTGTGACGGCCTGCCCGACGGGCATTGCCCATACCTACATGGCGGCTGAAGCCTTAGAGGGCAAAGCCAAGGACATGGGCGTCAGCATCAAGGTTGAAACGGACGGCTCCGGCGGGGTGAAAAACGAACTGACCCGCGCTGAGATCGCCAATGCGGATGCGATCATCGTGGCGGCGGACAAGAATGTGCCCATGGCGCGTTTTGACGGCAAACCGGTCATTCAGACCAAGGTAGCCGACGGTATCCATAAGCCTGAGGAGCTGATCAGCCATGCGCTCGAGGGTAAGGCCCCGGTCTACCATGCGGACAGCAAGGAAGAAAATACCGCGGACAGCGGCGAAAAGCAGAGCATTGGCCGTAAGATTTACAAGGATTTGATGAACGGCGTTTCGCATATGCTGCCCTTTGTTATCGGCGGCGGGATTCTGATTGCTCTGGCCTTCCTCTTTGACGATTATTCCATCGATCCGGCCAATTTCGGGATGAATACCCCCTTTGCAGCTTTCCTGAAAACCATCGGCGGCGCGGCCTTTGGCTTTATGCTCCCGATTCTGGCAGGTTACATTGCCATGAGTATCGCAGACCGTCCTGGTCTGGCGGTTGGTTTCGTAGGCGGCTATATTGCCAGCCAGGGCTATATCCTTGGCATGGTAGACGGCACCATGACCATTACCACTGGCGGGACCTCTGGTTTCCTCGGTGCTCTGGTCGCCGGTTTCCTGGCAGGTTATCTGGTGCTGGGACTGCGCAAATTATTTGACAAACTGCCCGATGCGCTGGAAGGCATCAAACCGACCCTTTTATACCCCTTCTTTGGTCTTCTGATCATGGGCGCGCTGATGGTCTTCATCATCAACCCGCCGGTCGCGGCCTTGAATACTGCCATGACCAACGGCTTAAACAGCATGGGCGAAAGCTCCAAGGTTATCCTCGGTGTGATTTTGGGCGGCATGATGGCCATCGACATGGGCGGGCCTTTCAACAAGGCGGCTTATGTATTCGGTACAGCGGCCATCAGCTCCGGTCAGTATGACATTATGGCAGCGGTTATGATCGGCGGTATGGTACCCCCCATCGCCATTGCTCTGTGCGCGACCTTCTTCAAAAACCGCTTTACCCAGAAGGAACGCCAGTCGGCCCTTACCAACTACATCATGGGCCTGTGCTTTATCACAGAAGGGGCGATCCCCTTTGCAGCGGCAGACCCAATCCGTGTTATTCCATCCTGTGTTGTGGGCTCGGCAGTGGCCGGCGGCCTCTCAATGCTCTTTGGCTGTACGCTGATGGCGCCTCACGGCGGCGTGTTCGTGTTCCCTGTTGTGGGCAACCCGCTGTTCTATATCGTATCTCTGTTGATCGGATCGGTCGTCGGTATGATTCTGCTGGCGATTTTGAAAAAGCCATTAAAGAAAGAAGCGGTATAATCATTTAATAGCAAAATTTATGCCAGATTAGTATAAATATAAAAATTTTTAGAAAATAGACAAGATTTGCTATGCAAGTTTGGGTAAAAATGTTAATATAATACTAGAAATTTTTATAGTCCAAAGGAGAACTTAAAATGAAAGAATTTAATTACACAATTACGGACCCAGCAGGTATTCACGCAAGACCAGCAGGCTTACTCGTTAAAAAAACCCAGCCGTACTCATCTGAAATCAGTCTGGTTAAGGATGGCAAAACCGGCAATGGCAAGAGCATGTTAAGTGTAATGGGCTTAGGCGCTAAAAACGGCGAAACCATCACCGTACAGGCTGACGGTCCGGACGAAGATACCGCCATTGCAGAATTAGAAGCATTCTTCAAAGAAAACCTCTAAATTGCTCCCTCTATTAAATTAAAATATATTTGGAAAGCGGCGCTGTTTTAATCATCAACAGCGCCGTTTCCCTTTTTTGAAAAATGCCCTTGAGTTTTGAGGGGAAATCAGTTAAGATAAAAACAATGAACCGAATATGGTGTGCCTTTTCAACGAAAAGAAGACTGCCAGAAACAAAAGCGCTGCGGGCGTGTTTGTTTTTGGCTTTTTTTGTACACCAAATTTACAGGAGGACCACAAATGTATATCATGATTGACAATTATGATTCCTTTGTCTATAACCTTGCTGCTTATTTTAAGGAGCTGGGACAGCGGATCGAAGTGATCCGCAATGACGCGGCCGACATTGAGACGCTGTACAGGCGCAGGGATATCAGGGGAATCATCATCTCCCCGGGCCCCAAAAACCCTGGGGATTGCGGAAAATCTGCTGAGATCGTGCGCGCCTTTGCGGGCAGAGTGCCGATTCTGGGGGTCTGTCTGGGGCATCAGATCATCGGCCATGTTTTTGGCGCTGGTGTGAAAAAAGGAGAGCAGCCTATGCATGGAAAGACCACACCAGTCTGCCACGAGGGCAGGGGCCTGTTTAGAGGGCTTGCCCAGAGACTGCCGGTCACACGCTATCATTCGCTGGTGGTATCGGAAAGCGGTCTGTCGGAGACTTTGCGGATTGACGCGCGGTCTGAGGACGGGGTGGTGATGGCCCTGTCACACCGGAATTACCCCATATATGGCGTCCAGTTTCATCCAGAGGCGGTACTGACCGAATCGGGTCACGCGGTTCTGAGTAATTTTATTCGATTAAGTGAGGAGTGGTGGTGTCAGAATGAAAACAAAAATAACCGAATGGCCTCTTAAGTACGGTGCAGCCGAGCTTTTTGACCTTTACTGCGGACGGACCGGCGCTGTTTTGCTGGATTCCTCCCTGGTCAATGAGATGGGGCGGTACTCTATAATCGGGTTAAACCCTTATAAAACCCTGACGGTAAAGGATAATGCTCTGTATGTGGACGGCTGTCCGGCAGAGGGCAGTTTGGAGGAAGTTCTGGGTCCTTATATGGCAGCGCATTATGAGGAGAACGATACCGGCCTGCCCATGATCTCGGGCGCCATCGGTTACTTCAGCTACGATTATGGACGCGGCTTTGAGCAGATAAAAAGCCGTCACCCCAGGGAACAGAGTATTCCAGACTGTATATTGAGTTTTTATGACAACCTCATCATTGAGGATCGGCATGAAAATAAGCTGTACCTGACAACCAGTGGCGTGCTTTCGGAGCCTGGAGCAGCTCTGGACGCACTAAAAGCTGAAATCAGTGCCTTTACCCCCAGCAAAAAGGCTGGGAAATGGGAAGAATATCCTGTAAAAATCACTTCGGATTTTGAGAAGGAGGCTTATAAAAAGGCTGTTGACCGAATGATTGACTATATTGTGGAGGGAGATATTTACATTGCCAATATGACCAGACGCATCGTGGCATACAGTGAGAAGCCTCCCTATGCCATGTTCAAGTGCCTGCGCGTCAATAACCCCTCTCCCTTTGGCGGTTATTTTAACTACGGGGATTTTCAGATCATCAGTGCCTCTCCGGAGCGGTTTCTGCGTATGAAAAACGGCCTGGTCGAAACCCGGCCTATCAAGGGGACGCGCCGCCGTGGCAAGACGCCAGAGGAGGATGCAGCTCTGAAAAAGGAGCTTCAGGCATCCGGGAAAGATAGGAGCGAGCTGCTCATGATCGTGGACCTGGAGCGCAACGATCTCAACCGGGTCTGTGAGCCTGGCAGCGTGAAGGTCACCAGCCTGTTTGATGTGGAGACTTACGCAACCGTTTTTCATCTGGTTTCTAATATTGTCGGGAGGCTGAGAGCGGGCCTGGGAACGTCCGATCTCCTACGCGCGGCCTTTCCGGGCGGTTCCATTACCGGCGCGCCAAAGATACGGGCCATGGAAATCATCGACGAGCTGGAGCACAGCCGGAGAGGTCTGTACACGGGCTCAATGGGTTATCTGGGACTGGATGGAAGCTGTGATCTGAACATTGTGATCCGTACCGCGGTTTACCAGAATGGCTGCTACACATTGGGGGTGGGCGGCGGCATTACCTGCGAATCGGATCTGGAATTTGAATATGAGGAGACCGAGCAAAAAGCCAGGGCACTTCTGGAGGCCATGAAATGAGCGGGCAGGAGATTAATATGGACGATGGCTTCTGTTTTGGACTGGGGGCCTTTGAAACCATTGCGGTGATGTACGGACGCCCGGTTTTTTTAGAGGCGCATCTGAAACGGATTGGAGAGGCTCTGAATTTTTTAGAGCTTCCAAACCCTGTCACCCGGGAATGGGTGGACAGAATTTTAAGAGCCCACCCCATGAAAAACGGAGTGCTCAAAATCATGGTGTCCCAAGAGAACTGCCTGTGGTCCTGTCGTAAAAACCCTTATACCTGGATGGACTACGAGCGTGGGTTTGTGCTGCGGACCAGCCCGGTGCGGCGCAATGAGACCTCTCCGCTGACCTATCATAAGACACTCTGTTATGGGGAAAATATTCTGGAAAAAAGGCGGGCAGCCGTCCAGGGCTTTGATGAGCCGGTATTTTTAAATACCTGTGGACAGCTCACCGAAGGAGCAGTCACGAATCTGTTCTTTGTAAAAAAAGGGCGTCTGGTCACGCCCGACCGGTCCTGTGGATTGCTGCCAGGTACGATCCGGGATTATCTGATCAGCTGTTACGATGTGGAAGAAAGGGTGATCCTGCCGGAGGAAACCGGTGATTTTGACGAGGCCTTTGTCACCAACGCTCTGATGGGAATGATGCCTGTACGCCAGCTCGACGGCATCGCATACGGCGAAAAAAGAGTATGGGAATCGGTCTTAAGGGACTACCACGACCTTCTGCGGCAGGGTGCCTGTTAAACGGGCGTGCGTATCGTATTTTTGCAAAATCGCTTTTTCCTTTGATATTTCTTGCAAAAAAGCCTTCGGAGATCAGTCTGAGGCTTTTTTGTGTGGCAGCAGGGTATGGAAGGATTCTCTGGCAGCTTCCAGGAGCTTGGAAATGGCCTCAGTCATCATCTTTTTGGTTTCGGGGTCAGTGTTTTCAAGGGTTTGTTTGATGGCCCGGGCATTTTTCAGTGAGAAGTGAGCGAGATCGCCGACGGTCTGTGCCTGCGTCACACAGAGAATATCATAAAAGGTGTCAATGAACTGCTCGCGCTCCCCGGGTGTCATATCGTCAACCCATGCCTTGACGGTTTCGTCCATAAAGCGGCAGCCAGCAGTGACGGATTCCAGACAGACAAAATTTGGGCCGAGAATCTCCCAGGAGTAGGGATCATGCTGGGCGATACCGATTTGCCGGCTGTGAACCACGGTATAGTCCTCAGCGTGCTCAAGCAACATGCCGACAATGGAGGTCTGGGGCACAAAAGTGCGGATGCGGCTGATTACGTCCTGATAAGCAGGACTTTCCAGAACCTCTGCGGGAAAGCCAGGGCCGTCGTTGCTGTAGATTGCTTCGATCCGGCCTGCGTATGGGCCGGAGTGGATACCGGCGTACACAGCCAGATTACCGCCCTTGGAGTGTCCGCCAATGCGCAGGCGGACGGCGCCAAGACTGCCGGCGGCACGCTTCAGGTACTCAGCTGCCTCGGTCTGGGAGGGAACACAGGTTTTAAAGCTCATGTTAAAGTCTTCTTTCCAGCCAACCAGAGTGTTGTCTGTGCCCCGGTAGGCAATAAAGGCCAATCCGTCGCCGGTCAGAATGGTGAGTCCGCAGAACTGCTTCTCAAGGACAGGGTCTAGCTGGTCATCGTAAAGACAAAGCCCCATATCCGCAAAACGGCGGGTACAGGCCAGCGCTTTTAAAAGGCGGCCGTCCTCCTCCACCCGCAGCCGAAGCTGCCGCTCATCTTCGGGCAGGGCAAAAAAACGGGAAGAAACCGCAGCGATGCTGACGGTTTCGGTGCTGTTTGGCACAATGCCCTCCAGGCGGATATAGGAAATGCAGCTGAGAATCAGATTATCCACCGCGTTAAAGGGGGACTGGTCAAGGGTAAGGTCTCCCCGCCAGTCTAGGTAATCAAAAATATTGGACATGGTAAAGTCCTCCTAAGGTTATTCAGGTTTGCGCTCATACAGGATGGGCCTTTTCCAATCAGTGGTGTTCGATTTATTATTAGAATAGCTTAAATTGTAAAGAAAGACAAGTTCTTATTTTATTTGAAGGACATAGCCGGGTATGTTCAGGGAATCAGGATTTCAGGACAATCTCATAAAGTGAAATAAAAGAAATCCTGTTGGACTGAAGGCTTTAAAGTCGCCTTTTATTAGAATGAGATCCATGTTAAAATGGTTGTAATCATTTGTGATGAGAGGAGAAAAAATGAAAAAACAAATGAAACTATTGGGGGTTTTGCTGGTCGTTTTATGCCTGATGCTGTCTATTACCGGCTGCGGCGATGACGGAACCCAGGCTTATGCCGAAGAATTCACCAGTCTGGCGACTGAAATTTCTCAGGAAAATACAGACTGGCAGAAGCTTTTAAACACAGCGGATTATGAAAGCCAGGACTGGATCAACAGTGTGCAGTCAAAGCTTTCTGAAATGGAGGCCAGCTGGACCAAGCTGGGCGCTCTGAAGGCTCCGAAAAAAATGGAGGATGTCCAGTCCAGCTTTAAGGGGGCATCGGATAAAATGCTGTCCGCCATTACCCTTTATAAGGAATGCTTTGGCGCTCCCATTGATCCCAGCAATATTGATGAGGCGGGCTTGAACGCGCTCATCGACAAAGCGGGCGAGGCTGATGGTATGGCGATGGAAGCTTCCAGCCTGATGCTGGAGGGCTCTAAGAAGGCCACAGATATGATTAATAATTAGCAGGAAACAGCGTCCCGGAACACAGGTTCCGGGATTTTTTTATTATTGAGAAGGTGCGCAAGGCCAAAAATCATCTGGACAAACGTCTTAAAAAACGCTATACTACATTTTGACGTCTATATGACAAAGTCTAATAGAAGAACAATGTTATGTGTGAAAGGAAATGAGATGCAGGAAGAAGAAAAGCTATTTAGCTTTATTGAAAAGGTCGAAAAAAAGGCGCTTGGGGACAAGGCGATTGAACGGAGCGAGCTGGTCCGTCTGCTCGGCATTGACCCGGATTCAGAGGCCTGTGACCGTCTGGGTCTGGCCGCCCGACGTGTGGCCGCCCAGGTAACTGGCGACAGGGCTTACCTCTGGGGCGCCATGGGCGTGGATTACAAGGCCTGCCCCATGAATTGCGATTTTTGTTCACTGGGTGAGGCCTGGGGGATTGTAGAGCCTGACCGGGAGCGGGATTTCTCGGAGGCCGAGATCATCGAGAGTGTGCGGGATTACGCTGAAAACAAGGTGCGCTGGATCGTGCTGCGGACAACAGAATTTTACAGCCTGGATGTGTTGTCAGACCTTATTGGAAAAATCCGCAGGGCTGTGCCGGGCAGCTATGAAATCGGCTTAAATGTGGGTGAGTTTGATTTGGAAAAGGCCAATGCGCTGCACCGGTCCGGGGTAGATTTTATTTACCACTCTCTGCGCCTTGGTGAGGGTAAGGATACCCGTTTTGATCCTGAGGAGCGGCTGAGGACCCTGCGCGCTGTTAAGGATTCACCTCTTAAGCTGGTCTTTCTGGTTGAGCCCATTGGTATTGAGCACAGTGATGAGGAAATCGTGGATATCTGCCTGTGCGCCATTGAGCATCAGGCCATCGTGACTGGCGGTATGGCCCGAGTACCGGTGCCGGGAACACCTCTGGGCGCGCACCCGCAGATATCTGAGAGCCGTCTGGCTCAGATCGTGGCCGTTACACGCCTGGCTGGGGGCAGACGCGTACCGGACATCTGTGTGCATCCGGCCACGCAAAAGGCCATGCGCTTTGGCGCCAATGTGGCGGTGGTCGAGACAGGCTCCATCCCACGGGACAGCTGTTGTCTGCCAAAGGAAAAATGGCATCAGTTTGACGCCCAGACAGCGGGCGAATGGTTTGAGCAGGCCGGTTATACCCTGTGTGCCGAACCGGAAATGACGTGTGAAAAAGGAGAAGAAAATGAAATTTAAAAAATGGATGGCAATGGCACTGACCGCGGTGATGGCCGTGGGAATGCTGGTGGGCTGCAGCAGCCCTGAAGAGAATACGGCCTCGAAGGACGAGAAGGTAACCGTGGGAACTTGGAAAACAGCCCAGACGATCACGCCTTATTTTTACGATGAGTTTATGCCTGAAAGCGTCGAGGTTCTGCCCTTTACCAATCCTGGCGACCAGAAAACCGCTCTGCTGGCCGGAAGTCTGGATATGTGCGGCACCACACTGGTCACAGCGATCACAGCTGCTTCCAAGGGTGAGCCGGTCAAGATCGTCACCAGCTTGTGCAACAAATGCTCGGCGCTGGTGGTGGGCAAAGATTCCGGCATCCAAAGCGAGGCAGACCTGAAGGGCAAGCGCATCGCCTACGTGCCCGGCACCATGCACCACGCTCTGCTGCTGGAGGTGCTTAAGCGCAACGGCATCAACCCCGATACGGATGTGGAGCTTAAGCGCATCGACTTTTTTGACATGGGCCAGGCTCTGGTCAACGGGGACATCGACGCCTTTTTAAGTGGTGAGCCCTATCCGTCCCAGGCTGTGCAGGAGGAGTATGGACGTATTCTGAGCTATCCCTATTTTGACGACAGCATTGGCACCATCAATGCGGCCATGATCGTTACAGAGGATACCATTAAAAACAAACCGGAAATGGTTCAGGATCTGGTTAACGCTCATGTGGATGCCACTAAAATGCTGAATGCTGACCGGGAGAAGTGGCTGGATAAGTCGGCGGAATTTGGCACAGACAAGGCACTGCTGGAAATTTCGGCTGATAACATTGAGCTCTGCTCAGACATTGACGCTGCCTTTATTCAGAACACCAGAAATCTGGCAGACCGTATGAAAGAGCTGGGCATGATCGACAGTGTGCCGGATGTCGAGACCATGTTTGATCTCAGCTTTCTGGAACAGGCTGCCAAACGGCGCTAGGCAGGATCATGGAAAGGTTTCGGAACCTTGTGAAGCGGGTGGACCCGGTGGGATGGGTAGTCCCGGCGCTGGTGGTGCTGGTGTGGCTTTGGCTTTCGTCCTCCGGGCAGATACCGTCCTACAAGCTGCCGTCCCCGGTAGACCTGCTCCGGGTATTGGCGGACTTTGCCTTTGGCCGGCTTGGCATCACGCCCTATTCTGGCGCGCTGTGGGAAAACCTGAGCGTCAGCCTGCTCCGGGTGGTAATGGGTTTTTTGATCGCCGGAGGACTGGGCATGCTCATGGGCTTTTTGACCGGGCGTGTGGCTGTGCTGCGGCGCCTTTTTGATCCGGTAATCCATCTGATCAAGGCAGTTCCGGGCATCGGCTGGCTGCCCATTGCCATCGTCTGGTTTGGTGTAGGAGAGGGAAACACGCTTTTCCTGATGTCTCTGGCAGCCTTCTTTCCTGTCTATGTCAATACTGCCGCCGGAGCGGCCGGCATTCCAGAGGCCTATATGCAGGCAGGACGTATGCTGGGCGTCCGGGGCTTTGGGCTTTTTCGGGCGGTTGTTCTTCCGGCAGCCTTTCCCCAGGCGGCGGTCGGCCTGCGGCTGGGCCTGGGGGTGGCCTGGGCTTATCTGGTGCTGGGTGAAGTGACCGGGGTGACAAAAGGGCTGGGCGCTATCATGAGCGATGCCCGGATGCTCGGTCATGTGGATATGGTTCTGGCAGCCATGATTGTGATCGCGGTGGCAGCTAAGCTGACTGACTTTTTACTGGTGGCCGTATGCAGGAGAATTTACCCGCGGGGAGGCGTGAAAAATGAGTCTGGAATTTAAAAATGTGTCACATGGTTACGGCGGTCTGGAGGTTTTAAAGGACGTCAGATTCAATGCAGAGCCGGGAAGGATTACAGTGCTGCTTGGGCCAAGCGGCTGCGGCAAGTCAACGCTTTTAAAGCTGGCCGCCGGCTTTGAAAGGCCGGCAGCCGGCTCCGTGTGCTTTGATGAACGTCCTGTGACAGGCCCTGGCGCTGAGAGGGGCATGATGTTCCAGACACCGGTTTTGTTTGACTGGCTGACCGCCGCAGGGAACGTGGCCTTTGGCCTCAGGCAGGCAGGTGTGCGGGGAAAAGAGCAGCAGGAGCGGGTGGACCGCTTTATGGAGCTCACGGGTTTGTCTGATTTCAGAGACTACTATCCCAGTGCCCTGTCAGGCGGTATGCAGCAGCGGACAGCATTGGCGCGGCTGCTGGTCATGGAGCCCCAATGCCTGCTCATGGACGAGCCCTTTGCCGCGCTGGACGCCCAGCTGCGGCCAAAGATGCAGAGTCTGGTTTTATCAGTGTGGCAGGATCTGCGCCCCACAGTCCTTTTTGTCACGCATGACGTTGAGGAGGCCCTGGTATTAGGCCACCGGATACTGGTTTTCAGCAAGAGGCCGGGGCAGATCGTTAGGGAGATAGAGAGGGAGTTTGAAAAAAGGGATCCTCTGGAACAGCTTATGGACCCAGACTTTGGGAAAGAAAAAAGGAATATTCTGGAAATTCTCCGAGACCTTTAGGAGGAACTGAAACGAGTAAGAGGGAGTGCATAGGGCTCTCTCTTTTTTCTTAAGCCTGAAGCAAAGTTTGGGATGCCCTTTGCAAAGGCCAAAAGCTGTGCTAAAATCAAATAAACCATTGATTTTAGCACGAGAGGCTTTTATGGTCAAAGCAAGGGGGGATTAAATGAAAAAAACAGACTGTTTTTGAGGGAGGCGGGCGTACTGCTTGCTGCAGTCGTATTTTTTTATGCGGCCACCTGGATTGGAATCCAGCTGTTCGGCGATGACGACCACTATCTGAATCCTGAGAAAGCCAGGATAGTGTCACCTCTGGGCAGATCAAGCGAACGGGCCTACCGAGTTCCAAATACAGGGGACTACGCTGTGGGGCTGAACGCTGAGGGAAAGCCTGTTTTTGAGGACCCCCATCGTGCGATCAGAGCCTTTAAGGGAGAGCATCGCCTCTATTTTATCAAGATAGGTCTGCACCTGGGTCCCGTTTTTTTCGGTGCGAAAAACTGGAAGCGGTTCCAGCAGGAGTATTGGACTGCTGCACCAAAAGTCTGGGGCGAAATGGATGAAGACCGTGAGCTTTATGATTTTTTGAGCATTTACAGCAACAGCTTTGATGATTTTATTTAGGATTTAAAGATTTGATTTTCATCAGCGTATCTGTAAACGCAAGAGTATATCAGGCCTGAACCCTTGGGATTTTATCTTTAAAGGTAAAAATATTGAATATCCCTTTAAGGATAGAAATGTTACAATAGTATCTGTAAGGAAAAATCAAACGATAACCAAATCAACGAGGTGATTCATATATGATAGAGCGAAATTTCGGACCTAACGACGCATGGAAAATGCTGAACGACTATACCGTGACCTTTATTACCGACCTGCTTGTATTCAGGGACGGCGGTATGACCATTCCCGCGGAGCTGAATAAATTTTTCGGCGCTGAGAGCGGCGAGACACGGGTTATCTTCCTGTTTGAGGGGCGGGAGTTCCCCTCCTATATCGAATGCGGCTTTGGCGAAAACAGCGCGAACAACATCAAGCTGACCTGGAGCAAGGCTCTGAGCAGCAAGTTTATCGGTCTTTTCCCCGACTATGAAAATTTCTTTGCCAACATGACCGAATACCAGCTGGACGAACGGCCGATCCTTCAGTTTGAAAAGCTGGAGGCCGACGAATTTCTGGTCAAGATGATCCTGCCCACCGACGAAGCTCTGACCAAAAAGCAGGCGCTTTTTGACTACCTCGGCCCTGGAAAAACCGTGGTCTCCTTTAAGAGCTCCTACGAGATGGTCTTTCTGAAAAACTACCTGGAGCAGGCTGACAACCGCGGCAAGGCTGATGTGTTTATGGTCTCTGCCGGCGTCAAGAAGTTTTACGAAGCCCGGGAGGCCCAGGGCAAATCTCAGGATAAAAACGCGGACAAAACCATCGAAAATGTGAAGGAAGCAGGCCTGGATGACGTGCTGGCTTTTCTGATGGACGGTCCTTACGCTCTCATGGCGGAAAAAGGCTTTCTGGTCATGGAGACCATAGACGAGCACTTCTATTTTGCTCTGGAGGTCAGTATGCTCGACGAGCTGAGCACAGATGACAAGCGGCTTATCATCGAGCTGCTGGACCAGAAAATTGAGCACTATTTTGAGCGCATGGACGGCCCGGGCCTTCAGGAAAACCTGACCAGTCTTATCGATGAGTACGGCCATTATTTTACCAGAGATTTCCGCTACTCCTTTAAAGACATCCTGACCGATGGCATTCCCGGCTGTATTGAGGCTCTGAAATTTGTGGACGGTGACCGCTACAAGGTCACGGGCTTTGCCGGCGTGGAGGAATGGACCGAGACCCCCTGGGTGGCAGTGCTGGACCGTAATATCACAAGAGTACCGAACACGGGCGTCTTTGTGCAGTACCTGCTCAACAAGGATACCCAGAAGCTGTACCTGAGTCTGTTCCACGGCTTTAAGGAAATCGAGGAGGAAGTGCTGAAAACCGGAGAGGAGGACGTGAAGGCCATCGTGGCAGCGGCTCTGCGGCCTCTGGTGGCAGAAATACAGAGAAGGGTGGACCCCAGAGGCTTTGACACTGGCAGCAAGGATGTGGACCTGTATGACGACCGTTTCCGGGAGGCTGTGGTTTTTTACAGGGAATACGACCGTATGGTGCCTGGCGACGCCCAGCTGGAGCAGGATCTTCAGGAAATGCTGGCTGTCTACAACGATTATTACGAGCGCTGTATCCTGAACCTTTACCCCGAGGAGGAAGAACCTGCTGAGCCGGAGGTGCCTGAGGCTCAAGAGGAGGAAACCCCAGAAGCTGGAGCGCCGGCAGCTGAAGATGCAGCCGAAGCGGAAACTGTGGTTCAGGTAGCAGAGGCCGCTGAAAGCATTGAGCCTGAGGAAAACAGCGAGCCTGAAATCATCGAATGGGAGCCGGTGGAGGAAGAAACACCGGCTGTGGCTGAAGCGCGGTCCGAGCCTGTGGACGCCGTTCCTGGGCCGGGTCAGCCTGAACCTGCCCCTGTGGCAGAGCAGCCAGCTGCCGATACACCTCAAAAGACAGCCCGCAGCATCAGTGAGGCGGCTTATCTGGAAACCAAGCGTGTCATGGAAGAATCCTCTGCTGAGACGGAGGAAGTTAACGCGGTGGAACGCATTTTGGAGCGGGTCGAAAACCTGGTGGAAGAGCCTGTGGATATTCCAGGCACCCTCCGCCAGGTAGGCGCTTACATCACCGCCCACGGCTTTACCTGCACGCCGGGCATTGTTGAAAACCTCTATCTCTGTCTGAAAGCTAAGCCCTTTGTGATTCTGACTGGCATCGCAGGTATTGGCAAGTCCAGCCTGGCACGCCTGTTTGCTGAGGCCATGGGCGCCAATACGGAAAACGGCCGTTATAAGCAGGTGCCAGTCCGCCCGGACTGGAAGGACTCCAGAGGCCTTCTCGGCTACCTGGATTCCTCCGGACGCTTTGTGCCCGGCGCGCTCAATGATTTTATAAAAGAAGCGGTGGACAACCCCAGAAAGCCTTATTTCCTATGTCTGGATGAAATGAATCTGGCCCGGGTCGAATACTATTTCAGTGAGATTTTATCCGTCATGGAAACCCGGCGCGACCGGGACGGCCGCACCGTCACCGACGCGCTGCTGGGCGATGAGGCCTTTGGCCGGGACGAGCTGGCAAGAGAACGCTACAGCGAGCTCTATCTGCCGGAAAATCTCTATATTATCGGGACTGTCAGCAGTGAGGAAACAGCCTTTGCCCTGAGCAGAAAAGTGCTGGATCGGGCGAGCCTCATCGAGATTGGACAGGTCAGCCTGCACCTTCAGAATCCGCCGCGCACCATGCCAGAGCCGATCCATCTTGGCAATAAATTCTTAAAGAGCGATGTCCTGGTGCTGGCCAACTGCACCCGCCAGCGGGATATGATCCAGGAGGTCGTCACCCTGCTCGAGGCCATGAACGGCATTCTCATGAAAGCCAACGCGCAGATTGGCTACCGGGTACGTGACGAAATCTGTTTCTATCTGCTCTACAATGCAGAGTATGGCCTCATGAGCCAGGAGGATGGTCTGGACCACGCCATTCTGCAAAAGATACTGCCGCGCATCCAGGGCGGCGGCTCTGCCGTCGAGTCTGTTCTTACCGACCTGTTTAAAATCTGCGCGGGCACCCGTTCTGGCAATGCGGTGCGCAACTACGTAGGCAACCGCGGCGGCCTGTTCCCCAAGAGCGCTGAAAAGCTGAGCGCTATGGTCAAACGCTTTGACCAGGAGGGCAAAACCTCCTTCTGGAGCTGAGCTGTCCACATATGCACATTTATCCATAGAGGATGTGGATAACCTGTTGATAATGTGAACAGATACAAGATATTGGAATTTTAACGTAAATCTGCTTGGAATTTAACAAAATACAGGGTGCGGAATTCGGAGAAAGACAGCGGTTGAAAAGCCAGTTGTGGATAAGGCTGGACAGGCTTTATTAAAACATAAATTAAGCTTGCGCAGGCTTCAACTTTGGATTATAATAAAGCGATGATAAAGCATCCGGCGGATGCGTATCCCGTCAGACGATTCCTTTTTATTTGAAAGTAAGGAGGGATTGCGATGGTCAGACACTGCTGTAAACCTACCTTTCTCCACCTATCATGTTGTTAGATTTTTGAAAGCGAATGGCTCTTGTAGGAAGCAGCACTCCCCAAACGGTGTACTGGCCCGTGATCCCGGCCTTACCGCTGATAAAAATTAAAACGCAGGGAAACCAATTGGTTTCCCTGCGTTTTTTATTGCAGTTCAAAATGGATGCAGGATTCCGCCAGCTCCAGGATAGACGGCTCAGGCACCAGAATGTCCGCGGCGTCACTCAGCCCGGCGTCCAGAAGCTTTTGCCGTTCACGGACAAGGCTGCTCCGGCTGCTTTGCTCCAGATGTTTGGCAAAGCCCTCTTTGTCGCCAGACTGCAGCAGTCCGATCAGGAGATCGAGCTGCGTCCCCTTTGATGCCATATCGGAGTCTCCGAGGTAATTCAGGGGAATCCCCCAGGACATGATATGGATGAGCGGGCTGAAGATCGCCCAGATTTCAGAATTTTTATGGGAGTAGATCACGGTTTTAAGAATCTGCCCATGGGTAAAGAGATACTGCCCGCTTTGAGATTCCTGTTCGTAGAAACGGAGAATCTCCTGGATTCTTTCGGGAGGGATCGTATCAAAGGATTCCCTGGCAATGCTGCGGATGCAGATGGTGACCAGCTGAAGCCCCATGAGGTAGAAAAGCAGGCTTTTACGGGTTCCGGGATTGGACAGGTCCAGATGCTCAAGGGATTTGTGGTTCAGGCTTATGCGTGTTCCAAGACCGTTGATGGTCTCGGTCAGGCACACGCTGTTCAGAAGTGCGATGGTCCTGCGGATGCTGATCAGAGACACGCCGTATTTCTCGGCCAGAACGGACGGCGTCGGCAGGAATTCATCGTTTTTGTAAAGTCCCTTGCGGACTTCGGCGATCATGCGGACCGCCACGCTGTAGTATACCTGTGGCCTGCCGGCCTGTATATGCCATATAAAAGGAAGCTGGTCAGGATTTTCGCCAAACTGGTCTGTTACGGTTCTGTTTAGATGGCCGATCTGTTCGGATAAAAGCGTGCAGATTTTGGTAAGAAGCTGGCACATGCCCGCGTAGTCTTCACTGGCCTTAAAATCAGAAATCCTGCTGAAATCATTTAGAAAGGTGGTAAAGACGCTCATATCGTAGGGGATGCCAATGTCGTTCATTCTCTTCCGGGAAAGGTGCGTAAACATGGAAGCGTCCAGATGTATGCTCTCGAGCAAAGGATTTCCCAGACTTGAGAGAACAAAACGCAGAGGATAGAAGAAAGGAAGGCTGTCCTCCAGACGGGTCTGCAAAATCAATTCCGTCAGCTTTTCGGAGCCCTTTGGTTTCATAAAATAGAGCGCATGGAGCAGGGTTTTGGCGAAAATTACAGGCAGAAAGGCCCGCAGCTCCTCCAGCGCGTCGTGACGGACGGTGAAATGTTCAATATAGCCCGCGCGGCACTCCTCGTCACTGTAGGAAGCGGTGACGATAGCCGGCCTTCCCCGCGTGAGGCGCACGTAGCCATCCTGTTCAAGATTAATGAGGGACTGGCGCGCCGTGTTGATGGAAATATTAAACTGCCCGCTTATTTTTTCAATGGTTGGCAGGGAATCGCCCTTCCGGTAAATCCCAAAGCGGATCTTATCAGCATAATGGTTATAGACAATTTGATGGAGATCGTGTGTGTCTTTCAAGGTATTCATCCTTTATTTTTTAGTGTATCATTTATATTTTATCATTTATGAGCTCGAAAAGCTATGAAATAAGCTGTAAAATGCAATGTGGTTCTGATCAAGGTGTTTGAAAAAACTTCACTAAACGGTCACATAGCTGTCAGGCAGCCGTCAGATTACTTTGGTATCCTATTTATTATCAAGTCACAAAGGAGTTAACATGAAAACGGAAGTTAAAAAGAAGAACAAGGCCAGCCTGACGCTCTACATTGTCGCTGTGCTTTTCGGTATTTATGCAATTTTTTCCTTAATCAATACGGCCCTTTATATTTCAAATCTGATCAGCACGCAGTACATCACGGTATCGGAGAGTCTGACAGACATCATCGTTTATTTTGTAACGAATTGTGGTCCGTATATTTTTTATGCCGCTGCGCTGGGCGGTCTGGGCTACCTGGTGGAAATGGCGGCCAGAAGCGGAAGGGCAGAGACACCCTTAGATGAAATGCAGATTGCGGAGCCGGGGGCGGTACTTCCGGAGGCCAGCCTGAGTCCGGTGGTGGAAACCACTGTGGCAGAGGCTGTGGCGGACGAAGCAGAGACAGAGGCCGTTGACGGCGAAAGTGCCGGGCTGCAGGAGACCTCAGAGGAAGCTGAAGCCATGACCGGAGAAGAAGCCGGTGAGCAAAAGAATGACGAAAAGGAAAATTCAGAGCCTTCAGACATGAAGGAGGCCATCTGAGCCCTTAACAACAGAATATAAGTGCTGTTCTATCTGTAGACAGCAGTCAACCGTCTGCCATTATGGCAGGCGGTTTTTATGTTGCCTCAAAAAATAATCATAATATACGGTAAGCTGCAATTAAAAATATAATTTACAGGAAAAAATGAAAAAAATTAGGAGAAATGATAGATTTCATCTATCTAATTAATTATTTTTATGATAGAATATACAAAATACATGGGAGGTAACAGTGATGGATGGGATTACTAATCAGAAAGCATATGTCGAGAAAAGCGCACGTATTGTTGAAGAAAAAATAGCCTCTGTTGAAGCATTGATCCAGGCTGGAGAAGACAAAATGATCGTACGCTCAGCTTTCAAAGAGCTGAAGCAATTTGTGCGTAAGGAGTATGAAACTTTTCATAAAAAGAAGTATTTCGGGACCTATATCTTTGACTGCTATCACCCTCTGGTTGAAGGCATTCATATGTCGGCTTTGGGAGAGACGCGTGTCAACGCCACAGTGGAAAACATTCAGGAGGCCGTTCAGGAGGCCCGTGAGGTGCTGGAAAGCTGGCGCAAGGCGGCTCTGGACAAAAAATAAAAAAGCCCTGCTTTAATCAATAAGCAGGGCTTTTTTTATTCAGACAGCAGCCCAATGCCGCGCACCATCAATGCCTCGAGCCGATCCTCCTGGCCGGTCAGCTCCAGATAGCCGATCAGTGCCTCGAGACCGGTGGCGTAACGGTAGTCGATGGTTCGGGCATGCTTGGGCACGTGTGAGCGCGTATTGCGGCCGCGCCTTACAATGTCCAGCTCCTCGTCTGTCAGAGAATCCATGAGGGCCAGCACCATTTTGGACTGGCCGTCGGCCCTGACGTATTTAATGGATTCCTTTGTCAGATGATTGACGTTGGAAATACCGCCGGATACCAGGAACCGGCGGATGTATTCGGAATAAACGCCGTCGCCGATGTAGGCAAGGGTCAGTGGATTCAGAGCCCTTGCTTCAGCGATGGTGTATTTTTTGTGCAGACGTTGTTTTACGCTTTCTTCCATTTGACTCCTTCGCGCGTATCCTCAAGGATAATGCCTTTGGCCAGCAGGGCGTCGCGGATTTCATCGGCCAGAGCAAAGTCCTTATTTTTACGGGCCTCCTGACGCTGGGCGATGAGGGCCTCGACTTCGGTTTCCAGGTCGTTTTCCTTTTCCTTGGCGGCCAGTCCGATGACGCTGGTCAGTTCTTTAAAGAGGTCCAGAGCAGCACGTACAGCCTCTTTGGAGGAGGCCTCGCTCAGGTGAGAGTTGGTATCCCGGACCAGCTCAAAGATGGCCGCAATGGCGTCGGCGGTGTTCAGATCATCGTTCATGGCGTCGATAAAGCCTTTTTTATACTGTGACAGGCTGTCCATCCAGGTCTTTTCTTCTTCGGAAGCGGCTTCTGCCCTGTTGTTTTCGAGCAGATATTCCATCTGATATTTGGCATTGTAAAGGCGTTCCAGAGCGTTCTGTGCCTGGCCCAGCAGTTCATCGGAAAAGTTGACCGGGCTTCTGTAGTGGGCCATGAGCATAAACATGCGGACAACTTCCAGGTCATAATGCTTGGCGATGTCACGCACCGTAAAGAAATTGCCCTTGGATTTGGACATCTTTTCATTGTTGATGTTGATATAACCGTTATGAACCCAGTAATTGGCAAATTTACAGCCGCAGGAGCCCTCGGACTGTGCAATCTCGTTTTCGTGGTGGGGGAAGATCAGATCCTGGCCGCCGCCGTGAATGTCGATGCTTTCACCCAGATGCTTGCGGGACATGGCGGAGCATTCGATATGCCAGCCTGGGCGGCCCTGGCCCCAGGGGCTTTCCCAGTAGGGCTCGCCATCCTTTTTTTTCTTCCAGAGGGCAAAGTCCAGAGGACTGCGCTTTTCGTCGTTCACGTCGATGCGCGCGCCGGATTTCAGGTCGTCGATGGACTGCTTGGAGAGTTTTCCATAGTCGTGGAAATGGTCGACCTGGTAGTAGACATTGCCGTCTACATTGTAGGCCAGACCGCGCGCCTCCAGTTCTTTAATCATCTCGATGATTTCGGGCATGTGGTCGCTGACCCGCGGGTGTACGTCAGCCCGGCGGATACCCAGAGCATCGGCGTCCCTGAAGTACTCTGCGATGTACTTGTCCGCGACCTCGGCTGCGGTGATGCCTTCCTCGATACTGCGGTTGATGATCTTGTCGTCCACATCGGTAAAGTTCTGGACAAACTTGACATCATAGCCAATATATTCTAAAAAACGTCTGAGCACATCAAAGACGATGAAGGGGCGGGCATTGCCGATATGAAAATAATTATAAACGGTCGGCCCGCAGGAGTACATCCGTACCCTGCCTTCTTCAATGGGAACAAACGCTTCCTTTTTTTGGGTAAGGGTATTGTATAATTTCATGGCTTTCTCCTTCTTTGTTTTTTACGATTGTGTTTATTATAGCATAGGCAGGGCGGTTTTCCTATAAAGGAAATAAAAATCTGTTTACGTTCTCATCGAAAAGTATTGTATACAGAGAGGAGGGGAGTGGTATAATGGTCTAAAGTAATTTGTAAATTCAGAATCGAAAAGAGAGAGTAAAATGCAGTATTTTAGCCGTTTTAATGCTTTTATCGAAAAGTGGATGCCGTTGGTTACACCGTCCTGTCTGGTCATCGGGGTGGTCTTTGCGGCGTGGCTGGGGCGGTTCGCGCCGCTGGTGCCCTGGCTTTTTGCCTTTATGACCTTTGCGGGAAGCCTGGGCTCCGGGTTTCGGGATATGAAAAAGATTGCCATGCACCCGGTTCCGCTTATTGTGGTTTTGCTGATCCTGCACATTGTGGTGCCGGTCACAGCCTTTCTGGTCGGCAGCCTGGTCTTTGACGACCCGCTGCTGGTCACTGGAATTGTGCTGGAGTTCATTGTGCCTACGGGCATTGTGAGTCTGGTCTGGGTCAATATTTACCACGGAAATTCGGCTTTAACCCTGTCTATTATCCTCATCGACACCCTTGTCGCGCCTTTTCTGGTGCCCTTCAGTCTGCACGTGCTCATGGGCTCCGCGGTTGAGATCTCTGTCGCTGGCATGATGAAGGACCTGGTGCTGATGATTGCCGTTCCGGCGCTGCTGGCAATGGCGCTCAACCACGCCACCCAGGGGCGTGTCAAGGAGACGCTGTCGCCAAAGCTTGCGCCCTTCAGCAAAATAGGGCTTATTCTGGTGGTTATCATTAATTCCACCAAGGTCGCGCCTTTTTTCAGCCAGATGACGCCTGTTCTGCTGCTGGTCACCCTTGTCATTTTCCTGCTGGCAGTCAGCGGCTTTATCTGGGGCTTCCTGGCCGCAAGAATCTTTAAGCAGGACAACGCCGGACGGGTCTCCATGACTTTTAACAGCGGGATGCGCAACATCAGCGCCGGAGCTGTGATTGCAGGGCAGTATTTTCCGCCGGAGGTCATGTTTCCAGTCATGATCGGAACCCTGTTCCAGCAGATTCTGGCCGCTATGGCAGGCTTCTGCCTGGACCGGCTGGCCAGCCGCGAAAGTGTTGCCGAGGAGGTATCTTAATAAAGCTTGAAAATTTATCACTCAGCTCTCGTAAGAGGGCTTTTTTTAGTGTATACTATATAGAAATACAAAAAAGAAAGAGGGTGTGTACGGATGAAGATGATCTTATCGCCTGCGAAAAATCTCAGAACCCTTGAGCTGCCAGGCGCGGTCACCAGTCTGCCGGTGTTTGGAGCGAAAACGGCAGAGCTGGCGCATATTCTTAAAGCCATGACAGAGGATGATTTTAAGGCAGCGATGCAGCTGAGCGACCAGCTGACAGCCCTCAACCGGGAACGCTGTGCGGCTTTCCGGCTCGATACGGACGGCACACCGGCGCTGCTGGCCTACGATGGACAACAGTATAGAGCTCTGGCGGCTGAAACCTTCACGACGGAGGACTGGGAGTTCGCAAACACGCACCTGCGGATTCTGGACGCGCTCTATGGAGTGCTGAAACCCCTCGACAGCATTTACCCCTATCGGCTTGAGATGAAAAACAAAATTTTGAAGGAACAGTCCCTGTATGCTTTCTGGGGCGACCGGCTCTACCGGGAGCTCACAGCAGACGGCGACATGCCCATTGTCAACCTGGCTTCCGCTGAGTATGGCAGGGCGGTCGAGAAGCATTTAAAAAACCCGGAGGAGATGGTTACCTGCACCTTTAAGGTTATGAAAAATGGGGTACCCAAGACCCATTCCACCCAGTCCAAGCAGGCCAGAGGCCTGATGGCCGGCTGGATTATCCGCCGGCGGGCAGCGGATATTGAGACGCTCAGAGCCTTTGATGAGGACGGTTACCGGCTGGATGAAACGCTTTCGTCAGATGGCGAGCTCGTCTTTGTAAAAAGTTGAGCGGCATAGGTGAATTTTTGATATTTCTTTGCTTTAGCTGTTCAGCATGATATAATAATCCCATACACTTTAATGGAGTATAAGATAATTTTAAGTGTTATCAAAGATAATGATTTTAATTTAAGAAAACAGAGGTAAAACCATGGATACAAATGATAAACGCAAAATGTTGGCCCAGGCCATTTTATCAATCGAATCAGAAGAAGAGTGCTTTGAGCTGTTAGAGGATATCTGTACCATTAAAGAGGTTGACGATATGGCCAACCGCTTTCAGATCGCTCTTTTATTATATGAGGGCAAGACCTTTATCGACGTTGAAAACCAGACTGGCGCAAGCTCTGCGACCATCAGCCGCGTTAACCGCTGTCTGAAGCATGGCAAGGGGTACCGTCAGATCATCGAGAGGATGTTTGACAAAAATGAAGGTGAGGATTAATGAGAACATTTAAAAAATCCAAAAAGCTGGATAACGTCTGTTACGATATCCGCGGGCCGGTCGTCGAGGAAGCAGACAGGATGACGGCGGAGGGGATTGACATCATTATGCTCAATACCGGCAATCCGCCGACCTTTAATCTGAACGCTCCGGACGAGGTTATCCGTGACATTCGCTATAACCTCAGAAGCTCCGAAGCTTACTGTCACTCCAAGGGGATTTTCCCGGCGCGCAAGGCCATTGTGCAGTATTATCAGACCAAGGGCCTCATGGGCCTGACTGAGGAGGATGTGTATATCGGAAATGGCTCCAGCGAGCTGGTTTCTTTCTGTATGCAGGCCCTGGTGAATGACGGTGACGAGATCCTGATCCCGGCTCCGGACTATCCGCTTTGGACGGCCTGCGCCACGCTGGCGGGCGGAAAGGCGGTTCATTACATCTGTGACGAGGAATCCAACTGGTATCCAGACCTCGAGGACATCCGAAAAAAGATTACCCCCAATACCAAAGGGATCGTCGTTATCAATCCCAATAACCCGACCGGGGCAGTCTATCCGCGGGAAATCCTGGAGGGCATTGTCAAGATTGCAGTTGAAAATGAGCTGATCATTTTCTCAGATGAAATCTACGACCAGATTATTTATGATGAAATCGAGCATGTGCCCATGGGGACACTGACCGATGAAACCCTGGTGGTCACCCTTAACGGGCTGTCAAAATCCCACCGTGTCCCAGGTTTCAGAGTGGGCTGGATGGTCTTTTCCGGCAATAAGGAAATGGCCAGAGATTATATTGAGGGCATAAACCTGCTGGCAACCATGCGCCTGTGCGCCAATGTGCCGGCCCAGTACGCTATCCAGACCTCTCTTGGCGGTTACCAGAGCATCGACGATCTGGTGCGTCCGGGCGGTCGGCTTTATGAGCAGCGCACCATTGTCTACAAGCGTCTCAATGAGATCCCGGGCATCAGCTGCGTCAAGCCAGACGGCGCGCTCTACTGCTTCCCGAAGGTTGATATCAAGCGGTTTAACATTACCGACGACGTTCAGTTCGCTTTGGATTTCCTAAAGCGGGAGCGGGTGCTGCTGGTGCAGGGCACAGGCTTTAACTGGGCAGAGCCCGACCATTTCAGAGTGGTCTTTCTGCCGGCGCCCACACAGCTTGAAGAAACCATGGACCGTCTGCAGCGCTTTATGAGCGGTTATATACAAGGATAATAGTTTTATGCGTAATCAGAAAAAACGTCTGCTCAGAGACAAGCGAAACGGAATCATCTCCGGCGTCTGCCAGGGGATCGGGGAATATCTGGGCGTTTCGCCCTGGATTTTCCGGGTGCTGTTTATTTTACCCGTACTGCCGTTTGTACTCAATTTTATCTCCGGCGTGATCAGTATTCTGGTCTATGTGGTTTTATCCGCGGTGATCAAGGATAAGGGCAGCAGCGCCGCCCAGGATGACAACGTAGTTGAGGTTGAGTACGAGATTGTCGACGACGAAGACGATCAGAAAAAATCGGATAGTTAGGAATGTTCATGAAAATCACAATAAAAACGGAATCTCCCGAAGCCACCAGGCAGCTGGGAGCAGATTTCGGCAGTCTGTTAGACGGCCCGCATACCATCCTGCTGGCAGGGGGAATGGGGGCCGGAAAAACGGCTGTCACCAAGGGGATTGTCGAGGGAATGGGCATCTGTGATGATGTCAGCAGCCCGACCTACACCCTTGTCAATGCCTATGAGGACGGAGACAAAAGGGTCTATCATTTTGATCTGTACCGTCTCGGCGACCCGGAGGAGCTCTATGAGATGGGCTTTGAGGATTACCTGGACGAGGGGTGCAGCCTGATCATTGAATGGCCTCAGGTGGCCGGTGATTATCCCTTCGCCTCAAAAGTTATACTTACCCTGGACCAGACCGGGAAACCGGAGGAGCGTCTCGTCACCATTGAGACAGAGGACGAAGCAATCATTAACGGCCTGAAAAAATTGGGATGGTGAAAGCATGGAAAAGATAAAAACCAGTGTCATTATCCCCGCTGCCGGGCAGGGAACGCGCATGAACGCGCCCATCAACAAGCAGTACCTCACCCTGAGGGGAAAGCCCATTTTGTCCTATACGCTGGATGTTTTTGAGCGCTGCTCCCTCATTGATGAAATCATTCTGGTCATCAATAAAAACGAGTTTAAAATCTGCCGTCAGCAGGTTTTAAATCCGCACAGTTATTCTAAAATAAAGCTGGTGGAGGGCGGCGCGACCCGTCAAAAGTCTGTTTATGAGGGACTGAAAAGGGTCAGCCCTCAGACAGATATTGTACTGGTCCACGATGGCGCAAGACCCCTGATCAGGGAGGACATTATCGTCCAGAGCATCTATGAAACCATCCAGCACAAAGCCACCATTGTGGCTGTGCCGGCCAAAAATACCATCAAAGTGGTCGAGAAGGACGGCTTTGTGGAGTATACCCCGAACCGGGATTTTTTGTTTGAAATCCAGACTCCCCAGACCTTTACCTACGATCTGCTTCTGGACGCCCACGAAAAGGCGATTCAGGAAGAGGTGGAGGGAACCGACGACGCCTTTCTGGTCGAGCGCATGTGCGTGCCGGTCAAAATCGTCCGGGGACATTACAATAATATAAAGATCACAACCCCTGAGGATCTGATCATCGCCGAATCGCTGATTGATCTGTTTTCAGGAGAGCATTAAAAAGAACCATTTTCCAGCTGGGAAATGGTTCTTTTTTACGCTTTGTTGCTCAGAGAAAACTGAAGAAAATACTGCCGAGCAGGCCGGCGGCCAGACTGCTCAGGAAATTGACCATATCATTGTTCATAACCTTAAAGCCCTTGACCAGCACGGCATTTTCGCCGTGGTGCACGGTCTTTTCCGTCAGGCGTCCACAGCTCACACAGCGGTACTGCGCCTGAACCACGGCCCCCAGGAGACTGTCGGTCAGACAGCCCAGAAAACCGCTGACGGTGATGATGAGCACCCATGAAAAGCGGAGGACCGGCAGCCCCCAGACCAGCCCGCCAGACAGGCAGAAGACCAACGCGATGAACAACGCGCCGGCGAAGGCGGCGGCCATGCCCAGAGGGCTCACCGCACCCGAGGTGCCAGGCTCCATGGGCTTAAAGCCAATGATAGAGACCGGCGGCTTCCGGTTTAAAACGCCGATTTCTGAGGCCCAGGTGTCCGCGTTGGAGGAGGCAAAGGAAGCGGCGAAGATGATGAGAAAAACAGGGTTCTGGTAAAACCAGAACAGAATGGCCGCAGCCATGGCCGGGGCGCCGTTGGCAAAGACCTGGACAGCGTCGCGTCGGCCGCCCTTTTCATTGAGCCGCTGGGCCGTTTCTTTTTTGCTGGACTTGATAAAAGTCAGCAGGCTTGAGGAAATAAAAAAGGCGATCATCGTCAGCCAGAATAAGAGTCCGCCGCATAGGTAAACGACTGTGCCGAGCACCACTGCCGCCGCGAAGCCGCTGCTGTTCAGGGCATTTTTTTTGTAGGCTGCGAAGCCGATGATGGCGCTCAGGAGAGCGCCGAGTAGTAATGCTTTCATAGGTTACTCCTTAAAAAAACAGCTGATATAGAAAAAAGGTGAGCAGGGGGACTGTCAGATTGTCGAGCCCAAAGGGGGAGACCGCTTCCACCGTTGTGGCAAAAACCGCGAGAATCAGAGCCTGAAGCAGAACGGTTCCCAGAAAGACCGGCGTCGTGGCCCAGAGGATTAAAGCGCAGACCACAAAGGAAACCACCAGCATGGTCAGACTGCCCACATAGCTTTTGGTATTGCCGAAAATATAATATTTTCTTTTGCCAAACCGCTTTCCAATGACTGCGGCCAGACCGTCCCCATAGCCCATGACAAAAACGCCCAGGGCCCCGGCGTAGGGCAGGCTGTAGCCGCCAAAGCATAGGATCGTCAGAATCAGCAGAGAGATGGGGTAATAGACCGTCCCCAGATCGCCCCGGCCCTCGTGCCGTTCCATGGCACTGAACAGATCCTTTCGGTAGGATATGGCGTTGAGCACAATAAAGACTGCCGGTACCACCGAAGCCCATACTACGTTATCAAAGCAGGCCATGGCAATGAGCCACCAGTTTGAAACCCCGATATGCACGAGCTTGCGGGAGCCTTCGGTGGACAGTCCGCGCTTTTGCAGCAGAGTGGACAGCCCCAGTATTATAAAAACATAGATAAAGGACAGGATGATCCCGAGAAAGTTTGTACTCATCATAGAGGGGTACCTCCCAGATTCCGGACCGCCTCACTGCTTTGGCGGTAGAGTAAAAGCTGGCGGGCCTTTGGCACGACAGCCCGCTTGTTAAAGCAGTCATAGCGGTTGTCACGGACAGTGGCCAGTATCTGACGGTAGAGAACAGCCGCCAGCAGCACGGGCAGACGGCTGTCAGCGTCAAACAGGGGAAGCCCCATCAGCGCCTTTTTATAGAGAAACTCGGAACGGCGGGCCTCGTATTCCCAGAGCTGCTTAAAGGTATGGCTGACTGCCCGCTCCCGAAGTTCCTTATCGGAATAGCCATAAAGCTTCTGGATTTCCCGGGGAATATAGATCCGGTTGTTTTCCAGGTCCTCGCCCACGTCCCGAAGGATATTGGTGAGCTGCATGGCCTTGCCTAAATCCACGGCATTTTGTTCCAAAAGGCGGTGGTGCCTTGAAAGCACGGGCAGGATCATGAGCCCCACACTGCCGGCCACATAGTAACAGTAGTCCTCGAGTGCTGACTGGGTGGCGGGCTGCTCAAAGCTTAGATCCATACGCTGGCCAGTGAGCATGTCATCAAAGGGGCCATAGCTCATATTGTAGTGGTCCACCGTATGGCGCAGAGCACGCCACATGGGCTCGTCCGGAGTGGCGCCAGCCTTGAAGGACTGGAAGGTTTCCTGGAAAGCCTCCAGCCCCCGGCTGTCCCGCTGGACGTCGGCCAGGTCGTCGGCCCTGCGGCAAAAGGCATAGACGGCAAAGATGGACAGAGCCTTTTGCCGGGGAAGTGCCGAGAAAGCCCGGTAAAAGCTTTTGGAGTTTTCTCTGATCACGTCCTCGCAGAAGGCGTAATCCTGTTCGAGTAGGGCGTTCATAGCAGTTCGTCATCCTTTAAAAGCTCGTCCACCGCCAGCTTGGCCGAGGTCAGCACAATGGGAACACCGGCGCCGGGGTGCACACTGCTGCCGCAGAAATATAGTCCTTCGCAGTGGTCAGCCTTGTTGTGCGGACGGAAGTAATTGCTCTGGAACAATGTTGGCTTCAGCCCAAAGGTCGCGCCGTTATAGGCGTGGAAGGTATCCTTGAAATCCAGCGGGGTCAGGCTTTTCTCAAAAACGATGTGGCTTCGGATATCCTCGAGTCCCGGAATGGCAGACAGCTTGTCCAGAACCTTCCCGCGGTAGGCCTCAATGGTCCGGTTGTCCCAGAGAATATCGCCCTTGGACAGCTCGGATACAGGTACCAGCACGTAAAGGGCCTCACAGCCCTCCGGAGCCATGGTAGAATCGATTTTGGAGGGCACATACAGGTAAATGGAGGGATCCTCCGGCAGGGTATAGGTTTCAAAAATTTCCCG
This sequence comes from Eubacterium sp. 1001713B170207_170306_E7, assembly GCF_015547515.1. Lineage (NCBI taxonomy): Bacteria > Bacillati > Bacillota > Clostridia > Eubacteriales > Eubacteriaceae > Eubacterium > Eubacterium sp. 1001713B170207_170306_E7. Next base: position 37,519 of record NZ_JADMVE010000007.1, read on the forward strand.
GACATTCTGGTCAAAATCGCCGCCGAAACGGATATTATGCACGGACAGGTTTGGCAGCTTTTTATCCAGCCCCAGGTATAGCAGGAAGCAGGAGCAGGAGTATTCTAGGTCGTCAATTTTATCATCCGTGTACTTACCCTTCGCCTCGCTGTTATGAACAAGGGATTTCATGGCATAGGGAAAATCCGCGCTGCAGATAATGTAGTCGGGAGATTCCACCGTATCACCGATGTGAACGCCCACAGCCCGGCCATTCTCAATGTCGATGCAGTCGACCGGTGTGTCCAGACGCAGGGTACCCCCCAGCTCTTTAAAAAGGCGTACCAAACCTTCTGTCATGGTGTACATGCCGCCAGGCATGTACCAGACGCCGTAGAGCAGCTCAATCATGGGAATAATGGTGTAGATCGAAGGCCCCTGATAGGGAGAAATGCCAATGTACAGGGTTTGGAAGGCCAGCGCTTTCCGCAGGTTTTCATTTTTTACAAACTTGGAAATAGAGGTATAAGCATCGTCAAAGGTTTTGAGCTTCATAGCGTTGGCCAGCGATTTGAGATTATAAAAATCACCGCGGTCACGGAAGGATTTATCAATAAACTCATCCTTGGCCACCAGGTAGCGCTTGTAGACGTCGGCCAGATAGCTAAAATAGCCAAGGGTATCCTCAGGGCTGATGGCCTCCAGCATACCGGTCAGCTCGGTCAGCTCTGAGGATACCCGCTGCTGTTCGCCGTCTGGAAAGGTGAGAACATACATTGGGTCCAGCCGTTTCATTGGAATATAATCCTCTGGGTTTCTTCCGGCGTATTCAAAAATTTCTCTGTAAATATCGGGCATCATGACAATGGTCGGTCCCACGTCAAAAGTAAAGCCCTGGTCTTTTATCTGGTTCATTTTTCCGCCAGCCTGCGGCAGGCGTTCGCAGATATCAACCTCATAGCCGTTTTTCAGGAGGCGGATGCCTGCCGCGAGTCCAGCCGTCCCGGCACCTATAATTGTAACTTTTTTGGCCAATTTGATCAGCTCCTTATCATTTTGTTTAAAGGTTATATACCCTTAAACCAAAAAAGGAAACTATTAAGCAGTGTATGAAATGCAAAAGCTATATGAAAAGTCCTGGCTTTCTGAAAGTGCCTTGGCTATTTTACGCAGTGCCGGACAAGCTCTGGCGGCGCGGTGCGGATAAGCTCAAGGGCAGCGTTAGGATCATAAAGCCAGGCCTCAGCCTGGTCTTTCGGGATCACAACCGGCATGCGGTTGTGGATTTCAGCCACCAGACTGACAGGCTCACGGGTCAGGATCACAAATTCCCGGATGTCCCCGGCCTGCCGGTAGATGCCTGCCAGATAAATGAGCGAAGGAGCACCGCCCTCAAAAATAAAAAGCTTTTTCTCGGGCGTCCACTCGTAAAAGCCCCCGGCGGGAATCAGGCAGCGCCGGTTCAGGAAATCTTCGCGGAAGGTCTCCTTTTCGAGCAGGGTTTCGGAACGGGCGTTGATGATCAGAGATTTTCGGTATGGGTTGGGATAGCCCCATTTCATTATCGCGGGAACCCGGCCGTTTTTGGTTCCGGCGATATAAACAGGCGCGTACTCCGAGGGAGCGATGTCACCCTCTGGCACTGGAGTCCCGCCCTTCAGTAAAAGCTGCCTGAGCCTCTGGGCCTCCGGATCATTTTTTCGTGAGAATAAGGTGTAGCGTCCACACATAAAAGACCTCCTTTATTAAAGCGGCTCCATTATACCCTGGACGGCTGAAAGCCGGCTTTAGTTTAGCAGGCCTGCCTGCGGGAAATGGCGGCAGTACCCGTGAGGACTGCTGCCAGCAGGGTAAAGGGCAGCGCCGGGGAGGTGGTGTTATCCGCACTGGTTTTCGGGTTGACCGGGCTGGCTGGTGTTACCGGCTGCGGCGTCTCTGGTTCGACCGCCGGTGACACGTCCGGTACGGCGAGTGCTACGCTATAGACAGCATTATCGTGACGGTCATAGGCCGTAACACGAATACCGAGCGTTTTGCCAGCCATGCTCTCGTCAATGGGAATATCATGCTTGAACTCAAGCTCAGAAGTGCCTGACTTACGCGTCAATGTGTCGACGGCTTTGTCGACATCCAGATCGACTCCGTCGCCGGTGATGTCATAATGAAGTCTGGTAATTTTGTTGTTCAGGGTATAGGAATTGTCGCCATTGTCAATGATATCCTCAGCATCCAGCTGAATGGGGGCAGTGACGCCGTAGAGGGCAAGGGTTTCTCCGGCAGATCCGCAGGTAATGCCGTCTTTGGTGTTGAGGTCTGTTCCAGTGACCGTATCAGCGGTATCGTAAGTGTTTTCATCCGTAGTACCTGTGATTATTTCGGCGCGGGTAAAGGCGACCTTCTGTCCGGCAGACAGCGCTTCCAGCTCTGCGCTGACAGTACTGCCTTCAACGGTGAGAGAGGGCTCTCCGATATTGTAGTAGTAATAGGCCATGCGCTCTGGGTTATCAATAACGCCCTGGGCCTGGAGAGCGCCGAGCTCAACGCTATAGCTGGAGCTTGTTTTTTTCAGATTGTACAAAACACAGTGAACCTTGCCAGCAGCGTACTCGAGTGCGTCAGCGGCGCGCCATTCCGGCAGAATCTCACAGAAAACACTTTGTGACCAGTAGCCAGGGAAGGGGTCGCTGTAAATACGGTAGCCGTTATCGTCTGCCCAGGCTTTTACAAAGCTCAGATGTTCATCGGGAGAAAAACGTGCCAGTATCTTGTTTTCAGAGACGCCGACGGTAATGGCCTTCTGAGCCTGAGCAAGCACTGTGGAATCAGGAGCCTCCAGTGTAGCCGTAATGGTGTAATCCCCTTCAGAAAGCTCTGGATAGGGGACGCCATTTTCGTCCCGCCAGTTCATCTGGTCAATGTCATTGCCGCCTGCGATCATGGCATAGAACGCATCATCGTTATAGTAGCACTTGATGGAGGCGTTATTAAAGTCGCTTCCATTAACAGGGTCTTTGCTGATCAGCTCAGGCATGCCGGAGTTTTTGATCTCCTCTTCGGTAACCGGGCTGTAGTAATTCAGACTGCTGGGAAGATAGAGACTTGTGTTGCCCTTGACTGAAGCAGTGACGTTTCGGACGGGTCTGCCCTCTTCATCTGCCAGCGAAACAGTCAGAACAGCGTTATCCGGTATGCTGCTGCCGTTCTCGATGCTGCCGAGAACGTAGAAGCTTCTGCCAGGAGCAATGGTGGTTTCTGTCTCTGAGGGGGTTTCGATGTTCAGGGCTGCGGAGGGTGCAGCCGAAGTGCCGGATTCCTCCGCCAAGACGCCAAAGGGCCAGATCAACAGGGACAGTGCGGCGAGAGCGCAGCAGAGAAGCCTTGACAGGCGGCCTTTTGACAGGGAAGACGGGGTGCTTGATTTCATAATAAACCTCTCTTTTTAAATGTAATCATAAAACCAGTATAGCACTTAAAAAGCCCTGCAACAACTGACTTTTACAGTCTTGAAAAACATTTGAAGAATTCAGAAAGGTGTTCAGACTTCATTCTTTTTTCAGAAGGGAATTAATACTTTCCTTTTAAGCCAAAAAAAGCTATAATAATATATAATGAATAATAAATAATGGGTAAATAGGACATTTATCCGGCCCTAGAACATCAAAGATACGAAGATTTGGAGGATTATCGATGATGGAATTTGATAAAGAATTATTAACAAAAATGTATTATAGAATGAACCAGGCCCGCTTTTTTGAGGAAAAGGTTGCCTGGCTGTTTTCAAGAGGGCAGGTCCACGGCACCACCCATCTGTCCATGGGACAGGAAGGCTCTGCGGTAGGGGCCTGTCTGGCACTGGAGGAGGGAGACCTCGTCTCTCTGACCCACCGGGGCCATTCACAGGCGATCGGCTTTGGCCTTGATGTCAAGCGGATGATGGCTGAATTTTTAGGCCGGGAAACCGGCTATTGCAAGGGCAAAGGCGGTTCCATGCATATTGCGGATTTAAAATCCGGAAATATTGGAGCCAATGGTGTGGTTGGCGGCGGTTATCCGCTGTCCTGCGGCGCTGCTCTGACCCAGAAATACAAAAAAACCGGCAAGGTTGTGCTCTGCTTTGCAGGCGACGGATCGACCAATGAGGGGAACTTTCATGAATCTCTGAACCTGGCCTCGGTCTGGAAGCTGCCGGTTATTTTTTATGTTGAAAACAACCTGTACGGTATGTCCACCCCAATTGAGAAGCATATGAATATCGAAAACATCTCGGACCGCGCGGCGGCCTATGGTATTCCAGGGCTTACCATTGACGGCAATGACATTATCGAGGTTTATAAGATTGTGCGCAAGGCCCGCCAGTATGCCCACTCGGGCAAAGGCCCAGTGCTCATCGAGAGCAAGACATACCGCTATAATGGGCATTCTAAGAGTGACGCTCAGGTTTACCGGACCAAGGAGGAAGTAGAGGCATGGCGGCAGAAGGATCCCATTACCCGCTTCGAGCGGTACCTGGAAAAAGATAAGATCATGCTCCCGAATCAGATGGTCCAGATTAAGGAGGCGGCGTACCAGAGTATCGAGGACGCCGTAGAATTCGCTAAAAACAGTCCTGAACCGCCCGTTACCGCAGTTCTGGAAGACGTATACGCTTAGGAGGTGCTTTGTTATGGAAATGCAGGAAATGACTTATCGTGAAGCAATCCGCCTGGCCATGTCAGAGGAGATGCGGCGCGATCACGACGTGATTTTTATGGGAGAAGATATTGGTGTTTACGGCGGCGGCTTTGGTGTCTCTGTTGGAATGATTGACGAGTTTGGTGAGGACCGTGTTCTGGACACCCCCATATCCGAATCGGTTATTGTGGGAGCTGCCGCAGGAGCGGCCGTGACAGGGCTCCGTCCTGTCTGTGAAATGATGTTTATGGATTTTATCTCATTTGGAATGGATTCCTTGGTCAATCAGGCGGCCAAGCTGCGCTATATGTTCGGCGGCGAGGCTCAAGTGCCCATGGTGGTGCGCCTGCCCTCAGGCTCCGGCACAGGGGCGGCCGCCCAGCACTGCCAGACATTGGAAGCGTGGATGTGCCACGTACCAGGCCTGAAGGTGGTTACGCCGTCCACACCGGCCCAGGCGAAGGGGCTCTTGAAGGCAGCGATCCGTGACAATAACCCGGTCTGTTTTATCGAGCATAAGCTTTTATACAAAATGAAGGGGATGGTGCCTGTCGATGACAGTTACCTGGTTCCCATCGGCGAGACCTTTGTGGAGCGCCAGGGAACAGACGCCACCATCGTGGCCTGGGGCACACTGCTCGTGAAGGCCATGGAAACGGCTGAAAAGCTGGCAGAGGAAGGCATAGAGGTGGAGGTGGTCAATCCGATGACGCTTTATCCCATGGACATGGGTCCAATTATGGAATCGGTCAGGAAAACCGGCCGTCTGATCATTGCGCATGAGGCAGCCAAAACCGGCGGCGTCGGTGGTGAGATCGCCGCCCGCATTGCAGAAAGCGACTGCTTTGACTATATGGACGCGCCGATTATCCGCCTCGGCGGACTGGATGTGCCCATTCCGTATAACCGTAATCTGGAAGCCGCTGTGGTCCCCCAGACGGAGGACCTTATGGATGCCGTTTATCAGGTAGTCGGATGCGACGAGTAAATAGAAAGGGATTACAAATATGGCAGCAGATATTATTTTACCAAAGCTAGGAATGGACATGCAGTCCGGAACCATTATGACATGGTATAAAAACGAGGGAGACACTGTTAAAAAGGGGGAACCACTGTTTGAGCTTATGACCGATAAGGTTAACATTGAAGTAGAGGCAGAGGACAGCGGGGTTCTTTTAAAGCGCTACTATGAAACAGGGGTAGAGCTGCCCGTGTTTACAGTCATTGGCTGTATCGGCGAGGCTGAAGAGCAGGTGCCGGAGCATCAAGCGGTCTCCCCGCTTAACACGATGCAGAGCCCGGGACACCTCACCGATGAGGATCGTGCGGCCCTGAAGGCCATGCGTAGTTCTACCCGCGAGGGCTTTTCGAGCGTGGGCAAAACCATCCGCGCTACCCCGTCTGCCAGACGCCTGGCGGCCGAGCATAAAATCGACCTGTCCAATGTGAGCGGCAGCGGCCCTAAGGGCCGTATCCAGGTAGAGGACATCGAGGCTTTACTGGATGTCTCCAAAAAAGTTGAGAAGACAGAGGTACCTCAGCAGAAGGTCTTTGCAGAACCCAGGGAAGAAAAAACGGAATTGGAGGCGGTTTTGGACGAAGTGCCTCAGCAGGACGATGAGCCCAAAGAAATCGTGGCCGAAGAACCTGAAGAAGCCCCAGTCTCAGAACCCAATCCAGGGATGGCCGGAGCTCTTGATATGACCCTTGAGGATCTGGTGGCTGGAATGGGCAGCCTTGAAGCCGAGCTTGGCGGTAAAACCCATGAGGGAGATGTTCTGGAAGCGGCAGCGGTGCAGGAGCCGGCCGCCAATATAGAGAAACCGGCAGAGAAACCAGCGGCCACCCAGGTGTTCAGCGCCTCACCGCTGGCAGAAAAAATGGCCGCGGTCGAGAACATTGATATACACAGCATTTCCGAAGGCAGCGGACCTGACGGACGTATCATGAAAGAGGATGTTCTGAAAGCCATGGCCGAAGGCTCAAGCCGTCTTGAAAGCGTGATCGAGGAGGTTCCGGTTCAGGCAGAAGCTCCCCAGGATGAGGCGGCAGAAGCAGAACCGGCAGCGCTCCAGCCCGAAGTGCCTGAGGAAAAGGCCGTGCCGGATCATGAGGCAGATGAGGAAGTCATTGTTATGACACTGCCCGAGCCCACCATTGAGATAGCAGAAAGAACAGAAGCGGAAGAAGAAAATCCTCCGGTTAACGGGCGGCTTGAAGCCATGCCTGCCAAAAGGAGAATCATTGCGGACCGTATGGTTAAGAGCAATCTTGAAAACGTGGTGATCACCCTGACGACCGAGGTGGATATGACTGAGGTTAAAGAGCTGCGTAAAAAGATCAGCAAAAAGGTCGAAAAGGAAACCGGCTACCGGTGCACCTACACTGATTTCCTGCTGGTTTCCGTTTCAAGGGCTTTAACGGAGCATCCCTATATCAACAGCAGCCTGTGTGAGGATGGCGTTATATTCCACGATTTTGTCAATCTGGGCATGGCCGTGGGAATGGATGACGGCCTGATCGTCCCTGTTATTCGTGACGCCCACAGTGCAAGCTTTTCCGAGATGGTCGAAAAACGCAGCGAGCTGCTCAAGCTGGTCAAAGCCAAAAAGCTGACAGGCGATCATTTTAAAGACAGCACCTTCACAGTAACCAACCTGGGAATGTACGGTATCCTTGAGTTTACGGCCATCATCAACCAGCCCAACAGCGCGATTTTGAGCGTTGGCGAGGTGGTGGACAGAGTCCGTATCTATAAAGGAGAGCCGGCCCCGAGATCGGTGATGAAAATCAGCCTGAATCTGGACCACCGTGTGGCAGATGGAATGGCAGGAGCCAAGTTCCTCCAGACGGTCAAGAGCTACATGGAAAATCCAGCCCTGCTGCTATTCTGAATTCATATAGAAAGAGTCAGAGAAAATGAGTGAGAGTAAAGATTTTAAACATTATGACCTGGTGGTACTTGGAGGCGGATTTGGCGGTTACACCGCAGCGGTCCGCGCCGCCCAGCTTGGAAAGAAGGCCGCGGTAATCGAGGAAGACCGCCTTGGCGGCACCTGCCTGAATGTCGGCTGTATTCCCACCAAATTCATGCTTCAGAACGCAAAGATAATCAAGGCCTGTGACGGCGCGGCAAGGCGCGGCGTTGTCATGTCACAGCCAAGTGTCAACATGGCTCAGATGATAAAAAATAAGGATGAAAAGGTCCGCCGGCTGGGTAACGGCATCAAAATGCTGCTGAAAAGCAATGGCGTGGACGTCTATCAGGGAACCGGAGAAGTCTTTCCGGATTATTCCGCTAAAATAACAGACATGGAGGGCGGCGAGGAGGTCATTGGCTGGGAAAAGCTGATCATCGCCACCGGCTCCAATCCGGCCGTTCCCGATTTGTTTAAGGATATTCCGGGGCTGTTGACCAACCGCGAAGCCCTGAACCTTCCTTACCTGCCCAAGGAGCTCATCATCGTGGGCGGTGGTGTGGTAGGCTGTGAGTTTGCCACCATTTTCAGTATCTTTGGCACTAAGGTGACCATGCTGCAAAACGGCAGCAGCCTGATCAACGGATTTGACAAGGAAGGGACCGCCTGTGTTGAGGAAAGCCTGGTTAAAAACGGCGTCACCATTCATTACAACGCTTTTGTACGGGATATTTATAAGGATTCCGCGTCAAACTTCCATCTGGAGGTTGAAATGCGCAACGAGGAACAGCCAAAAAGTTTTTGCTGCGCCGATGTGCTCATGGCCACAGGCCGCTGCGCGAACCTGAAAGGACTGGACAGCCTGAATCTTGAGCTTGACCGGGGATGGGTGGATGTCAATGATTATCTGGAAACCTCTGTGCCCGATGTCTATGCCATCGGAGACGTGACCGCCAAATCCCACTTGGCACATGGCGCATCCGCCATGGCCATGCGTGCCGTTGAGAACATGTTTGGCGGTAAACCCACCAGAATGAACTACAGCCTGATTCCCTCCTGTGTTTATACCCTTCCCGAGGTGGCCTCGGTCGGTATGCGGGAGGAGGCCGCGCGAGAAGCCTATCCAAACGTCCGCGTAGGAAGCTTTCCCATGAGTGCCAGCGGACGAGCGCTGATCCGTGATGAAAGCCAGGGCTTTGTCAAGGTTATCACCGAGGATAAATACGGTGAGATTCTGGGGATACATGTTGCCGGTCCAGGCGCCACCGAGCTCATTACCCAGGCCGAAACCATAATGGCTTTAGAAGGAACCATTGAGGATATGTGCCGGATTATCTACCCGCATCCCACCATCTCCGAAGCCTTGTTTGAGGCTGCGATGGATACCTTTGGCATGTCCATTCATCTGCCAAAGAAGGAAGCATAGAAAGCCTATGAGAACACTGGGAAACATTATCTGGTTTCTGTTTGGCGGACTGTTCTGCGCCCTTGGCTGGGTGATTTCCGGCATCATCTGCTGTGTGACCATCATTGGGATACCAGTAGGATTACAGGCCTTTAAATTCGCCAGCTTTGTGCTCTGGCCCTTTGGGCGGGACATTGATTTCAGCGGAATGGGCACCGGCTCTTTTCTGGTAAATGTCCTCTGGATCATCTTTTTTGGCTGGGAGCTGGCGCTGGCGTCACTGGCCTTTGGCCTTCTCTACTGCGTCACCATTGTGGGAATTCCCTTCGGACTTCAGCATTTTAAATTTATGAAGCTGGCGCTGATGCCCTTCGGCGCAGAAATTATTACAATTGATTGACGATTACCAGAAAATACAGGCTGAAAAGGGCTTGACAAAGCGCGATTAACGGATAAACTATATACATTAACTCATCAAGGAGGAAAAATGGCAGAAAGAGAAACAATTCTGATCATCGATTTTGGTGCCCAGTATAATCAGCTCATCGCCCGACGGGTGCGTGAAGCCAGAGTTTATTCTGAAGTGGTACCCTACGATGTATCCATTGAGAGAATTAAGGAAATCAATCCAAAGGGGATCATCTTTACAGGGGGACCTTCCAGCGTCCATGAAGAAGGCGCTCCAAGGTGTAACCCTGATATCTATACGCTGGGAATTCCAGTATTGGGAATCTGCTATGGCGCGCAGCTTATGGCCCAGCAGCTGAGGGGAACTACCGACTCGGCAGAGATTCGCGAGTATGGCAAAAAGGCTGTGAAAATCGGGAAATCGGACAGCCTGCTGTTTAAGGATGTCCTGGACAACTCCATTGTCTGGATGAGTCATACAAACTATATTGCCCAGGTGCCCGACGGTTTTGAAATTACAGCTACAACGGAAACCTGTCCGGTGGCCGCCATGGAAAACGCCGGAGCGAAAATGTACGCCGTACAGTTTCATCCCGAAGTGGAGCACAGCCAATACGGAAAAGAGCTGCTGCGTAACTTTATCTATGATGTCTGCGGCTGTCAGGGCCTGTGGACCATGGAAAACTTTATCGAAGAACAGACAAAAGCCATCCGCGAACGGGTTGGCGATAAGAAGGTGCTCTGTGCCCTGAGCGGTGGTGTGGATTCCTCTGTAGCCTCCACGCTTGTGCACCGTGCCATCGGCGACCAGCTGACCTGTATTTTTGTTGATCACGGCCTGCTGCGTAAAGATGAAGGTGATCAGGTAGAAGAGATTTTCAAAAACCGTTTTAAAATGAACTTTATCCGTGTAAACTGTGAGGACCGTTTCCTCGGGAAGCTGGCCGGTGCAGACGATCCTGAGCGCAAGCGCAAGATCATCGGCGAAGAGTTTATCCGTGTTTTTGAGGAAGAATCCAGCAAACTAAAAAATATCGACTATCTGCTCCAGGGAACCATTTATCCAGACGTTATTGAAAGCGGCACCAAAAATGCCGCAGTGATCAAAAGCCATCACAACGTCGGCGGTTTGCCGGAGGATGTGGATTTTGAGCTCATCGAACCTCTCCGTAACCTTTTTAAGGATGAAGTCCGCGAGCTTGGCGAAGAGCTCGGTCTCGACCATGACCTCGTATGGCGGCAGCCATTCCCAGGCCCAGGCCTGGCTATCCGCGTTATGGGTGAAGTCACCAAGGAAAAGCTGGATCTGCTGCGTGAAGCTGATTTTGTATTCCGCGATGAAATCGCAAAGGCTGGTCTGGATGAAGAAATCTGGCAGTACTTTGCCGTTCTCCCCGGAAACCGCAGTGTCGGCGTCATGGGCGATGAACGCACCTATGATTATACCGTTGGCCTGAGAGCCGTTACCTCCGTTGACGGCATGACCTCCGACTGGGCGAGAATCCCCTTTGATGTGCTGGAGTCCATCTCCACCCGCATCGTCAATGAAGTTCCTCACGTTAACCGAATCGTGTACGATATTACAAGCAAGCCCCCATCAACGATTGAGTGGGAGTAAGCATCAAAGCCCTCTAAAAGCTTCATACATAAGCTTTTAGAGGGCTTTTTTTATTGCATGAAATTCAGGTTGTTTTAACGAAGTCAAAAAATTAACCGGTCTCAGCAGACATATTTATTTTTTCTTAATGTCTTTTTTTAATTCTATACACTTTATTTATATCAAAACAGATAGAATAAACTCGCAGTATCAAATATGCAACAGGAGGAATAAAAAAATGATGGATGTAATGATGGTAGGGACATTAATTGTCTGTATCGCTTCAATGATAGGCTTTACTGTTTTTTGCAGTAAGCAGGTGGACAAGAAAAGTCCTGTCAAAAAGGAGGAATAAAAAATGCTGGTACTTGGAATTATTATTGTGGCAATGTTTGGTTATCTTACCTATGCACTCATAAATCCGGAGAAATTTTAAAAATAAAATATTGCTGAGATAGCAGCAGGAAAACTAAAAAGAGATGAAGGAGTATTAAATGTTACAAGTTGCTTTAACTTTAGCATTGTTTGTGATTATTATTTTTCCATTGGGAACTTACATTTATCACATCGCAACCAATCAAAAGACCTTTGCGGATCCGGTCTTTGACAGAGTTGACAATGCCATTTATAAAGTGTGTGGCGTCGATATGAACCGGCAGATGAACTGGAAACAGTACGCTGTTGCGCTGGTCGTCACCAATGCTTTTATGATTTTTATTGGATACATTATTTTAAGAATTCAGTTTTTACCTGTATTCAATCCAAATGGGATTGAGGGGATGGAAGCCAGTTTGTCATTTAACACGATCATTAGTTTTATGACAAATACAAACCTTCAGCATTACTCAGGTGAATCTGGCCTCTCCTATTTAAGCCAAATGCTTGTCATTATTTATATGATGTTTGTTTCTGCGGCATCGGGCTATGGGGTCTGTGTGGCCTTTATCAGAGGTCTTGCTGGCGGTAGGGATGGCCGAAAAGCGATGGGGAATTTTTACGCGGATCTTATCCGCATTACCACCCGCGTCTTATTGCCATTATCCATTATTTTGGGGACTTTCCTTATTTCACAGGGAGTTCCACAGACCCTGCTGGGAACTGCAACGGTTGCTTCACTGGAAGGTGGTCTGCAGGATATTGCTCGCGGACCAGTTGCGGCGCTTGAAATTATCAAGCATTTAGGCACAAACGGTGGTGGTTTCCTTGGTGCGAACTCATCGACACCCATTGAAAACCCGACGATTTTAACAAATATCTGTGAATTATTGTCAATGATGATCATTCCGGGCGCTCTGGTCGTTGCCTTTGGTCTCATGATCAAGGACAAAAAGCAGGGATGGATGGTTTTTGGAGCGATGGCCATTATTTTCATTATTGGCCTTGGCGTATGCATGACGGCTGAACATGCGGGCAACCCGGCACTGGCTGAAGTCGGCTTAAATCAGAGCATGGGCAATTTTGAAGGCAAGGAAGTCCGCTTTGGAATTGACCAGTCCGCATTGTTCACAACAGTCACCACCTCATTTACAACAGGTACAGTTAACAACATGCACGATTCCCTGACCCCTCTGGGCGGTATGGTTCCGCTGCTTCACATGATGTTAAACTGTGTGTTTGGCGGTGAGGGCGTCGGATTGATGAACATTTTGACCTATGCCGTGCTGACAGTGTTTATCTGCGGGCTGATGGTTGGCCGTACACCTGAATTTTTAACAAAAAAAATTGAAAGCAGGGAAGTGAAACTGGCGGCGCTGGTGATTATTATCCATCCGCTGCTGATTTTAGGCTTTTCGGCCCTGGCGGTATCGGTACAGGCTGGTCTTGACGGCATCACCAATCCAGGTTTCCACGGATTAGCTCAGGTGCTTTATGAATATGCTTCTTCGGCCGCCAACAATGGCTCGGGCTTTGAAGGACTGGCTGATAACTCTGTGTTCTGGAATGTTACAGCCGGCCTGGCAATGTTCTTTGGCCGTTATCTGGCGATCATTCTTCAGCTGGCCTTTGCAAGCTCCCTGATGAATAAAACGTCTGTCAGCGTAAGCGCAGGCACGATGAAAACAAACAATACGATGTTCATGATTTTACTGGTTTTGATCGTCTATGTCGTCGGCGCGCTGACATTCTTCCCAGCTCTGGCACTTGGACCAATTGCAGAGCATCTTACATTGTGGTTCTAATAAAGGAAGGATTATAAATGAGTAAACAAGAAAAACAAACGAAATTTATAACAAGCGACATACTCAAAGATGCCTTGATTGGATCGGTTAAAAAACTAAATCCGGCCTATATGATTAAAAATCCAGTGATGTTTGTTGTTGAAATTGGATTTTTTATCTCACTGGTACTGACCATTTTTCCGACCTTATTTGGAGACATTGGGGATATCAGTCATTTAAGGCTCTATAATGGTATTGTTGCAGTTATTTTACTGATTACGGTTCTTTTTGCAAACTTTGCTGAATCGGTGGCTGAAGGACGTGGCCGGGCGCAGGCAGAATCATTAAAGAAAACTAAAAAAGATACACAGGCCAGAGTGATAAAAGCAGATGGAAGTGAAGAAACGCTGAGCTCAAATGAGCTTAAGAAGGGCGATGTGGTACTTGTCAAAGCAGGTGAGATGATTCCGAATGATGGCGAGGTCATCGAAGGGATCGCTTCAGTGGACGAGTCGGCGATTACCGGTGAATCAGCACCGGTCGTACGCGAAGCAGGGGGTGACTTTGCTTCTGTCACCGGAGGCACAACCGTTGTCAGTGACTGGTTGAAAATTAGGATCACAGCAGACCCGGGCGAATCCTTTTTAGATAAAATGATCAAGCTGGTCGAAGGCGCGTCGCGTCAGAAAACACCCAATGAGATTGCCCTGACAACACTTTTAGTTGGGTTAACCATTATCTTTTTATTAGTCATTGTCACGTTATATCCGCTTGCGGGCTATTCAGGGGTTCAGATTCCGATTTCGACCATGATTGCCCTGGCGGTTTGCCTGATACCAACGACCATTGGTGCACTGCTTTCCGCGATTGGCATTGCCGGAATGGACCGTGTTACCCGGTTTAATGTCATTGCAATGTCCGGTAAGGCCGTTGAAGCCTGCGGAGATGTCAATACAATGATCTTGGATAAAACAGGGACAATTACCTATGGTAACCGCTTAGCGGCAGATTTTATCCCTGTTGGGACAGAAAGCAAAAGTGATTTGACGGATTACGCTGTCATGTGCTCGATCAATGATGAGACACCGGAAGGCAAATCAACCGTTGAATTGGGCAAAGAGCTTAATACAAAGGGAGTAACAGAGGAAGCTAAAAATGCAGCGTTCATTGAATTCTCTGCTCAAACCCGGATGAGTGGTATAGATCTGCCGGATGGTACAACAATTCGCAAAGGAGCTTCAGACGCCATTATAGAACGCGTCAAAAAAATGGGCGGTGTCATTCCAGGAGACCTTGAAGAAACCGTAAATCATGTTGCGGGTCTGGGCGGCACACCCCTGGTGGTATGTGTGGATGAGCGTATTTACGGGGTTATTTACCTGAAGGATACGGTTAAGCCCGGACTGGTAGAACGCTTTGCCCGTCTCCGCCAGATGGGGATTAAGACCGTTATGTGCACTGGAGATAATCCCTTGACAGCGGCCACCATCGCGAAGGAAGCAGGTGTTGACAGCTTTATCGCAGAATGTAAGCCAGAAGATAAGATTGACGCTATCAAAAAAGAACAGGCTGAAGGAAAGCTGGTCGCGATGACCGGCGACGGGACAAATGATGCCCCGGCGCTGGCGCAGGCAGATGTCGGCCTGGCCATGAACAGTGGGACAACGGCTGCAAAAGAAGCTGCCAATATGGTGGATCTTGATTCAAATCCAACCAAGATTCTTGAAGTTGTTGAGATAGGAAAGCAGCTGTTAATTACACGCGGCGCCTTAACAACCTTTAGCATTGCCAATGACATCGCTAAATACTTTGCGATCATTCCCGCAATGTTCACCTTGGCAATCCCTCAGATGCAGATTCTCAACATCATGCGTTTGTCGACGCCCTACAGCGCTATTTTAGCCGCGTTAATTTTTAATGCGGTGATTATTCCGCTGTTAATTCCGCTGGCAATGCGCGGTGTCAAGTATAAGCCCATGAAATCAGAGTCAATGCTGCTGCGCAATATTTTGATTTATGGTCTTGGCGGTGTGGTGGTCCCCTTTATAGGAATAAAACTCATAGACCTGATCATCGCGCCATTGGTTATGGCGATCGGGCTCGGAATATAAGAAAGGATTGGTTTAAATGAAAGAAATCATCACGACAAATTTAAAGCCGGCTTTATTGGTGACCGTTGTTTTGCTGCTGATATGCGGCTTGCTTTACCCACTCGCGCTGACGGGGATTGGACAGCTTGCCTTTAATCATCAGGCGAATGGCAGTATTATCAGTGTGAATGGCAGGGAAGTGGGAGCAGAACATGTGGGTCAGCAGTTTACAGAGCCGTATTTCCTGAAGGGACGTGTCTCTGCCTATAATTACAATACTTACACCGAGGAAGACCTGCAGGTGGATCCGGAGACAGGCGAGGCGAACTATACAGGCGTCGCCTCCGGCGGTTCAAACTATGGAAACAGCAATCCTGAGCTGCAGGCCCGGGTGGAAGAAAGCATCAATGAATTTTTGGCGGCCAATCCAGGTGTCCGGCGCGAGGATATTCCGGCAGACCTGATGACAGCGTCGGGCTCAGGTCTTGACCCGGATATCTCACCAGCCTCGGCTGAGATACAGGTTCCGTCTGTTTCAAAAGCGAGCGGTATTCCTGAGGATGAGCTGCGGCAAATAATTGCAGACAATACGGAAGGTAAGTTCTTGGGTATTTTTGGTCAGGACCGTGTGAATGTGTTAAAAGTAAATATTGAGATTGCTCAAAAAATGGGCCTTCTGTAAAAAGGATCGAACATTATCAGGATCATTACAATGCTCTAAACATTAAATCGGAAAGCCGTATATAAGCTGGAATTTTTTCGGCAGGCATATACGGCTTTTGTGATTTTTTTGAAAAAACCCCTTGACTTGAAGTGAACTCCAAGTGCTAAGCTAAGTATTGTAGAAAAGCGTGAATAAAATGACGATAAGATCAAAAGGAGTTAAAATGATTTATAAAGAATTTCAGGATTTAAAACTTTCGGCCTTGGGGTTTGGCGCAATGCGCCTTCCGGTGGAGGGAGATGATCCCAATGCTGCAATTGATGAAGCGGCAACAGCAGAAATGGTTGATTATGCCATTAAAAATGGGGTTAATTATTTTGATACGGCTTACGGCTACCACAACGGTCAGTCAGAAATTGTCATGGGAAGGGTACTGAGCCATTACCCGCGCGAGAGCTATTATCTGGCCACCAAATTTCCAGGCTATGACCTCTCTAACATGGGACAGGTAGAAACAATTTTCGAGGAGCAGCTGAAAAAATGCGGTGTTGATTATTTTGATTTTTATCTGTTTCACAATGTGTATGAAAAAAACATTGATCCCTATATGGATGAAAAAAACGGAATAATGGAATATCTTTTGAAGCAGAAAGCAGCCGGCCGGATAAAGCATTTAGGTTTTTCGGCCCACGGAAGATATGATACCATCAAGCGCTTTTTAGAAGCTTACAGCGGCCAGCTTGAATTTTGCCAGATACAGCTGAACTATCTGGACTGGAGCCTCCAGGACGCGAAGGCAAAGGTTGAGCTGCTGAAGGATTATCATATGCCGATCTGGGTCATGGAACCGCTCCGCGGTGGTAAGCTGGCCGCCCTTTCGGATAAGAATATGGCTGAGCTGAAGGAACTCCGCCCGGAAGCAGACGCGCCGGAGTGGGCATTTCGTTTCTTGCAGTCTATCCCGGAAGTGACAATGGTACTTTCCGGTATGTCAGATGAAGATCAGCTGAAATCCAATATCGCAGTCTATGAGGAAGAAAAGCCCGTAAATGAACAGGAGCTGGAGTGTCTTATAAAAGTGGCGGACAGCATGCTGGACAGCCTCCCGTGCACAGCGTGCCGCTACTGTACCACCTATTGTCCCCAAAAACTGGATATCCCTACCCTTTTATCACTTTACAATGACGCCCGTTTTACCAACAGCATTATCACACAGATGGCAGTGGATGCGCTGCCAGAGGAAAAACAGCCGAGCGCCTGTATTGGCTGCAAAAGCTGTGAGGAGGTCTGTCCGCAGCAGCTGCAAATTTCCCCTGCCATGACAGATTTTGTGGATATACTAAACCAGCCGGCTGGGTTATAATAAGTGTGGAAGCACGGATTGGAATTGTATACAATCCCTGAAAAGAAAATGCTTTTCAGGGATTTTTTAGTGGAAAGAAGGGATTCGTATTAAAAAGCTGCGTAACAATATAAACATCGAACAGTATGAGGCGCTCACCATTGATTGTGGAAGCTGCTGCGGGCTGTGCTGTGTGGCCCTGTATTTTTCAAAAGCTGAAGGATTTCCGCAGAATAAGGCAGCTGGTAAGCCCTGTGTTAATCTGTGTAGGGATTTCAGCTGTCGTGTACATACCGAGCTGAAAAAGAGGAAGCTCAAAGGCTGCATGGCCTATGACTGTGTTGGCGCCGGGCAAAAGGTAACGCAAACAATCTATCAGGGGAAAACCTGGCAGGATAAAGGTACCAGGGCCAACGAGGTGTATCTGGTGTTTCTGGCAGTTTATCGACTTCACCAGATGCTCTGGTATCTGACAGAGGCGGCCACTTTGATTCCGGCAGCGGACATCCGCAGGGCAGTCGAAACTGTGATTCAGGATTTGGACAGACTTACGCGGCAGACACCAGAAATGCTACTGAAGGTTAATTTGGATGAATGCCGTGATCGGACGAATCAGCTGTTGAAGGAGGCCTGGCACAGCGTGCAGAAAACCCAGAAGGTGCCGGCCAGAGATAAAAAATCACCGGATTTCATTGGCCGTAATTTTAAAAGGGCGTCGCTGGATGGACAGGACTTCAGCCAAAGCCTGCTCATTGCCGCCAACCTGGAGGGCTGTTCTCTAAAGGGGGCCAATTTGCTGGGGGCAGACCTCAGAGACACGAATCTGAAGGACGCAGACCTGCGCGATAGTATTTTTCTAACCCAGGCCCAGATCAACAGCGCGAAAGGAAATGAGCGCACCCGGCTGCTAGAATTTATAGTGCGCCCGGAACAGTGGAAAAATTGAGCAAAAGAAAAATACTGAACAGCCAAAAGGCGCCTTTTAAATCAGCCAAATTACTTGTGTTTATGCGGATTATCATGTAAAATAAAAACGAGACTATTTTTAGCTTGGCTTCTTATCAATGTGAGTTAAAATAATTCGAGATGATAAAAGGAGAACGGATGATGAATAAAGATAACCAGTACAGCTTTATAAAAACCTATGTGATTGCAGTCATTATCTGTATTGGGTTCCTTGCATTCAGCCTTTTGTTCATTTTTCACATTATGAGCCTGAATCAGCAGGAAAGCGCCAACTACCTTAACGAGTCGGCCAAGCAGAGCCAGACCGCGGTGGAAAAACAGATTACCGGTGATTTTCAAACGCTGGACGGTATCGCAGAATGCGTTGGCGACCTGGATGTTTTGAATGCAGACCAGGTTGGCAACCTGCTCAAGCGGATCAACGACAATAATGTCTTTATTCGGATGGGATTTGCAGATAAAAGCGGTATTATTGACTTTTATGACATTAACGGCGACACACATAAAAGTGTGGATATCTCACGGGAATACTTTTTTAACGACGCGCTGGCCGGCAGAGATGTGATCTCACGAACCGTTGAGGACCCGCTGAATCCAAGGCATTATATTAACTATTACGCAGTACCTATACGACATAACAATGAGGTTGTCGGCGTGCTCTGCGCGGTCAATGAGGCCTCCGTGCTCCGGGAAATTATTGATACACCTGTCTTCAATGACCGGGGCTTTACCAATATTATTGATAGCAACGGCGATATCATTATGCGTTCCGTCCAAACGGGCGAGCGTTTTGACGATGTGACCAGGCTGAACGAGCTGGGGATCCTGTCGGTTGAGGATCAGGAAAAATTAAATCAGGCCTTACAGGAAGAGAAAAGCCTGAGTTTTTCCTATGAGGGTGACGACGGAAAAGAGATGGCAGTGCTGGAGCCTGTCGGTGTCAATGGCTGGTTTATTTTAACTGCCGCGCCCCAATCCATTGTCAGAGATTACTATAACAAGACGGCCATCGGTACGATTTTAATCGTGCTGGCCGCCTGTCTGATTTTTCTCTATTTACTGTACCACCAGAGAAAAATCCTGACCAAAAGCCGGAACGAGCTGCTGAATGCGGCCTATGCCGATCCATTGACAGGACAGCGCAACAACGCGCGCTTTCGCATTGACGGCAAAAAGGTATTGCAGGACAGTAACAACGCGCCGTACGGTATCTGGTATTGCGATATTAAAAAGTTTAAGTTTTTAAATGATTTATATGGCTATGAAAGAGGCGATAAGATACTGAAATGCTTATCGGATATTCTGCTCGAGCACAGCCGGAAAGATGATCTTTTCTGTCGGGTTTCAGCCGATAATTTTGCCGGTATCCGATCCTACCATGAGCGTGTTGAAATCACAGAGTGGTTTAATGATCTGGTTCGGGAAATCTCAGAATCAGGGATGGATAAGGCGAAGCACCTGCCCATTGACCTTTGCATGGGGGTTTACTGCACCGAGGATCAGTCCGAAGAGCTCACGCTTAACGATATGATTGACCGTGCCAATATGGCGCAGAAATCCATTAAGAACCAGGTCGGCAGTCAGATGACTTTTTATACAGAGGAAATCCGCAATCAGACCATCAGGGAGACCGAGATGGAGTCTCTTGGCAAGGAGGCCCTTGAAAATGAAGAATTTGTCATTTATATGCAGCCAAAGGTTAACATACAGAAGGGGAACATCATCGCTGGCGCCGAGGCGCTGGCCCGCTGGAACAGCAGCCAGCGGGGAATGATTTCGCCGGGCGAGTTTATCCCATTGTTTGAGAAATCCGGACTGGTGGTTGATCTCGACCGCTATATGTTCGAGAAATCATGCCAGTGGCTGAGAAGCTATCTGGACGCAGGAAGGCCGCTCTTAAATGTGGCAGTCAACGTCTCTCGGCTCGGCTTATTCCAGGAGGATTTTGTCGAGCACTACTCCGCCATCAAACAGAAATACAGGATTCCGGATTTTCTGCTTGAGCTGGAATTTACTGAAAGCGTGATGCTGGATGACTCCAGCGCATTTAAGGATGTGGTCGAGCTGCTCCAGAAAAACGGCTTCCGCTGTTCTCTGGACGATTTTGGATCGGGTTATTCTTCGCTGAATGTTCTGAAAAACCTTTCGATTGATGTTTTGAAGCTCGACATTCTTTTCTTTAAGGAAGGGACAGACCTCCGAAGAGAACAGGTCGTCATCGCCAATACTGTGGCGATGGCAAAGGAATTAAGCATCAAAACAATTGCCGAGGGGGTTGAGGATATGGAACAGGTTGAGTTTTTAAGAGGAATCGGCTGTGATGTGGTGCAGGGGTATGTTTTCTCCAAACCAATGCCTCTGGAGGAATTTGACGATATGCTGAGGCAGTTAAACGGACGCTCCATAGATGTTCTGAAAGCTTAAAATGACGGCTTCCCATGAGGGAGGCCGTTTTTTTACTGGTAAAAAGTATTGACGAACGATTGTTTTGGTAATATAATGGATTCAAATAAACGTTCTAGAAATAAAGGAGCTGATCGAATGAATGTATATTACGATGTGAAACAGGTTGGTTTTTGCTTTGATCAAAACAGGATTCCGGTCACCCTGCTCACGGACCGGAGGCAATTCCGTATTAATAAAATTCTGGATACCCGGCATGTATTGCTGACAGGCGGCACGGCTGTGCGTTACACCTGCCTGATTGATGAAAAGGTAAGGTATTTGTATTTCTGGAATGGCCGGTGGCTGCTGGAGGGGCATGAGCGAGCGGAGGAACCGTCAGACGCCGGTGAGAACCTGTATATGTAAGATAAATTTCTGTGATCTGAAGGATAATTGGAACAACCTCTGAAATCTGTGTTAAAATTAAATATAATGTTTATTACCAGTCGAAAGTGGGAATGAAATTATACTGGTAAATTCACAGAAAAGGAGGATGTCATGGATACAAAGTTGATTCTGGCCATCATTACCATTACGCTGGCCCTTGTATTCTACACCATCGGTGTTTTTGGTGAACGGAGAGCAAAAACCCTGAAAAAGCAGCACGTTATCATTTTCTGGCTGGGACTCTTATGCGATACCACAGGTACCACCATCATGAGCCTGATTGCCCGGTCAGGTGTGAAGGTCATATCGCCAGCGGCCCAGATCATGCACAGTGTCACGGGTGTTATTGCCATTGCCCTGATGCTGTTTCACGCGGTCTGGGCCACCTGGGTGCTAAACAGGGGGGATGCGAAGAAGAAAGAGGCCTTTCATAAGTTCAGCATTGTCGTCTGGGCGATCTGGCTGATTCCCTACGTCTTAGGCGCTTTTGTCGGAATGTCGGCGTAAGAGAGGTAATAAAAAAGCACTTTACAAAATCAAATGTAAAGTGCTTTTTTTATAAACGGCTGGAGACAGTCTTATTTAACGGTCGACATACCGTTATCCTTGAGCATAACATCGTGAGCGCCGCCCTCGACAATACTGGTAGAGGACACCAGCGTCAGCTTGGCCTTTTCCTGGAATTCAGGAATGTTTAGTGCGCCGCAGTTACACATGGTGGAGCGTACCTTGCTCAGGGTCAGGCGGACGTTGTCGCGCAGCGGTCCGGCATAGGGTACATAGGAGTCGACGCCTTCCTCGAAGGAGAGCTTCTTGTCGCCGCCCATGTCATAACGCTGCCAGTTGCGGGCACGGCTGGAGCCTTCACCCCAGTATTCCTTCATGTAGCTGCCGTTAATGTTGACCTTGTTGGTCGGGCTTTCATCAAAGCGGGAGAAATAACGTCCCAGCATGACAAAGTCTGCGCCCATGGCCAGCGCCAGGGTAATATGGTGGTCATAGACAATCCCGCCGTCGGAGCAGATGGGAATGTAAACACCAGTTTCCTCAAAGTATTCATCACGTGCTCTGGCAACTTCGATAACCGCAGTCGCCTGGCCGCGTCCGATGCCCTTCTGTTCACGCGTAATACAGATGGAGCCGCCGCCGATACCGATCTTAATAAAATCAGCGCCTGCCTCAGCCAGGAAGCGGAAGCCTTCACGGTCAACCACGTTTCCGGCACCAACTTTCACGGAATCACCATAGTGCTCGCGGATCCATTCAATGGTCAGCTTCTGCCATTCCGAGAAGCCCTCGGAGGAGTCGATACATAAAACATCCGCTCCGGCTTCCACCAGAGCCGGCACACGTTCTGCGTAGTCACGGGTGTTGATGCCGGCGCCTACGATATAACGTTTCTGGGCGTCTAAGAGCTCCAGAGGATTTTCTTTGTGGGAGGAGTAGTCCTTGCGGAATACAAAATAAAGGAGACGTCCATCTTCCGCCACGATTGGCAGGGTGTTCAGCTTGTGGTCCCAGATAATGTTGTTGGCTTCCTTCAGGCTGGTGCCCTCAGGAGCGTAGATGATTTTTTCGAGCGGGGTCATAAATTCTCTGACTTTGGTAGAAGGATCCATACGGCTGACGCGGTAGTCACGGCTGGTGACAATCCCGACGAATTTGCCGTTTGCGGTGCCGTCAGAGGTTACGGCAACCGTGGAGTGGCCTGTTTTTTCCTTTAAGTCCAGAATGTCCTGCATGGTGGCATCTGGAGTTACATTGGAATCACTTGGTACAAAACCGGCTTTATAGGCCTTGACCCGGGCGATCATCGCCGCCTCGTTTTCCACGCTCTGCGAGCCGTAGATAAAGGAAATGCCGCCCTCAGTCGCCAGCGCGATGGCCATTTTTTCGCCGGATACGGACTGCATGATGGCCGAGGTCATGGGAATATTCATATATATTGAAGATTCCTCACCTTTCTTGAATTTTACGACAGGGGTTTTCAGGTTAACATTAGCCGGCATACACTGTGAAGAGGAATAACCTGGTACGAGCAGGTATTCGCTAAAGGTACGGGACGGTTCTTCAAAATAAAAAGCCATAGATTTAGTTTCTCCTTCTTTACTTTAATAAAATAAATCAGCACTTAATTACAAGAAAAGCAATAACCACGGATATTTGAGGCTATTGCTTATTAAATGTAATTCTGGTACGTTTGTCAGTACGATCTGTTGTAAGCTTTAGTATATGGTTTTTCGGTCAAACTGTCAAGGCGAAAGGGCAGCTTTTTAGGCGAAAATAAACTGTTAACCGTTGTCAAGTTAAAGGTGAAATGATTGCGAACGGGCGTGCGTTGGTGTATAATGTTTTTAACAATAGCGAAGGGGATATTTATGGAGACCTTAAAAGGAACAGTAGATCACATTATTTTCCATAATGACAAAAATGGCTATACCGTAGCGGATTTTGACGTAGACGGCCAGATGGTAACGGTCGTCGGTAATTTTGAGGAGCTGAAGGAGGGTGAGTTTTTAAAGCTGACAGGCTTCTGGAAAGAGCACCAAAGTTATGGTGAGCAGTTTCAGATCGAGAGCTACGCGCTGGACCTTCCAACCTCTGAGGAAGGCATCATCCGTTACCTGAGCTCAGGGCTCCTTCCTGGGATTGGTGAAAAGACAGCTATCGAGATTGTAAACCATTTTGGAACCGATACCCTGGATATTCTGGACAACAGCCCGGACCGCCTGAGTGAGGTCCACGGCATTGGAAAAAAGACGCTCGACAAAATAAAAGAGGTGTACAGCGAGCAGAAAGAAATCCGGGACGTCATGATCCAGATTCAGGAATACGGCATTTCCTCAACCTATGCCATGAAGCTTTACAAAACCTATCAGAGCGATACGGTGCGCATCCTTTTAGACAACCCCTACCAGATTATCAGGGATGTGCGTGGTATTGGCTTTAAAATAGCCGACCAGATCGCCGCTCAGCTTGGTTTTGAATCCCAGAATCCAAAGAGAATTCTCTCAGGCATCAGCTTTTGTCTTCAGGACTGCTACTCAAGAGGCAACACCTATATGACCGAGAAAGACCTGATCGAATACAGCGCGGGCATCCTCGGGGTATCAAGGGAGGACATTGAGTTCCAGCTCCAGGAGCTCGCGCTCCGCGGTGATGTGCGCCTGGAGTTCATCGATGATGAACCGGCCTATTACCCATCAGCCCTTTTCGAGGCAGAAGATAATGCCGCTCTGTCCATGGTGCGTCTGGCCAATGCGGTTTTTGAGACGCAGGAGGTGGACATCCCCGCCATGATCACCGCTTACGAGGAGGATATGAGCATCCACTTGGATAACCGTCAGGCTGAGGCCATCGAGACGGCCATCGAAAATGGCATCGCCATTATCACTGGGGGGCCAGGCACCGGGAAAACAACGATCATCAACGGCATCGTGTATATTTTTAAGCGTCTGGGGATGAAGACTGTGCTGGCTGCGCCCACGGGACGGGCCGCCAAACGCATTACAGAAACCACCGGGGAGCCGGCCAAGACCATTCACCGGCTTCTGGAATACGACTATTCCGGCGACGATGATTTTCCGTCCTTCAACAGGGACGAGGAAAATCCGCTGGAGGTCGACGCCATCATACTGGATGAAGCCTCCATGATCGATATTGTTCTGCTCAACAGTCTGCTTGAGGCCATCAAGCCCGGCACCCGCCTGATTCTGGTCGGTGACGCCGACCAGCTGCCCTCGGTGGGGCCTGGAAATGTCCTGCAGGATCTGATTGAGAGCGATGTGGTAAAGGTGGTGCGTCTGGACCGTATCTACCGGCAGTCAGAGGAAAGCATGATCTCCATAAACGCGCATGCCATCAATGAAGGGATGATGCCGGAAATCAACAACCAGTCGGATTTTATGCTCATCCGGACAATGGACCCCGACAAGGTGCTGGATACGATTTTAGATTTGGTAGCCTGGCGTATTCCGGAAAAAAAGGGGTTTGACGCCATGAAGGATATCCAGGTGATCTCACCCATCAAAAAAGGAAAACTCGGCGTTATTTCCCTGAATAAGGAGCTGCAGGAGGTCCTGAACCCGGCGGCGGACTACAAAAAGGAAAAAGCTTTTGGGACAGTGGTGTTCCGCGAGGGGGACAAGGTCATGCAGATCAAAAATAACTACAAGCTCAAGTGGGAGGATATCCACGGCTTTGAGACAGGAGAAGGCGTCTATAACGGCGATATCGGCAACATCACACGCATCGACGAGTACAATAAAACCTTTGAGATTCTGCTGACTGACGATAAAAAGGTTCTTTACGAGTTTGATCAGCTCGATGAGCTGACACATGCCTATGCGATGACTGTCCACAAAAGCCAGGGCAGTGAGTTTCCTGTTGTGATCATGCCGATGGTGGGGGGGCCGCCCATGTTTTTAAATCGCAAGCTGCTTTATACAGCGGTCACCAGGGCCAAAAAGATGCTGATGCTCATTGGTCCTCAGAACTATTTTTACCGTATGGTAAAATCTGGCGATACCAATGAGCGGCGTACGGCGCTCAAACAGCGGATCAAAATGTACGGAGAGCTCAATGTCTGAGCCTGGTTTTAAGAAGGGGCTGCGGGCGCTGCTCAGGGAAATGCTGTTTTTACCGAATGGGGTCTGCCCAGTGTGCGGCAAGGTGCTTTTCAGGACAGAGCGCTATTTATGTGAGCGTTGCGAGCAGTCATTGCCAAGGGTAACCATGCCTGCCTGCAGATATTGCGGAAAGCCGCTGCCCGAAAAGGGACTGGATTTTTGCGGTGACTGCGGCCCGCTGGAGAACCCGGTGCTGGACGGCGGTGCCGTTTGGCTGCACTACAGCGGCTCGGGTAAAAAGCTGGTGCACAGCCTGAAGTTCGGGCATTTACCCCAGCTCGGCGTCTGGATTGGCCGGCAGATGGCTGGCGCCGTAAAGGAAAGGGACTGGTCAGAGGAGCTGGAACTGGTGGCCGCCGTGCCCCTGCACGAAAAACGTCTGGAGGAGCGCGGCTATAATCAGAGCGACTGTCTGGCCGAGGGGCTGGCAGCCGCGCTGAAGCTGCCCTATGAGAGAAACGTCCTGAAGCGCCTTTACGATACGCCCCATCAAATCGGCCTGGGCCGCGAGGAACGCCTGGTTAATCTGACCGGCGCCTTTGGCGTCACAGAGAAAAAGGCTGTGGCCGGAAAGACCATACTGCTGGTCGATGACGTCAACACGACGGGCTCTACCCTGCGGGAGTGCGCAGAAATGCTGAAGCTGGCAGGTGCTGAGGCCGTGTACACAGCGGCCTGCGCCGGGGCGCAATAGCAGGGCATAAGGTGCCGCAGCCCGAAGACCTTTAAGTTTTCATTGCGAATATCTGTAAATTCTTATATAATAGGGTTAGCGAAACACAGGGGGACGATAAAATGATTGATATGCATAATCACGTACTATATGGCGTGGACGATGGTGCTCAGAGCATTGAGGACAGTGTGGAGATGCTCCTTAAGGCAAAAGAGGTAGGCTTTTCAGGCGTTGTCTTAACACCGCATTACATGTGTTATCAGAACTTTACCTCACCTGCAGTGGAGAACAGCAGACGCTGTGAAATCCTGAAAAAAATACTGGACCGTCTGGGGCTGGAGCTGGATTTATATTTAGGAAGCGAGCTCTTATATGAATATAAGCTGGTCGATTTAATCGACAAAGAAGAATTTACGACCCTGGCCGATACCCCGTGGTTTCTTGTAGAGACAATCCGGCACGGCGGCACCGCCATCGGTGTGCAGAATTTTATGCAGAAGCTTAAGGAAAAGGGCTATAAGGCCATTTTAGCCCACCCGGAGCGCTATGATTTTGTCCAAGACGACCCCAATGTGCTGCTGGACTTTATGAAAAGCGGTGCGCTGATCCAGTGCAACTACCTGAGTCTTATTAGCTATTACGGTGAGCCGTCCAGACATACCCTTGAGATTTTACTCAAGCACCGGATGGTGCAGCTTATGGGGAGCGACGCCCACCAGGTAGAAGGCTACGAACGTTATCCTGAGGCCAGAGCCGCAGGCATTGCCCTTGTCGGAGAAGAGGAATGGGACCGGATCATGTGCCGCAATCCAGAGCTGCTGATTCGGAATGAAGGCGGTATCGCCGTTAACCCGATTCCTTATACAGAGGAAGTGAAGAGTAGCGTTATTCCAAAAACGTTCTTGTAAATCAGAGAAAAAAAAGCCAATCCTGTTAAAAGGATTGGCTTTTTTAATGTTATCGACGGCTTTAGTATGGTATAATAATACGGATACCCTTTGGAAGGAACGAGTAAGAGAATGAATAAAGAAATGATCAAGAATAAACTAATGGACGTCATTGCATCAGAAAGGATTTTATGCGATGAGCCCATGAAAAATCATATTTCCTTTAAAGTAGGAGGACCAGCGGATTTTCTGGTGGTGCCGGAGAGCTGTGAGGAATTTGTGAAGGTGTTAGCCTGTTGCCGTAAAAACAATGTTCCGTTTTATGTCATGGGCAATGGAACCAATCTTCTGGTGAGAGATAAAGGCTACCGCGGCGTCATGATAAAAACCCGTCAGCTCTGCAGAATTGCAGTAGAGGATAGCGGCATCAGCGCAGAGCCGGGATCATTGCTCAAGGACGTGGCCGAAGCGGCCCTTGAGGCCAGCCTAACAGGTATGGAGTTTGCCTCTGGAATCCCCGGGTCACTGGGTGGGGCCGTCGTTATGAATGCTGGCGCCTATGACGGAGAAATGAAGGATATCATCCACTCCATCGAAGTTGTGACAGAGAACGGCGATATTTTGGAGCTGCCCATTGAAAATTGCCGTATGGGCTACCGAAAGAGCATTGTACAGGAAAATCCCTGGTTTGTCACAGGTGTAAATCTGTTGTTAAGAAAAGGGGATTACAATACCATTAAGGCAAAGATGGACGACCTGAACGCGCGCAGAAGAAACAAGCAGCCACTGGAATACCCCAGCGCGGGCAGCACCTTCAGACGTCCCGAGGGATATTTTGCCGGAAAACTGGTTCAGGACTGTGGCTTCAAGGGCTACTGCGTAGGCGGGGCACAGGTATCCGAAAAGCACAGCGGCTTTGTCATCAATAAAGATAACGCCACTGCTGATGACATCATCACCCTGATTCAGACTATTCAAAAGAAAGTAAAACAGGACTTTGGTGTGGATATGCGCACCGAAGTAATCATGATAGGAGAATAATGAAACTACTCTGCGATATGCACACCCATACTACCTACAGCCATGGCAAGAACACCATTGAGGAAATGGTAGAGCAGGCGCGTGCACTTGGCCTCAGGGCGATCGTAATTTCAGATCATGGCAGGAGCCATCCCATGTTTGGGGTGCGTAAAAAGAATTTCGAGAAAATGCGCCGGGAAATTGACGCGCTTAATGAAAAGTACGACGATATTGAGATTTACCTTTCGGTGGAATCCAATATCACCGGAGCCGACGGCAGCATTGATATCGGAAAAGAAGAACGGCAGTACTGCGACTGGATCTATGCCGGGTACCATTACGGTTACATACCAGCCAGCATAAAAGACGTTTTTCGCTTCGCCATCCGAAATTATCTGACCGTAGTATTCCCGTTTATGAAGGAAAAAACGCGGCGAATTAATACCGGCGCCTATCTGAAAATGATGGATCGTTATGCGCTTAAGATGATAACCCACCCGGGCGACAAGCTGCCGGTAGATATTGAGCCCATTGCCAAGAAAGCCGCTGAAAAGGGCGTGATCCTTGAGATTAACCCAAGACACAGCCACCTGAACAGCGAGGAGCTCAAAATTGCCTTAAAGTATAATGTGCGGTTTGCAGTCAACAGCGATGCCCACAGTATCCAGGCGCTGGGGCAGGTACAGTCAGCAGAGGCCATCATAAAAGAAGCCGGTGTTCCCTGTGAGCGCATTGTCAATATTGAAGCATAACACTACTTAAGGGAGAAACTATGAAAACTATTATCGTCACAGGTTTATCAGGAGCAGGAAAATCACAGGCCATACAGATTTTAGAAGATCTGGGCTATTTTTGTGTCGATAATCTTCCGCCAAAACTGATTAAAACCTTTATCGAGCTGTGTGAGAATACCGGCGCCGAGATTGAGAAGCTGGCGCTGGTAACCGATATCCGCGGGGATATTTTCTCAGAGGCCTTTCAGAACTCCCTTATCAATTTTAAGGGCGGCAGCAAGGACATTGAAATGCTGTTTCTGGAAGCCGATGATGAGACGCTGATCACCCGCTATCAGGAATCAAGGAGAAAACATCCCCTGACAGGCATTGCCGGGAGCCTTTCCGAGTCCATCAGGCTGGAAAGAGAAAAAATGAGCACCTTCAGGCAGGAAGCCGACTACGTGATCAATACGACCGACATGAGCAATAAGGAGCTGAAGGCAACACTAGAAAAAATTTTGCAGTCAGAGAGCAGCGAAGCCTTTACACAGGTCAATATTGCCTCCTTTGGTTTCAAATATGGACTGCCCATGAGTGCGGATTTCGTTTTCGACGTCCGCTTTCTCCCCAATCCATTTTATAAAAAAGAACTCCGCAGCAAAACCGGTGAAGACCAGGAAGTACGCGATTATGTCATGTCCTTTGAGGAAGCGCGCGAATTTTATAAAAAGGTCGAAGATCTGATCGAATTCGTCATTCCCCAGTACAGAAAGGTCGGGAAGGAGCATCTGGAGGTTGCCTTCGGCTGCACGGGTGGACAGCACCGCTCGGTCACCTTTGCCTACCTTGTCGAGGAGGCTTTCCGGAAAAAAGGCTATCTGACCAAGATCAGCCACCGCGACATCACGAAGGACCGGGAAGCCAATTAAAAGCCTTACCAGGTTGTTAGGAGAAAAATACCATGGAAATGAAAGAATATATCAGGGAGTTTACCCTGAAGGATATCGTCACCGTCCGTAACCCCAAGGTGGTTGCACTGGGCGGCGGGACGGGCCTGTCCGTTATTCTGAGAGGCCTGAAAAAGTATACCAACCGTCTCACGGCCATTGTAACCGTGGGAGACGATGGCGGAAGCTCCGGAATGCTGCGGCAGGATCTGGGCATTTTGCCGCCAGGCGATATAAGGAACTGTATTCTGGCGCTGGCTGACGATGAGAATGTTATGCAGTCCCTGTTCAATTACCGCTTTACCGAAGGCGGGCTGGAGGGACACAATTTTGGAAATCTGTTCCTGGCGGCCATGAATGGCATCAGCAATGACTTTTACGACGCGGTCCGGCGCACCTCAGACGTTCTCCAGATCAAAGGGCGGGTACTGCCCGTTACCCTGGATGATATGACGTTGAACGCTACCCTGGACAATGGCGAGACCGTTGTGGGTGAGTCGCAGATACCAAAGGCCGTTTGTGAGAAGAGCTGCCGGATTAAAAAAATCTTTCTTAAGCCAGATAAAATCGAGCCCTTGGAAGAAACACTCGAGGCCATCAAAGTAGCTGATATTGTCATTATCGGGCCGGGAAGCCTTTATACAAGCGTCATTCCCAATCTGCTTGTGGGTGGGATTGAGTCGGCCATCAAGGAAAACAGAGGGCGTAAATTTTATGTGGGAAATATCATGACCCAGCCTGGGGAAACCGACGGCTATACCCAGTATGACCACGTCCGTGCCATTGAGGCGCACCAGAAAATAAAAGAGCGCAGGCTTTTCCAATACTGTGTTTTTAACAGCGGTGACCTGCCCGACTATGTGGCGCGACAGTATGAAAAATACAACTCCGAAAAAGTGGCAATCGGCGAGATGCTGCCGGAATACCAGTACGTGACCGATGATTTTATCATCGTGGAAAACGGAAGAATCCGCCACGACGCGGACCTTCTGGCAAGACGGATTTTTGAAGCTTATGTAAACAGTAAATAATGGAAGGAAGATTTGCGTGAGTTTTTCATCAATGATTAAAAAAGACCTCAGCGCTTTGGAGCCTGAGTCCGATGGCTGCGCCCGGGCGGAGCTGTCCGGTATGATCGCTTCCACGGCGGTGATTGAGGTCGGAGAAAAATCCCGGATGTCCCTGAGCTTCAAGACCGAAAACCCAGCTGTGGCAGGGCGGATTTTTAAGCTGATGAAAAGGCTTTATAGCGTTGCGCCAGAGGTATTTATCAGAAAGACCAGGAAATTTAAGGAACACCGCTATTATACCGTTGGACTTGAAGAAAATGACACGGTTCAGCGGGTGTTAAAGGATACGCGTATCCTCAGGCATAATGCCAAAGGACAGATTTTCTTTACCAATGAGGTACCCGGCCTTTTTTTGTCAAAGCAGCGCTACATGAAAAGCTATATCCGGGGGGTGTTCTTGGCCTGTGGGTCCATCTCAAATCCTGAGAAGACCTATCACCTGGAGCTGGTATGCCGCCAGAAAACCTATCTGAACAGTATCCGGGAGCTTTTGGAGCAGTACGATATCAAGGCGAGCCTGATCACAAGAAAGGGAAGCTGTGTTCTCTATATGAAGGAGAGCGAGAGTGTCGCCGGATTTTTAAATGTCATCGGTGCCCACAAAGCTTTGCTGGAAATTGAAAATATCCGCATTATTAAAGAAATGCGAAATGGCGTCAACCGCCAGGTCAATTGTGAAACCGCTAATATGAACAAAACCGCTGCGGCCGCCTACGAGCAGATTGACAACATTCTCTTGATCAAGGAAAAGACCGGGCTGCATAAGCTGCCCAAAAACCTCTTTGAGATGGCAGAGGTCCGGTTGAACTATCCAGAGCTGACAATTAAAGAGCTGGGAGAAAAAATGGATCCCCCGGTAGGAAAATCCGGCGTATACCACCGTTTGAAAAAGCTCAATCAAATGGCAGAGGAGCTTCGGAACAGCGGAGAATAGCCCAAAACCTTAAGGAAAAAAGTTTTCGGTACCCCGGAGCCGTTATTGGATACAGAGGACTTGCTGACCGGGAAAATAGCGATTATAATAAAAGTGAGATTGTATTGCCGTACAGGAAAGTTCACTTTTCCAATCTCTCATTACCTACCTACCTCGGATTTCTTTTCTGTACGGCTATATCTTTATTCGGATGATAAAATGTGAGCGAAGCAGCAAAGCTTCGGAAAAAAGCAGGACAGGGGCAGCCACCCGTCCTGCTTTTTTTGTTTCAGGGTGAAAATTTACAAAGGGTTAACAGAGGAATTACCAGGGTACATTAAAAGAGTGATATAATGCCATTAAACTTTACAGGAAAGAAGACAGTCCGATGAAACCCAGAAAAAGCCTGATTATTTTAACCACCAATGACCTGCACGGCGCGCTGGTAAGCAGCCCCGGGGTTATCGGTGCAGACTATACCGCAGCCCTTAAAAAATACTATAAGGATGCCCTTTTGCTGGATGCCGGCGATGCCATACAGGGCAGTGCGCTGGCAGCCCTGAGCAAGGGCAGAGATGTTATTACGCTGATGAACGCAGCCGGCTATGACGCCATGGCCGCCGGAAACCATGAATTTGGCTATGGCTTTGACACACTGGTCGCAAACGCGCGCCGCGCCGATTTTCCCATTCTTTCGGCCAACAGCTTTCGGGACAAAAAAACATTGCTGGCCGGAGAGGCTTACAGCCGCGGTCATAAAATCAACAATGGCGCCTATACTTTACTAAAAAGGCAGGGAATCACCATTGGTATCTTTGGCTTGACGACGCCGGAAACAGCCAACGGGGCAGGACAGGAAGAACCGAAGGAAATGCGGGGAATCCGTTTTAAAAGCCCTCTGCACATCAGCCGGGAGACCATTAAGAAATTAAAGGAGCTGGGCGCAGATATTATTATCTGTCTGGCCCATCTTGGAATAGACCCCGGCAGCGCGCCGGAGAACCAGAGCGTCGGGCTTGCTGAAGCCCTGGGAGAAAACAGCGGGCTTGACATCATCATCGACGGGCACAGCCACTCCGTATTTGAGGAAAAGAGGATCAACGGCATTCTTTTACAGCAAAGCGGAAGCGGCGCCCAACGGATCGGGAAGATCACCATTGATCCCGAAACACATGAGACGAGCGGGGTCTTTTTAGAGGCGGAGACTGTCAGAAAAAGCTGCAGGCCAGACAAAAAGGTGGCCCGACTGGCAGACAGGCTGGTAAATGGCTACGCGGCCAAGCTGTCGCCTGTGGTGGCACAGATCCGGACAACCCTGTGGGGCGGTACAGTCAACGGGATCAATGAAGCCCGGATTGCCGAGACCAATCTGGGAGATGTGATAACCGACGCCATGGCAGACGCGGCCAGGGAACGCTTTAAAAACCAGATGACCGGCAGCTGTATTTTTGAAGCGGTGCCGGTCATTGCGCTGCACAACGGCGGCGGCATCCGTGCCAGCCTTCACCCGGGACAGATAACCGCCGGAGACTGCCTGGATGTGCTGCCCTTTGGCAACCGGATCTATTTCCGGGAGGCAACGCCAAAAATCCTGTATCAGGCATTGGAAAATGGCGTGAGCCGCGTCAGGGGACAGAACCCGGAGACTGGCAGAATCATTGGAGCTGGCGGCGGCTTCCCCTAGATTTCCGGTATTCGCATGGTGTACAGTCCTGACCGGCCTGTGGGCAGGCGCGTATTGTCGGTAACGCCGGACGACGGACAGCCACTGGACCGGGAGGATCACAAAACGCCAGTGATTCTGGCCATTGACGAAGCAAAGATTAACGGCGGCGATGGCTACACCATGCTCATGAACCTTCCTGAGCTTGGCGACGCCGGTGTTCTGGAGGAGGTATTCAGAGCTTATCTCACCAAAATGACAAAGGAAAAAGGCATAGTGGAGCGGTGGCCCTCCATCAGCCGCATTCGTACAGTGGGAGTATACGAGCCAAAGCCCTATGATGCGTCTGTCCACGTTACCCAAAACAATCGCCCGGCTCCGGGCCGACAGGTGGTCTGCTGCATTGATGGGACAGTCTCATTCCAGACCGTTCTGGGAAAAGACAGCACGCTGCGGCTGACAGGCCTTGTGGACGGACCGCACACCATTGGCGTAGAGGGCAGTGAGGTGCTGGTTAATAATTACAGCGGCGCCGGCCTGTTGGAAGGCGGAACAGCAGTCAGCGTCAGCATCAGTGAAAAGCTCGAAAACCAGAAAGAGCTGTGCAAAATGCGCAGAAGAACCGCGAAAAATCTAGAAAGTACACGGACACGGCGTTAAAAGAAACAACCAGAGCTCTTTTCTTAAATAAAAGAAAGAAGTTCTTTAGATATAAAAGTTGATACCGTTATCTATGCAGTTATTTTGGGCAGAAAGGTTGAAAAAATCAGATATTAACGTTAAGATGGAAATAGAACGAAAAAGTTGGTTATTAATGCTGAAAGGAAATCAATAAAATGGCAATTACAAATAAAAATACAAAGCATCAAGTAAAGACAAAGGACGCCTTTAAAAAGGCCTTCATAAAAAAAGTAGAAGAAGTCTCCGGCGAAGACTTCAGCGAGTCCACCACCAGAAACCAGTACGAAGCGCTGGCAGAGCTGGTGATGGAAGAAATCACAGCCGAGTGGGCTGTAAACAACAGCCGCCTGCACAAAATGGAGGAAAAACAGATCTACTTTTTCTCCATCGAGTTTCTGATTGGCCGTCTGCTGAAAGCCTACGTCAATAATCTGGGCTGGGATAACATGGTCGAGGAAACTCTGGACGAGCTGGGCGTTGATTACGAAGCCCTACAGGCCGAGGAGCATGACCCGGCGCTGGGCAACGGCGGCCTTGGCCGTTTAATGGCCTGTTTCCTGGACTCTACGGCAGCGCTTGGCTTCCCGGGCCACGGCAATGGCATCCGCTATAAATACGGTCTTTTCGAACAGAAAATCATTAACAATGAGCAGGTAGAGGTGGCGGATATCTGGCTCAAAAATGGCTATCCTTTTGAAATTGTAAAACCGGACAAGGCCGTTGTGGTTAAATACAACGGGGATGTGCGCGCAGAGGAAGTAAACGGAAAGATGCAGTTTATCCATGAAAATTACGATCCGGTTCTGGCAGTTCCCTATGATATTCCAGTAAAGGGCTACCGGAACGATACGGTCAATTCACTGCGCCTATGGAGTGCCAAACCTGTGGAAGACTTTGACCTGTCTACCTTTAATCAGGGGCATTTTCTCAAAGCCATGCAGCGTAAATCAGAGGCGGAATCCATCAGCCAGATCCTGTACCCAAGCGACCACGGCTTCGAGGGCAAGCTGCTGCGCCTGAAGCAGGAATACTTTTTTGTGTGCGCAGGCCTCAAGCGGATCGTACGCCGTTATAAAAAACACAATCACGGCTCAATGGACGGCTTCCCGGATAAAATCTGTATCCATATTAACGACACACACCCGGCGCTCTGTGTGCCGGAGCTCATGCGGATTTTAGTGGACGAGGAAGGCTATGACTGGGATGTTGCCTGGAATATGACCATCAAATCCATCAGCTTTACCAACCATACCGTGCTGCCCGAAGCGCTGGAAAAATGGCCCATCGACATGGTGCAGAAGCTGCTGCCCCGTGTTTACCAGATCATCGAAGAAATCAACCGCCGTTTTATTAACGATATGAACTGGTTCTATCCAGATCAGGTAGACCGCAACTACAGCATGGCGATCTTAAAGGACGGACAGGTTCACATGGCACATCTGGCCATCATTGGCAGCCATTCTGTCAACGGTGTGGCAGAGCTGCACAGCAAGATCCTGCGCGAGGAAACCTTCAAAGATTTTTACGCCGTGTTCCCGGAACGCTTTACCTCGGTCACAAATGGCGTAACCCAGCGCCGGTTTATGATGGGCAGCAACCCGGGCCTCAAGACACTGCTGGATGATACCATTGGTACAGACTGGAAAAAGCCGGGTAATATGTGCAGTCTGGAGGCGCTTCTGCCCTACGCAGAGGACGCGGCCTTCTGTCAGAAGCTGGGAGACATCAAGCACGCCAACAAGGAACGTCTGGCGAAATATATCAAGGAAACCCAGGGCATTATCCTGAATCCAGATTCCATTTTCGACGTACAGGTCAAGCGTATCCATGAATACAAACGCCAGCTGTTAAACATTCTGCACGTTATTCTGACCTACAACCAGCTGCGCTCTAATCCGAATGCCGATATGGTGCCCAAAACCTATATATTTGCGGGTAAGGCAGCGCCATCCTATGTGTATGCGAAGGAAGTTATCCGCCTGATCAACGTGGTTGCAGACCGTGTCAATAACGACCCGCTGGTCAAGGACAAGCTCAAGGTGGTTTTTGTACCAAACTTTAACGTATCCGTTGCCGAAATTATTTATCCGGCTGCCGAAATTTCAGAACAGATCTCAACCGCCGGTAAAGAAGCCTCCGGTACCGGTAATATGAAATTCATGATGAACGGCGCGCTGACGCTGGGTACCATGGACGGCGCCAATGTCGAAATCGCCGAGGCAGTGGGAATGGACAATATCTTTACCTTTGGTTTGTCCGATACAGAAGTGTACAATTACAATACCCACGGCGGCTACCGCTCATTGGAAGTTTACGAGTCCGATTCACGCCTGCAGGAGATCCTCGGACAGCTGATCAATGGCTTCTTTGGCGAAAGCGCGGGCTTCCAGATGATTTATGACTCACTGCTGCTTCATAACGACACCTACTTTGTTCTGAAAGATTTTGCCCCTTATGTCGATATCCAGGACATTGCCAGCAATGTCTATAGAGACCAGAAGCAATGGCAGAAAATGTCCACCATCAATATTGCCCACTCCGGTATTTTCTCAAGCGACCGATCCATCGAGGATTATGAAAAACGGGTTTGGAAAGTTAAATAAATATTAAAAAGCTGCCGTATCCGCACACAGGTGCTGATCGGCAGCTTTTTTCGATTACGGTGAGAGCCCTTACCGTTGCCGCAGGATAAATCTTGACAAAAATTTGAAAAATGCCCGGTCAAAATCAGGTTATAATAGAGCTAAAAGAATGATTTATAAAGGAGTCCATCATGAAGAAAATATTTCCGGAACGTTTTAACAATCAGGTCATTGTGCTGACAGGCGCGGCGCGGGGCATTGGCAGGGCGACAGCCATAAGAGCGGCCAAAGAAGGCGCGAAGCTGGTTCTGGCAGACCGTCTTGAAAGAGAAGGCAGTGAAGTGCTGGCCGCCATAAAGGCAGACGGCGGCGAAGCGGTTTTTCTTTGTCTGGATTTATCGGTCGAAGAAAATGCGCAGAAAATGGTAAATGAAGCCGTGAGAATCTATGGTCAGATCAATATCGCCATCAACAATGCCGGCGTGATGGGGAATCCAGACCCTGTGCACGCGCTCACAAAGCAACAGATGGATTACACCATGGCCAATAATTTCTATTCCGTTTTTTACAGCTGTAAATACGAGCTTCAACAGTTCATGAGACAGGGAAAGGGCGGCGCGATTGTTAATAACGCCTCCATCGCTGGCCTGACCGGTTTACCGGGAAACCCGGCCTATGTGGCATCCAAACACGCAGTCAATGGATTGACCAAAAATCTGGCGTTGGATTATGCCGGCTTCGGTATCCGCGTCAATTCCGTCAATCCAGCAGGGACGGATACGCCGATGGTAAAGGAAGCCTATGAATTTGTCATACAAAAACAGAAAGAAGCCCAGGCAAGCGGCGCCTCGGAGCAAGATAGCCAGTCTATGGCAGGCCAGAAAACCGAATCCATGCTCAGGCGTGAAGCGCTGGCAGAAGAACAGGCCGCCTCCATTCTGTTTTTAGCGTCCGACGACGCAAGCCATATGACCGGGGAAATTGTCGCCACTGATGGCGGCTGGACATCATTTTAAGCCCATCACCAACGAAATTTTCAGAGACTGTCGGCTACGGCGGTCTCTTTTAGTCTGAAAAGCAGGAAAGCGTTAAAATCCACGATAATGTAAACCGCCAAAAGTCGTGACGAAAGGTGTTTTTTATGTTGGACTGAAATGATATAATATAACCAATACTTTAAAACAGACAGTGCCCTGGAAAACACTGCCGGAAAAGGAAAAAGAAGATGAAACAGGATGCCGTGGAGCTGACGCGCATGATTATGCGAAAGCATTACGAACGAGATCTGGATTTTGTGATTGAGCAGATGGCAGAAGATATTATGTGGATCGGTCCGCTTAAAAGCCAGTTTATTAACGGTTTGGATAACTTTAAAAAAATACTGGAGATTGAACAGGGGATTCCTTTTCAGATCAAAGACGACGTTTATGAGCTTGTTGGGGAAAGTGAAGACGGCTGCGTTGTCAGCGGGAAGTACACTGTCTATAACGAAGGTGTCCAAAATTATACCATGCTGGCCGAACAGCGCTGCACCTTTGTGTACCGCAGGCAGGAGGGCAGACTGCGGGCCATCCATATCCATGTATCCAATACTGCCGATAATCTGCTGAGCGACGATGAAAAATACTTTCCCTTTAAAGCAGGACACGAGAATTACGAGTATATGCAGAAATTGATTCAGGAAAAAATCGGCAAAGAAAAAAAGGTCTGCTTTACCGGGCTGAATAAAGAAGAGTATTTTGTGGATATCAACCAGATCATCTACATCGAAGCCGGGCACCGTAAAAGTAAACTGCAATGTGTGGACAAAGCCATCAATATCCGGGTGCCCATCGGCGAAATTGAAGCAGAGCTGCCAGAGCAGTTTATCAGGATCCACCGCAGCTATATCATTAATCTGGATTATGTGTTAAACGTGCAGTACCGCGAAATAAATATGTACGATGGCAGCGCTCTGCCGGTCCCCGAAAAGCGCTACCCTGAAGTACTTAAGATTATACGGGAGTATCATGAGCATCGGGCATACATATAAAAACAGATGAGTAAAACACGAGTTTAAATAAAAAGCATGGCGCATAGTTCCTTACTATGTGCCATGCTTTTTATTTAGTTTTATTATAGCATGAAAAGGAATTAAATGCTAGCATAAAATGAAATATAACAAATTTAATAAAATTAAGGAGTTCAAGATGAAAAGAATAAAAAAATTTATAAATTTTTTCGTAGGGACGGTAACAATGAACACATTATTTGACAAATGGTTAAAAAGCAAAAGGTATTTAAAGGCACAGACAAAAAGAACCTATGAACAATTAATAAATGGATATTTGCGTCCGGCATTTGGTGAGATGCCAGCTAAGGCCGTTTCAGATGAAGCAGTTCAATTACTTATTAATAATATACAAAAGGAACTCAGCCCAAAAACCGTTCATGAGATTCACCGCTGTTTGCGGGCTGTGTTTGAACTGGCAATAGAAAATAAAACGTTAGAAAAAAACCCCTGCGAAAAAATCATTTTACCTCAAAAAGAAAAGGCGAAGGCAAAAGCGTTAAGTGTAGAGGAACAGGAAAAATTAGAGAATGCTTTAGGCCAAAGCTCGAACTCATTGGATATTGCCATATTGCTGGCTTTGAATTTAGGTTTGCGGTTATCTGAGGTGATAGCGCTACGTTGGCAGGATATACATTTTTATGACAATGTAGTAATTATTAAGCATAGTATGGAGCGTACATCAACAGGAGAAGGGAATAAGACAGTCGCTCATCTGGGAACACCAAAAACGCAGAATAGCCAGAGAAAAATTCCTTTGGAATCCAATTTTTCTAAATGTTTGCAAGAGTATTTTCAGAAGCGGACAACAGCGCAAAAAAAGGCTGAAGCCTTTGTGGTCGGGAAAAAGGATGGAAATTGCTATCATGGACGAACCATTCAGCGGCATTTTAAAAAAAGATTAAAACAGCTTATGATTTCTGACGAATATACCTTTCATTCATTGAGACATAGCTTTGCAACACGCGCTATGGAAAGCGGTGTTGCGGTAAAAGTTATCAGTGCTCTGTTAGGCCACAGTAGGACGGCCACAACAACGGATATTTATCTGCATTTAAGCGAGTCATTTATTCGCCAGGAGATGATGAAAATGAAAAATTTTAAAGCGAAAAAAGGGCGATCAAAAAGAATGAGGGCAGAGCACGCCGCATAGTAAGGAACTATGCGGCACTTTTCAGATAAATAAATACCCGTTGTCAAAAAAATATAAATGACCAAAGGGATCGTAAAGGAACGTTCAAGAATTGATCTGATGATTTCATTCGAGAATTGTTCAAATGTGCTGAAAAAGAAGGCCAGACCTTCTTGTGACAGCGCATGCCCTGTGCAGTCTATTCCCGGCATAGCCTATTTCCAGCTAGCCGGTGATATAGAATCTCTCTATTTCTTGCACAGCTTGAAATACGGAGTCTCTTTTTCTACCTTCAGGCGGTATCCGTGCCAATTGATACCGCCTATATCTACCTGTTCAAAATTAAGAATATTTCCCGCAGGGGACCATATATGGACCTGCTTTTAGACAAGTGATCGCTTGCCTGAAAGCAGGTCTTTTTTGTTAGTATGTCAAAGAGGAGAATGAAAATGGGTTATGCCGCAGTGATACAACGCTTAAAAAAGGAAAATCTGGAACAATACATCAAGGACCGCCCCGATCAGTTCGAGGCCGTAGATACCGGTTATCTTGTGGAAGAAGGTAAAATATTGGTGGTTGAGCTGATCTACCACGGTCATAATGAGCAGGTCTGCCGCCATTGCCAGAGCCCGCTGAAGCAGAAAACCATGCGCCTGAAGGAAAAGGGTGGTAAGACCTATGTGGTCAATGGCCTGTCAAAAGAAATCGAAGATGGTGAAGGGCGGGTTTACGTACTCTGGGTGTGCAGCTGTGAGTGCGAGCGCTGTGCCAGACGCCAGCGGGTGCTTCCCGTCTTTGCAGGGCGCTGGATGCGCCACAGCCTGTTTACCGTGTCCTGCACTCTTTTACACCTGTTTGAAAACGATGAACTGGATGAAAAACCCCTGAAATCCCGGCGTGGACGCCCAGTTCTCACCATGCCCTTTTACGGTGAACTAAGCACCGTCTACCGCTGGCGTCAAAAAATAAAAATAATTTTCGATTCATAATAATAAAAAACACGTTTGCGCGTCTGTTAAAATCCTAATATCCTGTATTATAGAACCATCAGCAGAAGCCAGCACAAAGTGCTTTTGCTGAAATAAAACCATTATATTTTACAGGAGGTTTACGATGAATTGTAAGCAGACAACCCCAACAACCGCGGCAGAACAAAAAGGATTGCGCTTATGGTGTGTTTCATGCGCCTTAAATCAGAAAGACCGGATTTCGGGCAGCTTTGAGCGCCTGTCCAACATTGATATGCGCATTGAGCTGTGTTTTCTGGAAAAGCAGCTGACAGCCCTTCAGGAAGAATATGAGAAAAAAGCCAGAATCTATCTGGAGGACGACTGCGAGCGGCAGGCGTATAAGAGCGTCAGATATGAGGAGACCAAAGCATCAGAGGATGATATCCCTGTATCCCGCCTGGCCGGGATCATGCGGCAGGAGGGTCTGAACATTGGAAGAAACCAGCTGTACGTCTGGCTTCGGGAACGGGGCTTTGCCTGTTTTAATATCCGGTGTAACCGTAATTTACCCACCCAAAAGTCCTTGGATAAAAAATACATGACCATTGTGTACAAAGACTATGTGGAGAAAAGGAGCGGCCGGCTCAAGCAGTCTCCCGAGCTCAGGATCACCCCTGCGGGCCAGGCCTTTTTTATCCGCGCGCTGGCAGAGGAAAGAAGCAGAGTATGAACTACCTGACCGAACTTCTGGCCTTTTACAGATGGCTGGCCGGCAGCCCTGTGAGCCCGCTGCTCCAGGCCTACTGGCATCTGCTCATGTACACCAACAACCGGGCGGCCATCCAGACAGCGGAGGGCGTGTGGTACTGGCCGGCGGAGTTTAATCTGCCAAATACGGTAGCCATGCCCCTCTTAGGGATCAAAGACCGGCGGGTGCTGCTGCGACAGAGGGGGTACCTCATTAACCGCGGCCGTGTGACGTACCAGAAGGACGCTGGCCAGCGGGCAGGGGTTTACCGTATGGTGCCCTTTGATAAAAGCCTTGAGGCCATCTGGTTAAGGGACAAAAGAGAGGACCGTGTGACACAGGTCTGGGCACCGGCTGTCCCGCCAGCTGTGGGCGAGCTGTCCCCGTTAATAAACATAAACACTAAACAGGCTTCTCCATTGTATGGTTATCAGGAGAACGCCGCAAGCGTCCACGGCTTTAATCTGCTTCCTCCTCTTACCGACGAGGAAAAGGCAGAAATCAAGGCCCGCTACCCAGAGGATGATGTCGCGGCCTTTAACGCCATGTGGGCAGCGCGGGAGAGAAAACAGATGGCGGGAAAAGGATAGTATTTTAAAATTATGGAGGAATGACATGAATCGATATGGCAAAGGACCTAAAATAATCAACCGCCGCCGGGGCTACAGAGTCGAGGCGGCGTGCCGGATGAACGCGGGCTTTTACGCCCGCGACGCTGAGGAGGCTGAGGATTTGTTTAACGAGCTCAGCGCTGCGGTGGAGGACCGTTTCCCAGGCATTGTGCTTGAGGTTACAGACGTGTATGAGGATGACTGAAAAGGGGGAAGAACCATGGATTACAAAGAAATTGACCGGTGGGTGCTTCGCGCCCAAAAGGGGGATGGAGAGGCCACGGCCTTCCTGGAGCGCCTGTTCCGTCCGCTGATGCTCGCGTCGGCGGATAAGGCCAGGCCGGAGAATTACAGCTTTGAAGATTGCCTTCAGGACGCGCGGCTTTCTTTTCTGGAGGGCATCCGCTGTTACGACGGCACGCGGGGCAGTGGCTTTGCCGCTTATATTAAAACCTATCTTTACCGGGCGCTGCAAAACAAACGCAGGAAATGCTGGCGCCGCCTGGTACGGGATATTTCCGGCGAGGGGAGCAGCCGTGAGGAGGATGAAGGAACCCTGTTCGATACGCTGCCAGACTTATCAGCCGACATAGCGGGGAATTATATTCACGGAGAGGAGCTGGCGGCTTTATCAGAGGCTCTGGGTGAGCTGACGCCCGAGGAGCTGGCTCTGCTGAGGGCTGTTTACGGGCAGGGGCAGACACTGAGGGGCGCGGCCCAAAATCTGGGGGTGGGCTACAGCACAGTTCAGTACCGTCACCGCAGGCTTCTGGACGCCCTGAAAAAGCGGCTGACCGGGCGCCGTTAAGAAAAGA
Organism: Eubacterium sp. 1001713B170207_170306_E7; assembly: GCF_015547515.1. Taxonomy (NCBI): domain Bacteria; kingdom Bacillati; phylum Bacillota; class Clostridia; order Eubacteriales; family Eubacteriaceae; genus Eubacterium; species Eubacterium sp. 1001713B170207_170306_E7. The sequence goes on from NZ_JADMVE010000007.1 coordinate 80,636, forward strand.
ACTGGCCAAAAAGGGGACTCAGAACAACTTATAGAAAAGGGCAGCTGCATTCTTCAAGAAAGCTTCAAGAAATGGAAAAAGGCTTTTATTTGCTGTGGTCAGGTGCTATGATAAGTTCATGCTAAATATGGAGGTAAATCGATATGAAAAAATTAGAGAATAAAGTAGCCATTGTAACAGCCGCCACCGCCGGGATTGGTCTGGCGAGCGCGAAAAAGCTGGCTCAGAATGGCGCCTTGGTTTATATTGCGGGGCTGGAGGATGAACTGGCCCAAAAGGCCCTGGACGAATGCAGCGAGGAGAAGCTGAATGTAAAGTTTCACCCCTTTAACGCCTTTGACTATGAGGGATACCATGTGATGGTTGAGCACGTTGCCGGAGAGGAAGGACGCCTGGATATCCTGGTGAACAACTTTGGGTTCGGGATGCCTGCCAAGGATTTTGATATTCTGACCGGGGATCCTTACGCGTTCTTCGATATTCTGCAAAAGAATATCGGCAGCGTGTACCTGCCCTGTAAGCCGGCCATCCGCTATATGGCTGAACACGGCGGTGGTAATATTGTCAATATTTCCAGCATTGGCGGGCTTCTACCGGATGTTTCCAGGCTGGGTTATGGGGTATCCAAAGCAGCGATTAATTATCTGACCAAGGCCATTGCGCTGCAGTTCGGAAGCAAAAATATCCGGTGTAACGCGGTAGCGCCGGGGATGATCGGCACCGACGCGGTCAGGAAAAGCATGTCGGGCGATTTTCAAAAGGCGTTTTTACGCCATGTGCCGCTGGGCCGGGTGGGCGAGCCGGAGGATATAGCTAACGCTGTGCTGTTCCTGGCGAGTGACGATTCCTCCTTCATTACCGGCCATATTCTGGATGTGGCCGGCGGCTTTGGCATTGGCACGCCAGAGTATGCCGATGTGGTTAAGGGTTAAATGAAAAGAAAGCACCACTGTTGTTGCAGCGGTGCTTTTTGATTGCGTGCATAAAGAATTATGGTGTAATCGCCATGATAATACCTGTATAAAGCCAGGTGCTCCCGGCAATCGGGGTTCCGATGGCTAAAATCTGGTCAGGCTTTTCCTCGCCGTCCTCGGGGTCATAAACAGTGCAGGGGTCGCTCTGCTCCTGTTTTTTTATGAGCATGTAATGAAGAAACAGGTCGCAGTCGGTGAGGTCAAAGGTGTTGGCTGTAATGCTGATGGTGTACTGCCCGGGCTGCAGCGTCTTGAGCGGATCCTCGTGGGTAAAATTAAACAGAGGCTTCTGATCGTGGGTGTTGACAGACCGGATGAGCGCGGTAAACGGTGGATCGACGGGCATAAGGCACGTTGGCTTTAGTCCGCACTTCTTAAGATATTCAGCCATTTTTAAGGGAGAGCAGGAATTTGCGTTCATGATCCCGCTTAAGGGATAGCCGAATTCATGGATGCTTTCGCCAAATCGTACTTGACGGTGAATCTGGTTTGCGAAAGCGATGGCGTCATCGGAATTGTCATAAGGGCAGGTGTGGTTTTCAAGCTCCCACAGCAGATAGGCAATGGAAAAGGCGCCGCAGTTGTATGGCTGGTCCTGTTGAATATATTTTGGCATTTAATCTTCTCCTTTAGGGTTCGGTTATGATTTCCAGTTTTTTCTGGTAAATATTCAGCTGGCTGGCTTCTTTACACTGCTGCATCAGGATTTCAAGCAGCTCGGCACAGGATAGTTCGTAATGGGCTTCATGGGCAGAGATCCAGTTATACGGGGCTCCGGCCAGCAGCGGTCCAATGTAAAGATCGACTGCTTTCTGGCAGTTCTCAAGCTGTGAGCGGTTGAGATAGAGCACTTCAAACTCCCAGAGATCGCTGTAAATCTGGGTAGTATCCAGACCCAGGGTGCCGCGCTGTGTGATGAGAGGGATGCAGATCCCCTGCTCGCGCAGATTTTTAAACCATTCCAGCGTTTTATACAGGCAGTACATGGCCTGGCTTTCGGTACGGCCGGGCCAGATGGTCTCAGCAATTCTTTTCTTTGAAATGAGATTGCCTTTTTCACAGATCAGATAGGTCAGCAGCTCTTCTGCCTTTCTGGACTGGAGAACTAAGGGCTTTTGTGCATAGAAGATGCGCAGGGGGCCAAAGCAAAAGACGGCCAGCAGCTTGTCCGTCTTTTGAGATAAAAAGGGTTTGCCGGCATACTGGTGAATCCGTTTTTTTTCATAAGATGGTTGACGGGGATCAAGCAGATGGTATTTCCAATAATTTCACATTCTAAAGCGTCGCCGGTGCGAAGCTCTAACTGTTCCACGACGGAAGAAGGTAGTGTGATTTGTGACTTTTCCCTGAATTTTATATTCATAATATGAAGGTCCCTTTCTTGATACTATTAATAAGGTTTGTCAATTTTATGCACGCATTATTAAAATAACATACTAATTGTATTATATCAGCAAAAATTGGAAGTTTTTTTGAATGATTTCAGAATTTAACGAATTCGCAGTAAGTTCACCGATGCTTGTTGCGTCCATTACCTTTTTACGCGATAAAAATTTAAACATTTACATCTAAAACATGAGAAAATTACAATAAAAGAAAAAACGATTGCCTTTTTTCGACATTCTTAGGAAATACTTAAAACATAAAAATAGCGGAGGATGTTAATCCACCGCTATTCATATTATTAATAGTTACCAATAACAACATTGCGTTCATTGAAAAGTGGAATCTCAGTGCCGCTGCCGGCCTCGCGGTCGGCCAGGGTCCGGATAACAGAGAAGTCCTCCCAGAAGTGCATGGGAATCAGAACCTTTGGATGCAGCTTGTCTATAAAGTATTCGGCGGCACGGTAGGCAGAGCCGCCCAGGCGGGAGTCCACAGGTACAAAGGCCACGTCCATTTTGTGGTTGCCGGTCTGCGCCTCAATTTTCTGGATAACGGCCTTGAAGTCGCGCTCCTCCACCTCTGGGTTAATGTTGGGGTGGGATTCGGTATCCCAGTCCCACCAGTTTAAATCGCCGGAATGGAAGATATTCTTACCCTCGGCCTTTACAAAGAAGGAAACGCCCAGGTCGGTCGAGCCAAAGGTTTCAATTTCAATGCCTGGAAAGCTTATTTTCTGGTAAGGTGCAATATAATGGATATTGCGGCCGCCCTTTTCAGGAATATCATCGCTGAAAATGTAGGTGGTGTCATAATCACTGCCATAGGAAAGGATCTTTTGTGAGAAATGATCCTGATGGCTGTGGGTGACAAAAAAGTAGTTTTTCCGACCTTTTCTCAGAAAATGGGGCGGAATATTCGTGATTGCATCAAAGATCAGTGTCATGCGCTCCAATTCTACGATGAAGCCACTGTGATGAAGATAAATAATTTTCATAAAATGCCTCCGGATAATCATAAATTTACTTTTATTATACCATAATTATGCCCAGGTGATGGAAGGGTTATTCAATCTTTAAGAAAAGAAAACTGAAAATGTTTACGGTTCAAAAAGGTATCCGAACGTTTTAAAAACCATTGAAAATAAAGTTCGGAAATAGTAAAATACAAGTATCATTAAACAAAGGTGGAAGAGTAGTGATCAAACGAATTTTTGTAGAGAAAAAAACGGGCTTTAATACCGAGGCCCAGGAACTGGCACAGACTTTTCAGCGCATTTTAGGCATCAAGGGTCTGGACAGTATTCGTATCATTTACCGTTATGATGTTGAAGGATTAGAGGGAGACCTCCTGGAAAATGTTAAACGCACCATTTTTTCAGAGCCTAATGTAGACAACATTTATGAAGACACCATGGCTTTTGGACCGGAGGAACAGGTCTTTGCCACCTCCTACCTGCCGGGTCAGTATGACCAGCATGCGGATTCAGCAGCTCAGTGTATTCAAATTTCAGCAGGCGAAAAGCCTTTAATTAAGGTTGCGAAGGTCGTCGCGGTTAAAGGCGATGTGAGCAGCGAAGAACTCGGAAAAATCAAACAATACATGATCAACCCTGTAGACTCTCAGGAAACGGATCTCGGACCACGGGATACCCTGACGGACAAAATCAAACAGCCGGCAGATATTGAGAGGATAGAGGGATTTACTGATTTTAGCGCAGAAGCGCTGGAGGCTTACCGCAAAAAGATGGGCTTTGCCATGAGTGAAGCGGATATTGCGTTTGTGCAGAAATACTACAGAGAAGACGAAAAGCGTGACCCGTCGCTGACAGAGCTGAAGGTTATTGATACCTACTGGTCGGATCACTGCCGTCATACGACGTTTTCAACCTGTATTGAGGCCATTGACTTTGAGCGCGGCCCGGTAACAGAGGCGGTTGAAAAAGCCTTTGAAAGCTATGATGCAACCCGCGACGCCCTTTACGGTGAAGATACCGACCGGCCCATGACCCTGATGGACATGGCGGTGATCGGCACCAAGGAAATCAAAAAACGCGGCTTGATCCCGGATTTGGATGAGTCTGAGGAGATCAACGCCTGCAGTGTCAATATGACGGTTGACCACGATGGCGTAGATGAGGACTGGCTGCTCATGTTTAAAAACGAAACCCACAATCATCCCACAGAGATCGAGCCTTTTGGCGGCGCGGCCACCTGCCTGGGCGGCGCGATCCGCGACCCGCTGTCTGGCAGAAGCTACGTTTATCAGGCCATGCGCCTGACCGGGGCGTGGGACCCGAGAACACCGATTGAGGATACCCTGCCGGGCAAGCTGCCCCAGCGCAAGATTTCGCAGGAAGCGGCTCACGGCTACAGCTCCTACGGGAACCAGATCGGTCTGGCCACCGGACAGGTGGTTGAGGTCTATGATCCGGGCTTTCTGGCGAAGCGTATGGAGGTCGGCGCAGTGATCGCGGCGGCGCCTAAGGAAAATGTGGTCCGTGAACGTCCGCAGCCGGGAGATGTCATTCTTCTGGTCGGCGGTAAAACCGGCCGCGACGGCTGCGGCGGCGCCACGGGCTCCTCCAAGGCGCACACCGAGGAATCCATTCACGAAAGCGGCGCAGAGGTGCAGAAGGGGAACCCGGTTGAGGAACGCAAGATCCAGCGTTTGTTCAGAAACGGTGATCTGGCCCGCATGATCAAGCGCTGCAACGACTTCGGCGCGGGCGGCGTGTCGGTTGCCATCGGCGAGCTGGCCGACAGCCTGGACATTGACCTGGATAAGGTGCCAAAGAAATATGAGGGCCTTGACGGAACCGAGCTGGCGATCTCAGAATCCCAGGAACGTATGGCAGTTGTCGTCGCGGCTGAGGATGTCGATAAATTCATTAAGATGGGCAATGCCGAAAATCTGGAGGTTACCCAGGTGGCAGTGGTCACCGATACGGGACGTCTGGTCATGAAATGGCGCGGCGAGGAAATCCTTAACCTTTCCAGAGCTTTCCTGAACACCAACGGAGCTGCACAGTACGCAGATGTTCTGGTTAAGGAACCGGAAGCCCTTGAAGAAAAAGCGGAAACCGTTGATTTTAAAACTAAAACCAAAGAAGTGCTCAGCAGCCTGAACGCTGCCAGCCAGAAGGGGCTGGCCGAAATGTTCGACAGCACCATCGGCGCGGGAACCGTGGTGATGCCCTATGGCGGTAAGTACCAGCTGACGCCGCAGGATGGTATGGCGGCTAAGATCCCAGTCATTCACGGGGATACCACCACATGCAGCATCATGACCTATGGCTACACGCCGGAATTATCCAAATGGAGCCCGTTCCACGGCGGGATTTACTGCGTGCTTGAATCCTTATCCAAAATGGTGGCCATGGGCGGCGATTTCAGAAAAGCCCGCCTGAGCTTCCAGGAATATTTTGAGCGCCTGAACAAAGACCCTGAAAAGTGGGGCAAGCCCTTTGCGGCGCTGCTGGGCGCCTTTGAAGCCCAGAAGGCCTTTGGCATCCCGGCCATTGGCGGTAAGGACAGTATGTCCGGAACCTTTGAGGATATGACCGTCCCGCCGACCATCATCTCCTTTGCCGTCGAAGCCGATAAGGTTGAGTATGTTCTCTCCAATGAACTGAAAAAAGCAGGATCAAACCTGTACCTCTTTGAGGTGGAACAGGATGACAACAAGCTCATTGATTACAATAAGGTAATGGCCATGTACGACCGTATCCGCAGCCTGAACGTTGAGGGCCGGCTGCTCTCGGCCAAAGCAGTGTCTGCCAATGGCCTGGTCGACGCGCTGGCTAAGATGGCCTTTGGAAACAAGATCGGCGTGGATATTGCGGATATTGATGAAGCCCGTTTGTACGCGCCGCTTTACGGCAGCATTATCGTGGAAACCGACGAAATTCTGGACGACGCTGAGCTCATTGGCAAGACCACTGAAGCCCCTGCCATCACCTGCAAGGGAGAAAGCGTGGCCATGGATGAACTGATCGAAGTGTGGGAAAGCGCCATGCGCAGTGTTTATCCAGAAAGCAGAACAACCGAGGGCAAGGTTCAGAACATCGAATACACTGGCGGCCCTGTCACTTTCGCCAAAGAGAAATTCGCGGCGCCGCAGGTTTTTATCCCGGTATTCCCGGGGACTAACTGCGAGTACGATACCGCCAAAGCCTTTGAGAATGCCGGCGCCAAGCCGGAGATAGTAGTATTCAGAAACCGGACAGCCGACGACATTGCGGCATCCGTCAAGGAAATGGCGGATGCCATCAGACAGTCCCAGATGATCATGATTCCCGGCGGCTTCAGCGCTGGCGACCAGCCGGACGGCTCTGGTAAATTTATCGCGGCTGTTTTCAGAAATCCGGAGATCCGGGACGCGGTCATGGAGCTGATCAAAAACCGTGACGGCTTAATGCTCGGGATCTGCAACGGCTTCCAGGCACTGATCAAGCTCGGGCTGGTACCCTACGGCGAAATTGTCGATATCGAGCCTGAAATGCCAACCCTTACCTACAACACCATCGGCCGCCATGTGTCCACCATTCCGATGACAAAGGTGGTCTCCAACCTGTCACCGTGGCTTGCGGGCGCCCGGGTGGGCGAAACCTACCGCATTCCAATGTCTCACGGCGAAGGCCGCTTCATTGCCAGCGATGCGGTAATGAAGGAGCTTATCGCAGGGGGCCAGGTGGCGACCCAGTATGTCGATTTTGACGGCAACGCCACCATGGACGGCGCCTTTAACCCCAACGGCTCTACCTGTGCGGTGGAAGGGATCACCAGTGCGGACGGCCGTATTCTGGGCAAGATGGGACATTCCGAACGTATCGGAAAAGGATTATACAAAAACATTCCGGGTGAGAAGGATCAGTTGATCTTTAAATCCGGTGTTGAATATTTCAAGTAAAAGAAGGAGAATACAATTATGCCAAAAGTAGCAGTTATCATGGGCAGCGACTCGGATTTTGATGTTGTAAAGAAATGCCTGATCGCTTTGGAAAAATTTGATATTGAATATGACGCTGAGGTTATTTCAGCACACCGGAATCCGGACAAGATTTTCTCATACGTCCGTTCTGCCGAAGAAAACGGCATCGAACTGATCATTGGCGCTGCCGGCAAAGCCGCTCATTTACCGGGGGTTATGGCAGGGCTTACCCCGCTTCCGGTTATTGGTATCCCCATTCAGACCTCTTTCCAGGGCGGCCTGGATTCCTTACTCTCCATCGTGCAGATGCCTTCCGGCGTACCGGTTGCCACTGTTGCGGTAAACGGCGCGGAAAACGCCGGGATCCTGGCAGCTCAGATGCTTTCCATCAAGTATCCTGAAATCCGTGAAAAGATGAAAGCCTACAAGGAAACACTGGACGAAGAAGTCACGGCTAAGAATGAAAAGCTTCAGGCCAAGATTAATGGTTAATTCATTATTTCAAATATAGAAAGAGGTATTAAAATGCAGAAATTAGAACAGTTATATGAAGGCAAGGCTAAAAAAGTTTTCAAAACAGAAGATCCGGACCAGTTTATCATCGAATACAAGGATGACGCAACCGCAGGAAACGGCGAAAAAAAAGGCACCATTGTGGGCAAGGGCGTCATCAATAATAAAATGACCGCCACCATTTTCAAAATGCTGGAGGAACAGGGGATCCCGACACATTTCATCGAGCTGTTATCAGACAACGAACAGCTGGTAAAGGCAGTCACCATCTTCCAGCTGGAAGTGATCATCCGCAACACCGCTGCCGGCTCCATCTGCAAGCGCCTTCCATTTGAAGAAGGACAGGCTCTTGAAACACCCATCTTTGAATTCTGCTATAAGAATGATGACTACGGCGATCCTGTCATCAACGACAATCATGCCACTGCCCTGAAGCTGGCAACCCAGGAAGAGCTGGACGCTATCCGTGAAATGACCATGAAGATCAATGATATCCTGAAAGCATATTTCCTGGAAAAGGGCATTAACCTGATCGACTTCAAGATTGAGTTTGGTAAAACCAACGACGGACAGATCGTTCTGGCCGATGAAATCTCACCGGATACCTGCCGCTTCTGGGATGTCAATACCGGAGAAAAACTGGATAAGGACCGTTTCAGACGCGACCTCGGCGGTATTGAAGAAGCTTACGAAGAAATGTTAAAGAGAGTTAACGGCTAATCGCCCGCGCTCATTGCGATTTGTCAGCAGACTGCACGGGGCGGGCGCCGGCGGTGCCTGCCCCCAAGAGATATTTACGGAATACGGCATAGAGTGTGTTTCAATGGATGACAGCATGGATCCATTTTTGGAGGAAGAACGAATCAATGAGAGAAGACAAATTTCATGACGAATGTGGCGTCGTAGGTGTGTATTGTAACAGTCGTGAGACAAACTGCGCTTCTTATATTTACTATGGCCTGTACGCGCTTCAGCACAGGGGCCAGGAAAGTGCGGGCATCTCGGTTAACCGTGACGGCAGGATCACAACTCATAAGGACCTCGGCCTGGTGGCGGATGTCTTTAAGGGCAATGTGCTGAAATCCATGAGGGGAAACCTGGGTATCGGCCATGTGCGTTATTCAACCTCGGGTGAGGGCGGCGTGACCAACGCCCAGCCGTTAACGGTCAGCCTGAAATCAACCCAGATCGCCCTGGCGCATAACGGAAACCTGGTAAACGACAAAGCCTTAAGGGACATGCTGGAGGATTCCGGCGTTGTTTTCCAGACCACCATCGATACCGAGGTGATGGTAGACATTCTGGCCAGAGGTCTGCGCCATGGCGTGATCGAGGCCATTCAGCGCATGGTTGAGATCATCAAGGGCGGTTTTGCCTTGGTCATCACGCTGGAGGACAAGCTCATCGGCGTCCGCGACCCATACGGCCTGCGCCCCATCTGCCTTGGCAAAAAGGATGATATGTACATGCTCGCTTCGGAGAGCTGTGCCATTGACGCCATCGGCGGCGAGTTGATTCGTGACCTGAACCCGGGTGAGATTGTCGTCATTGACGAAAACGGCATTCAGAGCTATGGGCAGAATAACTGGGCCAGCAAGAGGGCCTGTATTTTTGAGCAGATTTATTTTGCACGTCCCGACTCTGTCATGGAGGGCCGCAGTGTTTATCAGGCGCGCCATACCGCCGGACGCATCCTGGCTAAGGAAAGCCCTGTGGACGCGGACGTGGTTATCGGGGTGCCGGATTCCGGGATTCCGGCGGCCATTGGCTATGCCGAGGAATCGGGCATTCCTTATGGCATGGGCCTGATCAAAAACAAGTACAGCGGCCGGACCTTTATCCAGCCGAACCAGAAGCTGCGTGAAGAAGGCGTGCGGCTGAAGCTGAATCCGCTGAGAGATACCATTGAGGGCAAGCGGGTCGTTATCATCGACGACTCCATTGTGAGGGGAACCACCTCCAAACGGCTTGTTGAGATTTTGAGAAGCGGGGGCGCCAAAGAAGTGCATTTCCGCGTGACCAGCCCGCCGGTATCCCACACCTGCCATTTTGGCATTGACACTCCAAAACGCAAATACCTGATCGGCGCTAAGAAATCCGTGGAGGAAATCCGCGAGATTCTGGGCGCAGATTCACTAGCATATATCAGTCTTGACGGCTTGAACGAGTCCGTCGGCGGCGGCACTGAGTACTGCCGCGCCTGTTTTGACGGCGATTACCCCATGGAAGTACCTGTATTAAAAAAGGATGATTAAAAAGGAGAGAAAATATGGCACAAACCGATGCTTATAAGGCAGCCGGCGTAGACGTCGAAGCTGGCTATGAGTCTGTCAAATTAATGAAGAAGGACGTTCAAAGAACGTTTAACCAGTATGTATTATCCCATTTGGGAGGCTTCGGCGGCCTCATCGAGCTGCCGGAGGGCTACAAAAAACCGGTTCTGGTTTCCGGCACCGACGGTGTCGGCACCAAGCTGATGATTGCCTTTATGATGGACAAGCATGACACCATCGGGATTGACGCGGTGGCGATGTGCGTTAACGATATTTTATGCCAGGGCGCAAGGCCGCTGTTTTTCCTGGATTACATTGCCTGCGGCAAGAACTACCCTGAAAAAATCGCCCAGATTGTGAGCGGTGTGGCCGAGGGCTGTGTCCAGGGCGGCATGGCGCTCATCGGCGGCGAGACTGCCGAAATGCCGGACATGTACAGTCTGGACGACTACGATCTGGCCGGCTTTGCCGTTGGCGTTGTCGAAAAGGATGAAATCATTACAGGGCAGAGTATTGCGGAAAGGGATGTTCTGGTAGGACTACCGTCCTCCGGCGTCCACAGCAACGGCTTTTCACTGGTGCGCAAGCTGCTTTTTAAGGACCTGAAAATGGACGTCCACACCAGGGTGGACGAGCTGGGCGGTACCCTGGGCGAAGCGCTGCTGACCCCGACCCGTATCTATGTGAAGGCCGTTGAGGATCTGCTGAAGCCCTACGGTGTGAAGGGCATGAGCCATGTTACCGGCGGCGGCTTCTATGAAAATATTCCAAGAATGATTCCGGACGGCCTGTGCGCCAGAGTGGACACCGCTGCCATCGAAACCCTGCCCATTTTCAAGTTTATCCAGGAAGCAGGCAGCGTGACAGATGAAGCCATGTACTCGACCTTTAACATGGGCATCGGGCTGGTTTCCGCGCTGCCGGCAGATCAAGCGGACGGTTTTGTACAGGCCTTAAAGGACAAGGGTGAAAAGCCTGTGGTGCTTGGCGAAGTGGTCAAGGGCGACGAAAAGATCGTGCTATGACCAAAATAGGCGTACTGGTGAGCGGCGGAGGTACAAACCTCCAGGCCGTCATCGACAGAGTTCATCACAGGTCAGGCGAAATCGCGGTGGTTATTGCCAACAACGCAGACGCTTACGGGCTGACCAGAGCCCAGAACAGCGGGATTCCCACCGCGGTGGTGCTGGAGCGGGATTTTGAGGATTACGATGCCTTCAACGCTGAGATTATCCGGACCTTAAAGGATAAAGGCGTTGAGCTGGTCGTGCTGGCAGGCTACATGAAGATCATCACCCCGGCCTTTGTAAAAGCCTATCCGAATAAGATTGTCAACATCCATCCGGCCCTGATCCCGTCCTTCTGCGGTGAGGGATACTACGGGATGCGTGTGCACGAGGCGGTCATAGACTACGGTGTTAAGGTTACGGGTGCGACGGTTCATTTTGTCAACGAGGAAGCGGACGCAGGTCCGATCATCGCGCAGAAAACCGTTGAAGTTGCGGACGACGACACGCCCGAATCCATTCAGAAAAAGGTGCTCAAAATTGAGCACACGCTGCTGCCCTGGGTGGTGGAGCAGTACTGTCTGGGCCATATAACCGTGGAGGGCAGAAAAACGAGAATAACCAGCGAGCTGTAAGGCTCGCGGGTGCTTAAATAAAATGAACAAAAAATTGGAGGAGAAACTATGAGAGCTTTAATCAGTGTATCAGACAAAACGGGTATTGTTGAATTCGCACAGAAGCTGGCCGGTATGGGCTGGGAAATTTTATCTACCGGCGGTACGGCAAGAGCCCTGCGCGAGGCAGGTGTGGATGTCATCGGTGTTTCCGACGTAACGGGCTTTCCAGAGTGTCTGGACGGCCGTGTTAAGACCCTGCATCCCAAGATTCATGGCGGTATCTTAAATATCCGCGACAACGAGGACCATCAGCGGCAGATCAGGGAGCTGGGCATCACCCCCATCGACCTGCTGGTCATTAACCTGTATCCTTTTAAAAACACGATTTTGAAGGAGGGCGTTGCCTTTGAGGACTGTATCGAAAACATTGATATCGGCGGACCGACCATGCTGCGTTCAGCCGCTAAAAACTTCAACGACGTGACCGTAGTGGTAGACCCTGAGGACTATGAGGTTGTGCTGAACGAACTGGATAAGGACGGCGCTACCAGCTATGATACCCGTTACCGGCTGGCCTTGAAGGTGTTTGAAACCACTGCCGCCTATGATACCATGATCTCAGATTTTCTCAGAAAACGTGTTGACGGTGAGGTTTTAAAGGATACCGTCACCATGACCTATGAAAAGGTGCAGGACCTGCGCTACGGCGAAAACCCGCACCAGAAGGCCGCGTTCTACAAAGAAATCGGCGTGGCCAAAGGCGCTCTGACAGCGGCCGAACAGCTCCAGGGCAAGGAATTGTCTTACAACAATATCAATGATACCAATGGCGCCCTTGAAATCCTGAAGGAATACCAGGACGAGCCGACCATCGTTGCGGTTAAGCACGCAAATCCCTGCGGTGTCGCCAGCGCCGAGACCATTTCAGAAGCCTACAAAAAAGCCTATGAAGCGGACCCGACCTCCATTTTCGGCGGGATCGTCGCGTCGAACCGTGAAATTGACGCGGATACGGCCAAACAGATGGTTGAGATCTTCCTGGAGGTCATTGTCGCACCGGGCTATACCGATGAAGCGCTGGAGGTGCTTAAAGCCAAGGAAAACCTCCGCGTACTCAAGCTGGATGACATTCTGTACAGCGAACCGGGCTATGAAACCAAAAAGGTGCTCGGCGGCCTGTTAATCCAGGAACGCGACACCAAGGACTACGAAAAGCTGGAGGTAGTCACGGACCGCAAGCCCACCGACAAGGAAATGGAAGACCTGCTCTTTGCCTGGAAGGCTGTTAAGAATACCAAATCCAACGCCATCACTCTGGCCAAGGATAAATGTATGGTCGCCAACGGACCGGGACAGGTTAACCGGATCTGGCCGCTGGAAAACTGTATCGAGCACGGCGGGAACAGGGTAAAGGGCGCGGTGCTGGCATCGGACGCGTTCTTCCCCTTTGACGACTGCGCTACCGCAGCGGCCAAGGCAGGCATCACAGCCATTATCCAGCCGGGCGGCGCGGGACGCGACGAGGACTCCATCAAGGTCTGTAACGAAAATGGCATTGCCATGGTCTTTACAGGCATGCGCCACTTTAAACACAGCTAAGCACAGAGGAGAAACGATATGAAAGTATTAGTAATCGGCTCGGGCGGACGTGAGCATGTGCTCACCTGGAAAATTGCCCAGAGCCCAAGGGTAGATAAAATTTACTGTGCCCCCGGAAACGGCGGCATGGCCAAAATCGCCGAATGTGTTGACCTTTCGGTGGAGGACATTGACGGCTGCGTGAAATTCGCCAAGGAAAAAGGCATTGACCTGACCGTTGTGGGCCCTGAGGTGCCCCTGGTAATGGGAATGACCGACGCCTTTGAGAAAGAGGGCATGCGGGTGTTTGGCCCCAACGCCAAATGCGCGGAGTTTGAGGGCAGTAAGGCCTTCACCAAGGATTTTCTTCTGCGCCATAGCATTCCGACAGCTGCCTACAAAGAATACACAGATCTCAATGAGATCATGAAGGATATTGGCGTTTACGGCTTCCCGATGGTTATCAAGGCAGACGGCCTGGCAGCGGGCAAGGGTGTGCTGATCGTGGAAAACGAGCAGGAAGCCAGAGACGGCATCAACATGATCATGGCCGACCATGAATTCGGCGCTGCCGGGGATAAGGTGGTTGTTGAGGAGTTTCTGACGGGCCGCGAAGCCTCCATGCTGTGCTTTGTCGACGGCAGTGTCATTGTGCCCATGGAAAGCGCCCAGGATTACAAGCGTGCCTACGATAACGATGAAGGCCTGAACACTGGCGGTATGGGCACCTATTCTCCGAACGTTTTGTTTGATAATGAAGTGTTAAACAAGCGCATTGAGGAAACCATCCTGACCCCGATTATCGAGGGCTTTAAGGCGGACGGCATGGACTTTAAGGGGATTCTCTTTATCGGTCTGATGATCGAAAACGACATGCCAAAGGTTCTGGAATTCAATGTCCGCTTTGGTGACCCCGAAGCCCAGAGCGTGCTCATGCGCATGGACAGTGATCTGGTGGACATCATGGAAGCCTGCATTGACGGAAAGCTTGCAGACTGTGACATTAAGTGGAAGGATGAAGCGGCAGTAACCGTGGTGCTCGCCTCGGGCGGATACCCGGGACCCTATGAAAAGGGCCTTGAAATCACCGGAATCGAGGATGTTGAGGGCTGTGAGGTATTCCATGCCGGAACAGCCCTGAAGGATGGAAAGCTGGTAACAGCCGGAGGACGCGTCCTCTGTGTTTCGGCTCTCGGCTCTGACCGTGAGGCGGCACGCGCCAAGGTCTACAGCCAGGTGGATAAAATTAAATTTGACGGTGCACGCTACCGGACTGATATTGCAAAAATGGATGAATGACAGCAGAGTAAAGGCACGCAATCTTATTTGCGTGTCTTTTTCTCAATGATCTGGAGGAAAGCAACGTGTGGAGTAAAATAAAAAAGAGTATTGCACTTGGAATTTTTATCGCTGTTTTAGGCGCAGTGGTGGGGGCCGTTGTGTGGTTCCTGCTGTGGCTGATGAATCTGGGCATTGACTTTTTCTGGACCTGGCTGCCCGGAAAATTCAACATTCCAGCCTACAATCTGATTGTCTGCGGCGCCGGGGGACTGCTTGTGGGGCTTTTGCAGGCAAAATTCGGCCCCTGTCCGGGTGAGCTCAGTGAAGACATGGCGGCCATCAAACAGGGCAAACGCCTGCCCTACGATAATCTGCCAGTCATTGCAGTCTGTGCGCTGGTGCCCCTTATTTTCGGCGGAAGCCTCGGGCCCGAGGCCGGGCTCACTGGTGTAATTGCCGGCCTGTGCTTTTGGCTGGCGGACCGCTTTAAATATGCCTATGAGGAAGTAGAGGATCTGGCTCAGGTTGGAATCGCCGCGACGCTGGGGGTTATTTTTCACGCGCCCCTTTTTGGCTTTGTCAATCAGGTCGAGGACGAAAAGGGTGGGCAGGCCATCCCTAAGAACTCGAAGATTTTATTGTATTTTATCGCGATTTTTGCCGGCTTTGGCATTTATATGCTGTTATCCAGACTGCTTGGCGGCGGCATGGGGCTTGGCCGTTTCGGACACATTACCGTCGGGCGAAACGAGCTTCTGGCCATGTTACCCCTTGCCCTCGTGGGCGCTCTCTGCGGCATCCTGTATTTTTATTTTGCCAGGGGAGTGACGGTGATCACTGCTCCCATTGAAAAACACAGGGTGCTCCTGGGGGTTATCGGCGGTTTGGTTTTAGGCGGCGTTGGCATGCTGCTGCCCTTTACCATGTTTGCCGGTGAACACCAGATGGGTGAAATGATGGAAATCTGGCAGACCCTGCCCATATGGATGCTGTTCTTAACAGGAATTGTCAAGCTTTTGATGATCAATATTTGTATTGGTACAGGCTGGCGCGGTGGGAATATTTTCCCCATTATCTTTTCAGCGGTCTGTATCGGCTACGGTTTTGCCGCTGTTTTTCCAATGGTCGACGCCACCTTCTGTGTGGCAGTGGTAACCGCAGCTGTGGCTGGGGCCATTATGCGAAAACCGATCGCGGTAGTGATGCTGCTGATCATCTGCTTTCCGGTGGATGCCATTATCCCCATGTGCGTGGGTGCCATCATTGCCGCCTCAATTCCACTGCCAAAGCAGTTCAGACAGCTTCCGGACGCGCAGGGAGAATAAATGAACACATAAAAAACACTCCGCTTTTTAGAAAGGGGAGTGTTTTTTTATGTCTAAGTCTTATTCGCTTCTTTTACGTTTAATCAGGGCGATCACACCAATGAGGATGCCGCCGCCTGCAAAGAGACCAATGATGGAGGGGATCATCCAGGCTGGAACCTCGCCGTCCATCAGGGCTGCAGTGGGGATACTGGTGTTTGGATTGGCACTTGTAACAGCGGCTGCAAGCTTTTGAATCACATTGCCGTCACCGCCGTTGCTGCCGTCATTGTAGGTCTGGGTGCTGCCTGCGCCTTCATCTGGATCCAGAGCCTTCACTTCGATTTCGCAGGTTGCAGTTTTGCCGTTGGCTGTCGTTGCGGTGACATCGGCAAGACCTTCGTTAACGGCTGTAACCTTGCCGTTTTCATCGACGGTCACAACGTTTGGATCACTGGAGCTCCAGGTCACGCTGGCGTCTGTGACATTCACAGGCTTAACGGTGGCCTTCAGCGTGGTGCTGGCATTCGGCTGGATTTTCAGATAGTCGTTGGACAGCTTGACCTCACTCGCGGCTACCGATGTTTTGACAGCCGCGTAATAGCTGAAATGCGGCGCTTCAAAGGAGACGGTTTTATTGTTGCTGTCGGCCTCAGTAGTATCCATTACTTTTACTTCGTCTGTATTTTCATCAAAATGGACAACCTTGATGTCGCCATTGTCTTTGTATTTTTCATTCAGCTCCATCTCGACGGAAACGGTTCCGCCTTCTGGCTGTTTCTCTTGGTTTGTAGTCTTGTCAATGGCTTTGATATCCAGGATTTCCAGGATTTCAGCTTCTGGATCCAGCTTGCTCTTCACAGCCTGATCCGCTTTATTCTTAACATCATCACTGACCGATGAAACCTTTAACTCGGCATCTGGCAGAACCTTACTGTCTGCGGAGACCTTTACCTGAGTTCCGTCCACATTTGCGGTGGTTTCGACTTTTTCAGGCTGAGGCGTGGGTTCAGGTGTCGGCTGAGCAGTTGGCTCAGGGGTTGGCGCTGCAGTTGGCTGAGGCGTGGGTTCAGGAGTTGGCGCTGCAGTCGGCTGAGGCGTGGGTTCAGGAGTTGGCGCTACAGTTGGCTGAGGTGTGGGTTCAGGAGTTGGTTCTGGAGTCGGCTGAGGTGTGGGCTCAGGAGTTGGTTCTGGAGTCGGCTGAGGTGTAGGCTCAGGAGTTGGTTCTGGAGTCGGCTGAGGGGTTGGCTCAGGATCTACATTGTCTAACAGGTAAATATAGCCTAGGAAATTGCCGCCCATGCTGTTGGCATTGTCGTAGTCCATATAAAAATCGCGATAGCTCCAGCCAGAGTTGGAGGTGACAACCTCGTTGCCATTGACTTCTTCAACGACAGCGACGTGGCCGCACCAGCCATTGGTAATTGAGCCGTCCCATACAGCAATAGCGCCGACAGCAGGCTCTGAGCCATAGGCAAAACCACCGCGGCCTTCGTCGTAAAGCTCTTTATTATCAGACCAGAAATACTTTGCATTGCTTCGGAAACTGCCCCATCCGTTTGGATTGCTGTTTACTTCGTTGTTTGGGAGGGGATAGCCCAGGATTTCGTAGGCACGGCCCCATGCGTAGTAGGTGCAATTGCCTCCCGTTAAAGGATTTAGCTCAAACGGATTTCCACTGGACCGGCTGTAAGGATAAGAATAGTAGTCCGGTTTATCTGTCCTCGGTGAGAATTCCGCAGCCTTTACGGTTGGTGCAAATTGGAGCGAATAGGCAAACAATAGGCAGACGCATAAAAGCGAAGGAATAAATCTGTGAATTAACTTTTTCATGCTGTGGTTCTCCTTCTAAAAATGATTTCGTTAAAATAATTAAAATAGTAATGTAAAATAATGAAGATCAGTCAACTGCTTGTAGAAAATATTATACCCTATTTCATACCGCATTTCCTTAAGATGTAACGAATTCTTAAAGAAGAAAATCTAATTGTAACGGAATTGCAAACAAGAAATATAGCCATTACTTTTTTAGTTTTCAATAAGGGGCGTTTAGAAAAACAAAAGTCAATTTAAAAAGCTGAAAGCCTATTTTTCACAGACGCGAAGGGTTTTGTTGTGATAAACGATAAAGCCGCACAGGGCGGTGAGGATACCGGTAGCGATAATGATAATGCGCACATCAATCATATCAGCCAGGGGGCCAAAAACGGTCATGCCGATGGGAAAGGCAGCAGCAGCCATAATTTGGACGAGGCTGAAAACACGGCCCTGCATGGCTTCTTCTACCCGCTCCTGAAGCAGAACGGTGATAGGCGCAGTGATAAAGGGAACGGTTATGCCGACAAAGAGCATAAAGCCCAGAAAAACAAGAAAAATCGGTGAGAGCCCCAGCCCAAGGCAGAAGATGCCGCAGAGGGTGCTGAAGACCATGATGGTGGTCACGCGGCTCTTAAAGCCACCCCAGGCGGCAATGACAAGCCCGCCGATCATGGCGCCAACGCTGTAGATAACTTCGTTGGCGGTGAGATACCACACCTGTTCACCAAAGGTCCTGGCAATGAGCAGCGGTGTCAGAAAGGCCGTGGGGGTCACTAAAAACATGAGCAGGGCATAGAAAATCAGGAGCACCCTGATGAAGGGGTGCCGGTAGGCATAGAGGATGCCGGTTTTTAAGTCGGATACGGTGCCGGTGTCTTTGGCGGACTGGGCCCGTTCGTGGGCTGGAATTTTGAGGATGGACAGCAGTGAGATGCCAATGATGGCAGTGACCACGTCAATGAAGAAGGTCGACTCGACAGAAACAGTGGCCAGCAGAGCCCCGCTGACGGCCGGAGCCACAATCATGGTCATGTTCTGGAGACTGCCGTTAAAGCCAGTGACCCGCATGAGCATGCTTTTGGGAGTGATCTGGGGAATGAGGGCGTTGACGGTGGGGGTCTGGATACCTGTGCCCACTGAGCGGATGGCGGATACCAGAAAGATAATCCAAAGCTCGCGGCAGCCCATGAAAAAGCTGATGGCCAGCCCCAGTGTGGACAGAGCAACCAGTGCGTCGGCGCAGATGATCAGCTTTTTTCGGTTATAGCGGTCTGCCCACACACCGGCGAACAGGGAGATGAGCACCTGTGGAATAAAGGTGACCAGTGTGGAAATGGTCAGCATGATTCCTGAGGTGGTCGTCAGGGTGACGTACCAGATAATGGCATACTGTGTGAGGGAAGAGCCGAGCAGGGAAACAGTCTGGCTGGTTAAAAAGAGGATGATCCGTTTCTTCCAGTCTTTATCGGTGATTGGAGTTTGCTGATTCATGGGTTCCTCCTGAGGGCAGCGGCCCTTTAATTTAGAGTAATAAAGTCCTGGATAACGGAATCATCAGAGGCCCTGAAGGCTTCGACACTGCCGTGAAAGAGAAGTCTGCCCGAATCCATAAAGGTCAGGGTATCACAGATGCGGTAGGCCTGGCTCGGGTTATGGGTGATGATGATCACCGTCAGCCCGGCTTCACGGTTCCTTTTAAGCAGCGCGGCTTCAATAATTTTCAGGCTCTGGGGGTCGATGTTGGCGGTGGGCTCGTCCAGAAGCAGTGTGTCCGGCGAAAAGGAGAGCGCCCTGGCCAGGGCTGTTTTCTGGGATTCGCCGCCGGAAAGCTTTTTCGCGTTCTGCTTTGCGATGTCCACGATTTTAAATTCGCGCAGCAGTCCGTCGACAATGGGGGCGGCGGCTGCCTTGCTGCACTTGCGGATTTTGAGCGGGTAAGCGATGTTGTCATAGACCGACATGGCAAAAAGGTAAGGCGTATGGCTGGCGTAGGTCAGCTTTTTCAGCACGGATTCGTCGCCGGGACGGCTGTCATAGGTGATGGCGCCGCTGGTGGGCGCAAGCAGTCCGGCCACGGATTTCATCAGGGTGGTCTTTCCTGATCCGTTTGGACCCAGAATCCCGTGGATTTTGCCGGACTCAAGGCACAGGCTGTCTAAGGACAGCACGGTTTTTCCATGATACGTCTTGGTGAGTTTTTCAATCGCGATTTGCATAAGGATCTCCTACCATATATTTATACAGAATGGAATTGGTCACAAAGGAGATGACCAGCAGAATAATGCCCATGGCGATGGAAACCGCGTATTCGCCCATGTTATTGTTCATGGCAATGAAGGTGGTCATGACCCGCGTGTAATTTTTGATGTTGCCGCCCACGATCATTACCGCGCCCACCTCGGACACGGCCCGCCCGAAGCCGGTGACCAGGGCGATCATGATACTGGCCTTCAGCTCCCGGATCAGCAGAAAGAGAATATCCCGGCCGCCTGCCCCAAGGGTCTTTCCCATGGTGACCACGACCTGTCCGTTGACGGTAGTGTCGTTAAACACAATGCCCATGATAATGGGGGTGACGAGGATCACCTGGGCGATGATCATGGCAGTGGGCGTGTACATGAGCTTTAAATGCCCCAGGGGACCGGAGCGGGCGAGCACCAGCGAGGTGAACAGCCCGATGATGACTGGGGGAAAGGACATAAAGGTATAGAGCAGCCGGGAGACGATCCGCTTTCCTCTGAATTCCTTGATGCCGAGCAGGATGCCCAGGGGCACGCCGAGAACCGTGGAGTAGATGGTGGAGGAAAAGGACACGTATAATGAGAGTCCGACGATCTGGTAGATTTCCGGGTCGCCGGAAACCAGCAGCTGGAAGGCTTCGATGAAGCCGTTGATAATATAATCCATAGGAAACCTCGTGAGTCTGTCAATTCAAAATCAGCGCCCGAAAACGGACGCTGACAAATTTTAAATTCAGTTGATGCTTATTTGCTGGCGTTTGGCACAAAGGTGGCTTCGCCGTTGATCTTGTAGTTGGAGATTTCCTGCTGTACGGCATCGCTTAAAATCCATTCCTGGAATTTTTTGGCGCCGTCGGTGTTCAGCTCAGCACTGACCTTGTCAGGATTGACGACAATGACGCCGTATTGATTGTACAGGTTATCGTCCTTTTCCACGACCACCTCAAGGTCGAGGTTATCCTTCATGTTCAGCCAGGTAGCACGGTCAGACAGGGTGTAGGCTAATTTTTCATTGGCCATTTTCAGAGTGTCGCCCATGCCGGAACCGGATTCGATGTACCAGGGCTGTCCTGCCGGGGTAACGCCTGCCTTTTCCCACAGGCCCAGTTCTTTGGTGTGCGTACCGGATTTGTCGCCTCTGGATACAAATTCAGACTGGGTTTCAGCAATGGTCTGGAAAGCTTTTACCGCGTCGTTCGGAGCAACTTCCTTCAGCTTGGCCGGGTCATCCTTGCTGCCCAGGACAATGAAGTCATTGTACATAACGTCGAAACGTTCAAGGCCGTAGCCTTCCTTGACAAAATCCTCTTCCTGAGATTTGGCATGAACCAGAAGCACATCGGCTTCGCCGTTTTTACCCATTTCGATGGCTTTGCCGGTGCCGACGGCCACAACCTTTACGGCAATGCCGGTTTCTTCTTCAAACTTGGGCAGAAGCACGTCGAGCAGGCCGCTGTCCTGTGTGCTGGTGGTGGTCGCCATGATGATTTCACCATTGGAGCCTGGTTCCAGCTTTTCCGTTTTAGCGGTATTGCTGCTGCACCCTGCCAGGCCCATGACCATGGTCAGCGTCAGCAGCGCAGCCAGCGCCAGTGTCAATTTCTTTTTCATTTCTCTTCCTCCTTGATAATGAAAAATCTATATAAAAGGAATCCTTTTATAACGTGGGATTCATGCCCGTTTTACACAAAGCCGGCCGTTAAAATAAAAAACATCGCGTAGGCCGACTTTGTAAAACGATTTCGGCATAACCATTTTAACAGAAAATGGCAGGAAATTCAAGTGGCAGTATTAATTGACAAGGGCTGTCAGGCGTGCTAGGATTATTTTATCAGGATAAACACAGGTAAAAGAACAAGATTGAGGAGTAAAAGTATGAGAGAAATACACATCTGTATTGGCAGCGCCTGCCATGTCAAGGGATCCTATCAGGTGGTGCAGCGCTTTAAGGAACTGGTAGCCGAACGCGGCCTCGAGGACGAGGTGGAGCTGATGGGCACTTTTTGTCTGGACGCCTGCAGCGACGGAGTGGCTGTCAAGGTTGGCGACCATATTTATACGGTTAAGCCGGAGGGCGTGGACCGGCTGTTTGATGAGATTATGGAGGGAAGCAATGGGTGTCATTAACTTCACAAAGGCAAGCTGCCGGAATTGTTATAAATGTATCCGCTACTGCCCGGTAAAGGCCATTAAGCTCATGGACAACCAGGCCCAGATCGTGGAGGATCTGTGCATTGGCTGCGGCAACTGCTTTCGGATTTGTCCGCAGAACGCCAAGTATGTGGCCAGCGATGTGGACAGCATCCGCCAGTGGCTGAAGGAAGGGCCAGTGGTTCTGAGTCTGGCGCCGTCCTTTCCGGCAGCGTTCAGCACGGCCGATCCGCTGCAGGTGCTGAGCGGCCTGCGGGCGCTGGGCTTTACAGTGATTGAGGAAACCGCCATCGGGGCCGAGCTGGTCTCAAAATACTATGCCAAGGATTACTGGGGAACAAAACGCCATGTGATCACCACCTCCTGCCCGACGGTTAACATGATGATTGAAAAATACTATCCCGACGTGGTGGAATACCTGAGCGAGGTGGTGTCACCCATGACCGCCCACGGCATGCTGCTGAAGGAAAAGTACCCTGGCGCCAGGGTGGTATTCGCCGGCCCCTGCATCTCCAAAAAAATGGAAGCGGTTGACCGGACCGATCCGGTCATCGACGGTGTGCTGACCTTTGACGAGCTGGAGATGTGGTTTAAGGAAGAACACATTGCGGTATCTGAAATGCCTGCGGGCAGCTTTGACGCGGCAGGCTGTAACGTGGCGCGGTTTTATCCGCTGGCCGGAGGCGTTGAAAAGACCAGCGTACCAGGTGTGCAGGGCGTCCGGCGCATCATAAAAATTGACGGCCTCAAAAACTGCCGTGATTTTCTGGACGATATCGGCAAGCTTACAGGGCAGTACTGGATTGAGATGAACGCCTGCGTCGAGGGCTGTGTCAACGGGCCGGGCAATACCCACAGCCCGCTGGTCAAATATGAGCGGATTGAGCGTGTGACGGATTATATTAACAACAATGCCCGGAAAGACCCGGAAGCGCCCGTGCAGGCTCCGGATTTCAAACGTGGCTTTGCGTCTGAGAAAAAGGACCCCTTTGCGGGTGTGCCAGAGGAAGCCATTGAGGAAATCCTGCGGCAGACTGGGAAATTCACCCCGAAGGATGAGCTCAACTGCGGTACCTGCGGCTATGACAGCTGCCGTGAAAAGGCCGCGGCGGTTTACTGCGGCATGGCAGAGCTGGATATGTGCCTGCCCTTTATGCGCAACCGGAATGAGGCCATCTCCAATTTGATCATCGCGTCGACGCCAAATGCCATCGCGGTGCTGGACAAGGACTTCCGGATCGTTGATTTTAACGGGGCAGCCGAAAAGCTGTTTAAGACCGCCAAGAGTGATGTGCTGCACAAAGACTTTGTCGAAGTCTTTGACTACAACCCATTCAAAAAGCTGGATAATGTCGAGGGCAATTACTACAGCGGCAGAGGCCTCTATGCCCGCGGCAACATTCATTTTATGGAAATTCTGACGTATATACCGGGACAGAAGATGTACATGGGAATCTTTGTGGACATCTCCAGAGAAATCAAAAAGGAAAGGGCCTATCAGAAGATGCAGGAGGAAACCCTGGACATGGCCCAGAAGGTCATCGACAAGCAGATGCGCGTTGCCCACGAAATCGCCGAGCTGCTGGGTGAGACCACTGCCGAGACCAAGGTCACGCTGACCCGGCTGCAAAAGGTTGTAGGCACAAGAGAGGAAGAGGAATAATGGCTTTTTTTGTCGATATTGCCCATGACAGCATTAACAAGCACCACCAGGAGCTGTGCGGCGACAATGTGGAAATCCGAATCAACGATGAGAGCGTGATCGTCGTTCTGGCCGACGGGCTGGGAAGCGGTGTGAAGGCTAATATCCTGGCCACCATGACCTCCACCATCGCGGCGACCATGCTGGAGGATAAGATGTCGCTCAAGGACGTGGTCGAGACCCTGGAAGCCACGCTGCCGGTCTGTCAGGTCCGGAAGCTGGCCTACTCAACCTTTACCATTGTCCAGGTCTACTGGAAGACCCGAAGGCTTTACATTGTCGAATTTGACAATCCGCCCATTGTCTATATCCGGGATGGGGAGATTTTAGAGCTTGAGCGCCACCCCATCGAGTTTCAGGGCAAGCAGATTTATGAAACCACCATGAGGATCGAGGAGAACGACGTTCTCGGCTTCTTCAGCGACGGCGTGATCCACGCCGGCGTGGGGACCCTGCTCAATTTCGGCTGGCAGTGGGAGGACGCGGCTGATTATCTGCTGGCACGCACCTATGACGAGAAGATGATCACTGCCAAGGATATCTCCATGCGCATGATTGAAACCTGCAACGACCTGTACGGCGGGGAACCCGGCGATGACACCACGGTGGTGGTGATGAAGGCCGAGGAGCACCAGTACGTGACGCTGTTTTCTGGCCCGCCTCTGGACCGCACCAAGGACCAGATGATCCGGGAGATTCTGGACGGGGCCAAGGGCACCAAGGTGGTGTGCGGCGGTACTGCCAGCAATATTGTATCGCGGGAGTACGACGAGGAAATCGACATTGATCTTGAGACCATGTCGGAGCGGGTGCCGCCCGTGGGACGCATGAAATCCATCGATCTGGTGACCGAAGGGGTGCTGACCATCCAGGAAACTGTCAACATCATTGAGGATTACATCTACAAGCGCCGGGGCCACGAGGTCTTTGAGGGAAACAACGGTGCGTCCATTCTGGCCGACCTGTTGGTAAACCACTGTACCCATCTCGACCTGATTCTGGGCAACTCCATCAACCCGGCGCACCAGAATCCGGATTTTCCGGACGCGCTCAGTTCGAAGTGGAAGATCACCCAGCGGCTGATCAATCTGCTCAGGGAGCTCAACAAATCCATCAATATCGTGTATGTTTAAACAGCCGGCCTGCGGGCCGGTTTGTTTAAGTTGTACTTAAGCGGTAAAATATAAACTTCTAACATGGCATTGATTCTTGACACTAAATTCAAAAAAGTATAAAATAGACTTTATAATGAGTGTCTAAAAAAACAATAATAACAAAATATTTACTTTAGGGAGGTGAATGTTATAGACATATTAACTATATGCTTAATCGTTGGTATAGTCATTGCCTTTGGCGTTGGGTATTTTATCCGAAAAAACGTCGCTGAGGGCAAGATAAATAGTGCTGAAGAAACAGCCAAGAAAATCGTAAACGATGCAGTCAAAGAGGGCGAAGCCCAAAAGAAGGAAATGTTGTTTAACGCCAAGGAGGAATCCTTAGCTTTAAAGGAAGCCATTGAAAAAGATAATCGTGAAAGACGCGCCGAGCTTCAGAAAACGGAGAACCGTTTAATCCAGAAGGAAGAAAACCTGGACAAAAAAGCCGCGAATCTTGAACGCAATGAGGACAAGCTCGAGAGAAAAAACAAAGAGCTTGATAAGAAACAGGAAAAGCTGGACAGCCTTTATGAAGAACAGGTCAAGGAACTGGAACGTATTTCAGGCATGACCTTTGAGGAAGCCAAGCAGATTTTACTGGATGATGTTGCAAAGGAAACCCGTGCTGAAGCGGCGGTAATGATCCGCCAGATCGAGGCCGAATCCAAAGCGACAGCAGACAAAAAGGCCAAGGAGCTGATTGCGCAGTCCATTCAACGCTGTGCGGCAGACCATGTGGCAGAAAATACCATTACGGTGGTTAACCTGCCAAATGATGAAATGAAGGGCCGTATCATTGGCCGTGAAGGCCGTAACATTCGTACACTGGAAACCCTGACGGGCATTGACCTGATCATTGATGATACGCCGGAAGCCGTTATTCTCTCCGGCTTTGATCCGATCCGGCGAGAAGTGGCCCGTTTGTCACTGGAAAAACTGATTATTGACGGACGAATCCATCCAGCAAGAATTGAAGAGATTGTTAAAAAATCTCAAAAAGAAATGGATGCTCAGATCAAGGAAGTTGGAGAACAAGCCTGTTTTGATACAGGTATCCACGGATTACATCCCGAAGTTGTCAAGCTGTTAGGACGTCTGAAATACCGTACCAGCTACGGTCAGAATGTGCTCAAGCATTCCATTGAGGTTGCCCATCTGGCAGGCCTGATGGCCGCGGAGCTGGACGCCAATGTTAAAATCGCAAAACGCGCAGGACTGCTGCACGACATCGGTAAAGCCATTGACCATGAGGTTGAAGGAAACCATGTCGAAATCGGCGTAAATCTGCTGAAGAAGTATAAGGAAAACAAAAATGTGATCCACGCGGTAGAGGCTCATCACGGCGATGTGGAAGCAACGACCATTGAGGCAGTGCTTGTGCAGGCAGCGGATGCCATCTCCGCCGCAAGACCCGGCGCCAGGAGAGAAACCCTTGTTTCTTACGTGCAGCGTCTGGAAGAACTGGAAAAAATTGCCACCTCCTTTGACGGTGTCGAAAAGTCCTTTGCCATCCAGGCTGGGCGCGAGGTGCGCATAATGGTTAAGCCAGACTCTGTCAACGACGACGACATGATGATGCTGTCTCGCGATATTGCCAAGAAGATTGAATCTGAAATGGAATACCCGGGAAATATCAAAGTCAATGTCATCCGCGAGACCAGAGCAGTCGAGTATGCCAAGTAACGCAGATGACGAAAAAGCCATCCTGAAAGGACAGAAAGGCTTTTGAAGAATCGGTGATCCGATTAAGAATTTAAAAGAGGGGGAGGGGCAGAGCCCCTTCCCTTTTATTTATGCACGAAAATAAGACTGGAGTAACGATGAAAATACTAATGATCGGCGATGTGGTCAGCCGTCCGGGGCGGACCGTGCTCAGGGAACAGCTGGTGAGCCTCATCGCGGAATATCAGATTGATTTTACCATTGTCAACGGCGAGAACGCTTCCGGCGGAAACGGCATTACCGAGAAGAACGCCCGAGAGCTGTTTAACCTGCCCATTGACGTCATGACCATGGGCAACCATGTCTGGCAGCAAAAGGAAATGGTCAATTACATTGAGAAATTCCCCAAAATCATCAGGCCTCTGAACTATCCGGAGCCCTGCCCGGGCAAGGGCTATGATTTTTTTGAGCACGATGGCAGGACCATCTGTGTGATGAACCTGTCCGGCCAGATCTTCATGCCGGAGCTGGATTCACCCTTTGGCCTGTTCAGCCGGGTGTGGCCGGAGATCGAGGGTAAATTTGACCTTTTGATTGTGGACTTCCACGCAGAAGCCACCTCGGAGAAGATCGCCTTTGGCTATTACCTGGACGGAAAGGCCTCCGTGGTGGTGGGAACCCATACCCATGTCCAGACCGCAGATGAGCGGATTCTGCCCGGCGGCACCGCCTATATTACCGATCTTGGCATGACCGGCCCCCTGAATGGGGTCATCGGTGTGGAAAAGGACATTATTATTGGGAACATGGTAACCAAGCGTCCAGAGCGTTTTGTCATCGAGAAGGCGCGCCCATGGCAGATTAACGGCATCGTGGTTGAGATTGATGACCGTACAAACCAGCCGGTTAAAATCGAACGGGTTTACCGGATTTATGAGGAGTAGACAATGAGAACGAGAGTATCGGAAAAAGTTGAGAATTGTGTGGATTCCCTGACACTGAGCCTGTCTGAAAAGGCCAAGGCCTTTCGCGAAGCAGGCGAATCGGTTGTGAGCTTTGGCACCGGCGAGCCGGATTTTACCACGCCGGATTACATCTGCGACGGCGCCAAGGCCGCCATCGATGCGGGCCATACCAAATACGACGCGGTAACCGGCGTGGCGGCGCTGCGCCGTGCCATTGCAAAAAAGCTGAAGGCGGATAATGGACTGAGCTACGGGCTGGACGAGATCATTGTCAACAGCGGGGCCAAGAGTAGCCTTTCGGTGGCTCTACAGACCATTCTGAACCCGGGCGACGAGGTCATTATTCCCAAGCCCTACTGGGTCAGCTACACGGAAATGGTCAGGCTGGCGGGCGGCGTGCCCGTAGTGGTGGACACAGACCCCGAAAATGCCTTTAAAATGACCGCAGAACAGATGAAAGCCGCCATTACGGATAAAACCAAGGCCATGATGCTGAACACGCCTGTAAACCCCACAGGGGTATTATACAGCCGTGAGGAGCTGCAGGCCCTGGCGGAGGTGGCAGTGGAGGCGGACATCCTGGTCATATCCGATGAAATTTACGAGGAATTTGTCTACGACGGCAACAAAACCGTCAGCATCGCGTCTCTTGGTGAGGCGGTCAAAAACAACACCATTCTGGTCAACGGGTTCTCAAAGACCTATGCCATGACGGGCTGGCGGCTGGGCTACGCTGCCGCACCCGCGGACATTATCGCGGGCATGAAGCGGATTCAGGGCCATACGATTTCCCACCCCTCCACCATTACCCAGTACGCAGGCATTACCGCCCTCGAGGAGAAGGGTGAGGTGGTGGATGAGATCATCCGTATTTTTGACGGGCGCCGCAGAGCCATGATGGCGCGGCTGGACAGGATTCCGCAGCTCGGCTATCTCTATCCCCAGAGCACCTTTTATATTTTTGTAGACATCCGCCGGGTTATCGAGGATAATAGATACGGCATCGCGTCCGGATACGCATTTTCACAAAAACTGCTGGATGAGCAGAAGGTGGTCACCATACCGGGTGAGGCCTTTGGCGTTACCGGACACATCCGTTTATCCTTTGCGACCTCGATGGAAGAAATCGAGGAAGGGTTTAACCGGATCGAAGCGTTTTTAGCATAGGCGTGCCCTGCATGCCTGTATCAATAATACACAGGAGAAAGAGAGTAACAAGATGAAAGAATTTTACGAGAGTCCACTGATTGAGCGCTATGCGTCCAAGGAAGTCTGCCGGATCTTTTCTGCCGATAACAAGTTTTCAACCTGGCGCAAGCTGTGGGTTGCCCTGGCAGAAGCTGAACAGGAGCTGGGACTGCCCATCACCGATGAACAGATCGAGGAGCTGAAATCCAAGATTTATGATATTGACTACGAGACAGCGGCCAGAGAAGAAAAAATCCTGCGCCATGACGTGATGGCCCATGTGCACACCTATGGGGAGCAATGCCCCAAAGCCAAGGGCATTATCCATCTGGGGGCTACCAGCGCCTATGTGGGAGATAACACCGACATCATCACCTACACCGAGGGGCTCGTGCACATCCGCAAATGCCTGCTGAACCTCATCAATGCCTTAAGCCGGTTCGCGCTGGAATACAAGGACCTGCCGACCCTGGGCTTTACCCATTTCCAGCCCGCGCAGCTGACCACCGTGGGCAAGCGCGCCAGCCTCTGGATTCAGGACCTGATGATCGACCTGGAGGATCTGGACCATCTCATCAGCATTGTGCGCCTGCGCGGCGCCAAGGGCACCACCGGCACCCAGGCCAGCTTTATGGACCTGTTTGAAAATGATCAGGAAAAGGTCAAGCAGATCGATAAGCTGGTGGCTGAAAAAATGGGCTTTAAGGCGACCTACGCCGTCACCGGACAGACCTATCCGCGTAAATTTGACAGCCAGGTTCTGGCAGTGCTCAGCGGTATTGCCCAGAGTCTGAGTAAATTTGCCACAGATATCCGCCTGCTGCAGCACCTGAAGGAAGTGGAGGAGCCCTTTGAGAAAACACAGATCGGCTCCTCGGCCATGGCCTACAAGAGAAACCCCATGCGCTCCGAACGTATCTGCTCGCTGGCCCGCTATATCATCGTCGATTCGCTGAATCCGGCCATCACAGCCGCGACCCAGTGGTTTGAAAGAACCCTGGACGATTCGGCCAACAAGCGTATTTCCGTGCCGGAGGCCTTTCTGGCTGCGGATTCCATCATCGCCATCGCCATCAATATTTCTGAGAACCTGGTGGTTTATCCAAAGGTGATCCATCAGCACATCATGAATGAGCTGCCTTTCATGGCGACTGAGAATATCATCATGGAGGGCGTGAAAAACGGCGGCGACCGTCAGGATCTGCACGAAAAAATACGGGTCCTCTCCATGGAAGCCGGCGCGACCGTCAAGGTGGAAGGGAAGCCCAATGACCTGATCGAGCGTATTGTGGCGGACGGCACCTTTGGCATCAAGGCGGAGGACATCGAAAGCATTCTTGACCCCGCCCTTTATATCGGACGCGCGCCGCAGCAGGTGGTGGACTTTATTGAGGAAGAGGTACAGCCTGTGCTGGACGCCAATAAGGATCTGCTGGATATGACTGAAATTGATTTGAAGGTGTGAGGTTACGGATCAGAGCTGCCGTTTCAGGCAGCTCTTTTTTAACGCAGATTGTCCCGCGTAAAAAAAATAAAAAAATTTGAAAAAAGTACTTGCATTCCGGCATCGATATGGCTATAATATACGAGTACCTTAAATCTGAGGTCACGCAAATGGGCCATTAGCTCAGTTGGCTAGAGCACCTGACTCTTAATCAGGGTGTCCAGGGTTCGAGTCCCTGATGGCCCACCATTTGATTTTAATACGCAGATAACAACGGTCGCTTTTGCTTTTGCAAAAGCCATTTTACTGTAGGGGTATAGCTCAGTTGGTAGAGCAGTGGTCTCCAAAACCACGTGCCGAGGGTTCAAATCCTTCTGCCCCTGCCAAATTTAATCATGAACTCTAAAATTGGCTAAGACAGCCAGGTTTTAGAGTTTTTTTATATTCAGCTTTAGCCGGGAAAATTGACGTAACAGATTTTTTATATTATAATAACCAACGGTTTGTAGCTTTTTTTAATCAAGTTTTAAGAATGCTGCTTATCCATATACTCAAAATAAAAAAAGAGAGAGGACAAAGAAATGAAGAGTGTAAAAAAACTTTTTGCTCTGCTGCTTGTAGCCGTACTTGCCATCGGCGTTGCAGGCTGTGGAACTGGTGGAAGTTCTTCTGGGGGAACATCTTCAGACGGTAAGGTCCGTGTAGCAATGCAGGATCCTAATGTGCCGATTGATATGCAGAAACAGACGAACAGCTATTTGATGATGGTTGCTGATCAGGTTACAGAACCTCTGATCAACCTTGATAACGATGGTCAGTTATCACCATTGCTGATCAAGGAGATGCCTAAGATTTCCGACGATGGTTTAACCTATTCTTTTGAACTGAAGGATAATGTTAAATTCCACAACGGAGATACTGTAAAAACATCAGACGTCAAGTATTCCTTTGAACGTTTGCTGACAAAGGGCGTTATGGGGGCTATGATTGACCAGGTACAGGGCGCTCAGAACTTAATCGAGGGCACTGCTACTTCTCTGGAAGGCTTCAAAATCATTGATGATCAGAAGTTTGAGCTGGTATTGGAACAGCCATACAGCCCATTCCCATCTGCTCTGGCGACACCATACGTTTGCATTTTCCCACAGAAAGCCTGTGAAGAAGCCGGTGAAGACTGGGGTAGAACCGTACTTTATGGTACAGGCCCATACAAACTGGACAGCTACACAGCAGGACAGGGAATCGAAGTTTCAAAATTTGATGAATATCATGGCGAAGCCGCTAAAAACGCTGGCGTTTCCTTCAAATTCATCGAAGATATGAACACTCAGGTTATGGAATTCCAGAAGGGCAATGTTGATGTTTTACAGTTAGATGCGACTTTATACCCACAGTACAAAGACAACGCAGACATCAAGGACTCTATTCACTCCTTCAATCCAGTCGGTCTTGTTTATATGGCTCCAAACATGGATAAGATCACCGAGCCTAAGGTAAGAGAAGCATTAAGCTATGCAATTGATCGAGAAGATATTTGCAATAACTTAATGAATGGAACAGCTACACCAGCTAAGACCTTTATTCCAGAAGGATTAATTGGTTATGACGATTCTGTTCCTGCTTATGAATATAATCCTCAAAAAGCGAAACAGTTATTGGCTGAAGCCGGTTATCCGGATGGCTATACAGTAGACCTTCCGGTCTCCACCAAATACTCTTTCCTCGTTAAAGTTGCAACTGCCGTACAGGATCAGGCCAGAGAAGCCGGATTCACAATTAACGTACAGCAGATGGATGGTGCAGCTTATTCCGATATGGCTAAGAGTGCAAATGTGCCGCTGTCTACAAGCAACTGGTATGTTGACTATATTGATCCTGATGGCATGATCTATCAGAGATTCTCAAGCACAACAACCATGAACAACTCCAGCAGCCGCTATAACAATCCTGAATTCAATGCCTTGATTGATGAAGCAAGACAGATCACCGATGAAGCAAAACGTCAGGAATTATACAGCAAAGCTGACAACATCTTAACTCGCCAGGATTACGGTGCAATTCCACTGTTCAACGAAACCAAATACTACTTACAGAATTCTGCGATTAAGAACTTTGAAGTAACGGATATGTTCCGTTTCCACTTCAGCACAGCAGAATTATCCTAAGAAATATTAAGGGTTATTTATAAGTTTAAAAACACGGTAGGACAATGCTTAAGGTTTTGTTCTACCGTGTATTTTAAATGGTTATAAATTAAAAGGAGGAAAACAGTTTGGGTAAATATATCCTAAAAAGACTTGGGCAGACACTGCTGGTGCTTTTCGCCATCAGTATCATTGTCTTCTTACTGATGAATGTGCTGCCCGGCGATCCTGTTGCGTTGATGCTTGAAAAACGTGCAGACCCTGCGACGATGGAACAGGTGCGACACTCGCTTGGATTGGACAAACCGTTGATTCAGCAATATTGGGATTTTCTCGTTGGAATTTTCCATGGTGATCTAGGAACATCCTACTTCACAAAAGAGCCGGTAATGGAAACATTAACCCGTAGCTTTTTCATTACGCTTCAGCTGGCAGCATGTTCTTTTGTGTTTGCCGTAATCATTGGGGTGACTTGTGGAATGCTGGCTGCTATCTACAGAGGTAAAGCACTGGATTCAACATTAATGACACTCTCTATCGTAGGTATTTCCGCACCATCTTTCTGGGTTGCCATTATTCTACAGATTATCTTCGGTTTACAGCTTGATTTACTGCCGATTTCCGGGTTCTCATCGCCCATTTATTTTATCCTGCCGAGTATCGCCATGGGGACGCGGTACGCCGCATCCATTGCCCGTATCACGCGTACGAGCATGCTGGACGTTATCGGACAGGACTACATCCGTACTGCGCGGGCGAAGGGCGTCAAGGAAAGCGTCGTGATGTGGAAGCATGCCTTCAAGAACGCGTTGATTCCGATTGTGACCCTGCTGGGGACACAGCTTGGCTACATGCTTGGCGGTTCAATGCTCATTGAAAAAGTATTCACAATTCCAGGCATTGGTAATGTTCTGGTTACGAGCCTTAACAACCGTGACCTTCCGCTTCTGCGTGGCGCCATGCTTTACGTGGCGGTTGCCTTTGTACTGGTAAACCTTCTGGTCGATATTTCTTACGCATTCATTGACCCAAGAATTCGAGTTACGGAGGGTAAAAAATAATGAAGACACCAAATCTTGGATATAAACGAAACAACTACGCTGAGGAGAAGACCGAACAGGGAATCGTCGTCCAGTCAAAAAGCTACTGGAAGGACAGCTTTAACCGCCTGAAGAAAAATAAGGTCGCCATGGTTTGTATGGGGATCATTGTTCTTCTGGCGCTTGTGGCGATTCTGGCTCCGCTCATCTCTCCCTATGATCCAAATCAGCAGAATTTGGCCATTGCCCTTCAATCGCCATCCGGCGCGCACCCTTTCGGGACCGATGAATACGGACGTGATATTTTATCCCGTGTTTTTTACGGTACCCGCGTATCCCTTTCAGCCGGGATCGTCGCACAGATCATCGCGACATTTCTGGGTGTTACCCTTGGCTCGCTCGCAGGCTACTATGGCGGCAAGGTGGATACGGTTATTTCCAGAATCATGGAAATCTTCGCAGCCTTCCCGGACCTGCTGCTTGCGATGGCAATTATGTTCGCTCTTGGTACCGGCCTCACCAGCCTGTTCATCGCACTTGCGGTGGTCAACTGGGTACAGACGGCCAGAATGGTCCGCGGGCAGGTTATGCAGCTCAAGGAAAAGGAATTCGTTGAGGCCTGTATTGCCAGCGGCGGCAGCGGCTTCCGTATCATCATGAAGCACATGATTCCAAACTGCATTTCAACCATTATTGTATTGATAACCCTTGGTATTCCGAGCGCGATCCTGACCGAGGCGTCCTTAAGCTTCCTCGGTATTGGTATCCAGCCGCCAGATCCCAGCTGGGGCTCCATGATCAGCTACGCCCAGCCTTATATTAACAGCGACCCGCTGTACAGTATATTCCCGGGGATTGCCATTGTTATCACGGTTATTTCCTTTAACATGTTCGGTGACGGCCTCAGAGACGCCCTTGATCCGAAGTTGAAGAATTAAGATCGGAAAGCGGTGATTACGACATGAAATTATTAGAAGTAAAAGACCTCAAGACCTATTTCTACACCGATGAAGGTGTCGTTAAATCTGTTGATGGTGTTAGTTTTTCCGTAGATAAAGGCGAAACACTCGGGGTTGTAGGGGAGTCTGGCTGTGGTAAAAGTATCACGTCGATGTCGATTATGCAGCTGATTGGAAAGCCGGGGAAGATTGTCAACGGCGAAATTGATTTTAAAGGTGAAAACCTGCTGAATAAAGATAAGGAAGAAATGCGGAAAATCCGCGGCAAGGAAATTGCCATGATTTTCCAGGAACCCATGACCTCTTTGAACCCGGTTTATACCGTTGGACAGCAGATTACTGAAGCGATTCTGATCCATGAGGATATGACCAAAGAGCAGGCCCGGGAACGCGCAATTCAGATGCTGGATCTCGTTAAGATCCCAGATGCCGAAAAGCGTCTTAATTCCTACCCCCATGAGTTTTCAGGCGGGATGCGCCAGCGTGTTATGATCGCCATGGCCCTGTCCTGTGACCCTGAGTTTTTGATCTGTGACGAACCGACAACCGCTCTGGATGTTACCATCCAGGCCCAGATTCTGAATCTGATCAACGAGCTCAAGGAAAAAACCGGCACCGCAGTCATGATGATTACCCATGACCTTGGGGTTATCTCTGAGGTGGCCGATAACGTTATGGTTATGTACGCGGGCCAGGTGGTTGAGTACACCGATGTGGACACCGTGTTTGAAAAGCCTCTGCACCCTTATACCCAGGGCCTGATCAGCTGTATTCCTAAGCTGGGCGGCCAGGAAGAAAAGCTTTCGACCATCAAGGGCATGGTGCCGAGCTTTAACGATATGCCGGAGGGCTGCCTGTTCTGCCCGCGATGCGAGTACGCAAAGGATATTTGCCGCAGGGAGCGTCCGGAGCTTGTCGACCTTGACGGCCACCAGGTGCGCTGCTTTAAATATACCGATGGATGGGAGGAAGAAAACTAATGGCAGAAGAAAAAAACAATGTGTTGCTGGAAGTTAAAGACCTGAAAAAGTGGTTTCCCATCAAAGGCGGTTTCGGCAAGGAAAAGTCATTTGTCAAGGCGGTGGACGGCGTCAGCTTTACCCTTAACCGCAGTGAAACCCTCGGTATCGTAGGGGAGTCCGGCTGTGGTAAATCCACCATGGGCCGTTCGGTTCTCCGTCTGATCGAGCCGACGGAGGGCCAGATCATCTACGAGGGTGAGGACATCATGACCCTGGACCGCAAGGCTCTGCGCACAAAGCGCAAGGAGTTCCAGATGATGTTCCAGGATCCTTACGCTTCGCTGAACCCGAGAATGACCGTCGGTGAAATCATCGGCGAGCCTCTGGAGATTCAGACCGATATGAACAGCAAGGAGCGCGAGGCAAAGGTCCTTGAAATCATGGACCTGGTTGGGCTTAATACTCAGTATATCCGGCGCTACCCCCACGAGTTCTCAGGCGGACAGCGCCAGAGAATCGGTATTGCCCGGGCAATTATTTTACAGCCAAAGCTTTTGGTATGTGATGAGCCCGTATCGGCCCTCGACGTTTCCATCCAGGCCCAGATCATCAATCTGATGGAGGACCTGCAGCACCATATGGGAATCGCGTTTATGTTTATTTCCCACGATCTGAGCGTTGTGCGCCATATCTCAGATAAGGTTGCGGTCATGTACCTCGGCCATATTGTCGAGTATGCGGAAAAGGACGAGCTCTACAACAACCCGTCCCATCCTTACACCATCGCGCTGTTGTCGGTTATCCCGACGGTTGAGAAAACCCAGAGGGAGAAGATCATTCTTCAGGGTGACCTGCCCAGCCCGGCCAACCCGCCGAGCGGCTGCTGCTTCCATACCCGCTGCTACAAAGCGCAGCAGATCTGTAAGGAATGCACCCCTGAGCTTAAGGATTTGGGCAACGGCCATATGTGCGCCTGCCACTTCCCGGGAAAATAGACCATTTACGATGAAGTTTGACAAAAGCCTGGAAATCCAGGCTTTTGCGCTGTATACAGGAACTTTAGCAGAATAAAGGGAGAAAGTATCTAAATGAAAATTACGAAAATCAACACAAAACGTGTCAAGATTCCTTTGGTTGAACCGTTTCATATCTCACTGGGCGTTATCACCCACGCGGAGCAGATTCTGGTGGAAATTGAAACCGATGAAGGCCTGGTGGGGATCGGCGAAGGCTCTGCCGCTGTTCTGATCAGCGGTGAAACCCTGGAAAGCATTGAAGCCGGTATCCGCATCATGGAAAAGGATATTATCGGCTGCGATCCGATGGACATTGAAAAAATCTACTGGATCATGGACCGTGCCATTGCCCACTGTCCTTCGGCTAAAACCGCCATTGACCTCGCCTGCTATGATCTGATCGGTAAAATCACAAAAATGCCGTTATACAAGGTTTTAGGGGGAAATTCCAATACCTTTGAAACAGACATGACGGTTGGGATCAACGATCCGGCTTATATGGCTGAAAAGGCGAGAACCCATGTGGCCGAAGGCTTTGACACCATCAAAACAAAGGTCGGCACCACGGTGGAGGCTGACGTGGCCCGCGTTAAGGCCATCCGCGACGCGGTGGGTCCGGACGTCAAAATCCGTCTGGACGCCAACCAGGGCTGGACGCCAAAGGAAGCCATCTCTGTGATCAACAAGCTGGCCGACTACGACATCGAGCTCATCGAGCAGCCTGTACCTTACCATGACTTTGACGGTCTGGCATTCGTCACCGCCCATTCTCCGATTCCGATTATGAGTGATGAGAGCGTCTTTAATTCCAAGGATGCCATGCGCGCCATCAAAATGCACGCCGTTGACCTGATCAACATCAAGCTCATGAAGTGCGGCGGTATCCGCGAAGCGCTCAAGATCAACGCCATCGCAGAAGCGGCCGGCGTTGAGTGCATGCTGGGCTGTATGGCGGAAGAAAGCAACATTGGCGTGACCGCTGCCGCCAGCCTGGGCGCTGCCATGAAAAACATCACAAGAGCGGATCTGGACGCACACCTGACCCTGACCGACGTGGCCGTAAAGGGCGGCGTTATCATGGAAAACGGCAAGACCATGATCCTGCCTGAAAAACCAGGCCTGGGTCTGGAAAGATAGGAAGAAAATTAAAGAATAAACGAAAAAACAGCCGCCAGCTGCTCTTTGCAGTCTGGCGGCTGTTTTTTAAATGGAAAATTGAGAATGGAAAATGGAGAATTACGAAACAAAATGCTATGCATTTTGATTGGACGCGGCCTGCGGCCGCAATCTCAACCGCTTTTGCGCTGATAAAAGGGTTCGTAAATTCTCAATTCTGTATTCTCCATTATTTCTATTCCGCGTTGACGACATCCACGATGTCCATACGGCGGATTTTTTGGGTTGGGCCGATGATGGACAAAAGGGTCGTGGCCAGGGCTAAGCCGATGATGATGGCCAGAGGCAGCCAGGGCAGGGCCCAGGCGTCGCCCCAGCGGGCGGTGATCATCTGGCCGTAGAGAAAGGCGTGCAGGGGCAGGCCCAGAACTGTGCCGGCCGCGCAGCCTGCCAGAGCGTAGGCGGCAGACTCGGAGGCGACCATCCGCACCAGCTGCCGGCCGGACATACCCACCGCGCGCATGACGCCGTACTGGCCCATGCGGCTGGAGACGCTGATGTTCATGCTGTTGATGATATTGAACACGGTGATCAGGGCAATGATGAACAGAAAGCCGTAAACAAAGGTGGACATGGTGTAAAAGGCGGAGCGGGCCTCCTGATTGCTCTGCCTGGAATCGGCCACGGCGATGTCATAGCCCGGGGTACCGCTGTGGGTCTTTTCGGCGGACTGGACCAGGGCGTTGACCGCGTCGATGGTGCTGCTGCCCGCGGCGTCGCCGACCTGCAGGTCGATGACTGTATAGCCCTGGCGGCCCACGAGATGGTCAAAGGCAGCCTCGGAGCTGATGAGGATTTCGCCGCTGTCCCCGGCGTTAAAGGGCAGGGAGGAGAGCACCCCGCCCACGGTGACGGTTCTGGAGCCGCCGGGCAGTGCCAGGGTGATGGTGTCGCCGGTGGTCCAGCCCTGGCCGTTGTCATAGCTGACCAGCACCGTATCCGGCTTTTCGCGGATCGTGTCAAGGCTGCCGTCTACCAGAGTGGCCCCAGCCCAGTCAAGCTGCTGATCCTCGTAGGAGATCAGGCTGAGGTCCGGGCCGCCCTCCTGGGGCAGCGGGGCGTACTTCCGGCCAAAAACCCGCTCGACGCCCGGAACGGCGGCCAGCTGGGCAACCAGCTCATCGGGCAGATAAAGGCCTTCCTGCTCCAGCGCCACGGTGATGTCCGGCGTGCTTGGCTTGAGGGGGCGCATGGCATGGGACATAAAGTCGATGAATACCGTGAAGGACAGAAAGAGGATAATGCTGATGGCAAAGGAGGCAGCCATGAGGGCCATATTTTTCCGGTTTCCAAAGGCGTGGCTGGCGCCCATGGCCAGCTCCACGGGCAGGCGGCTGGTCCGGGCCGCCCTGTGCACCCTGGGCCGGCTGCTTTCCAGATTGCCGGTAACCGCGTTCAGGGGAGAAACCCCTGACGCTTTTTTACAGGGGGACATGGCCGCCAGGAATACGGTCAGGAAGCCGACGACAACGCCGGCGGCCAGGCCGATGGGGCTGAGCTGAAACAGGGGCAGGCCGCCGTAAAAGGTCGGGTTGAAATGCCCCACCACCGCGCAGCAGATCCAGATAATGACCGTGCCGGCAAGCAGCCCCAGAGGGATGCCCCGCAGGCTGAAGCCAAGGCTTTCGCGGCGCACGTACCGGCGCACCTGCTTTTTCGACGCGCCCAGGCAGCGCAGCAGGCCAAAGAACCGGGTCCGCTCCAGAACGCTGATGTTAAAGCTGCTGGAAATCATGATGGTGCCTGCGGTCAGCACGAGCAGGAAAAGCACCAGCGCGATGCCGTAAAGGGAATAGGCGTAGGGATCGCCGCTGACGCCGTAAAGCCCCAGGAGACGCTGGTTTTCCTGTATCTGGTCCGGGGACAGGCCGTAGGTGGCCTGAATATCCGCGATGCCGGGACGGATGTCAAGGGGGCTTTTGAACTGGACATAACAGGCGGACTGGGTATCCCGGCCCGAAAGGGCCTGGATGCCGGCTTCGTTGAAAAAGGCAGCGTGGCGGTCTTTTGATTTGAGGGCGGAAAAATCATTGAAGACGCCGCTGATGGTGAAGGTGACCGGCGGGCCGCCCACCGCCTCAGTGGTGATTGTGTCGCCGATGGACAGGCCCAGCTGCTCCAGGGCCTGACGGTCGATGAGGGCCTCGCCCGGCTGCATTGGAAAGCTTCCTTCGTTTACCGTGAGGCCCATCTCCTGTGCGAGGGCTTCGCTGCTGCCCTGGAGCAGAAGTTCTTTGCCGTCCAGGGCTGTGCTGGCAGCGGCGGTGAGCTGGCCGGAAACGGCCACGTCGGGCCGGAGGCTGATCATCTGGCCGGCGGCTGCGTCCAGGTCTTTAAGGATCACATGAAAATTGCCGACCTCCCGGATGGCCCGGTCCACCTCGGCCCGGATAGCCATGTCGGCCATGCCGAAGATGGCTGTGACCAGGCAGACCGCAATGGTGATACAGAGCACGGTGATCCGGTTTTTCTTCCGGTGCGCCCTTGCGTACTGGGGGATGAGATCGAGATAGCTTTTCATTGCCGGGCACCTCCCAGATCGGTGAGTATGCCGTCGGAGACCTGGAGCACCCGGTCGGCCTGCTGGGCGATGGCCGGGTTGTGGGTGATCATGAGAATGGTCTGACGGTAGCGGCGTGAGGTCGATTTGAGCAGGGAGATGACCTCGCGGCTGTTTTTGCTGTCCAGGTTGCCGGTGGGCTCATCGGCCAGAATGAGCATGGGGCGGGTGATGAGGGCCCGGCCGATGGCCACGCGCTGCTGCTGTCCGCCGGAGAGCTGCCGGGGCAGATGGCTCCGGCGGTCCTTCAGCCCGAGTACGGTCAGCAGCTCCTCCACATAGGCCTGATCGGGCTTCTGGTAGTCGAGCAAAAGGGGGAAGATGATGTTCTGCTCCACATTGAGCTCGGGGATCAGGTTGTAGGACTGGAAGATAAAGCCAATGCTGCGTCTTCGGAAAACGGTGAGCTGCTCCTCCTTCATGGAGAAGATATCCTTGCCGTCGATGAGGATCTGCCCCTGTGTGGGGGTGTCCAGCGCGCCGAGGGTGTTGAACAGCGTGGTCTTTCCGGAGCCGGATTCGCCCACCACGGCCACGAATTCGCCTTTGGCGATGTTAAAGGAGACGTTTTTCAGGGCTTCGACCCGGGCGTTGCCGTCTCCGTAGGTTTTGGTCAGTTTTTTTACTGTAAGCAGGTTCATACTGTTTACCACCTTTCTTGATCTGCTGTCAGGATAACACGGTGAGCTTACGGGCAGGTGTCGGCAAGCTTACAATTCTGTCATCTTCAAAAAAGTCATGGTAAACAGAGCGCCCTGTCCGGGGCGGCTCTCCACCGAGAGCGTGCCGCTGTGGGCCTCGGTAACGGCCCGGGCCAGCGGGAGCCCCAGCCCGGCGCCCTGGGTATCCTGGGAGAAGCGGCTGCGGTAAAAGCGCTTGAAGATATGGTGGATATCCTCGGGGGCAATGCCGCTGCCGTCATCCTGTACCGTGATGCGGGTGAGGGCCGGGCTGGTATCCCAGCTAACTGTGATACAGCCGCCGGCGCGGGTGTGGTCGAGGGCGTTTTTGATCAGGTTGCTGACGGCCTCGGTGAGCCAGTCGGGGTCGTAAAGAAGCCTCAGGGACGGGTCTCCGGAAAAGCGCAGGGCTTTCTGCTCGCGCCGGGCCCTGGTCTCAAAGCTGAGGCGCAGGGCGTCCATCATGGTTTGGACGGGCAGCAGGTCTGGCTTCAGGGTGATGGCGCCCGCGTCCAGACGGGTGATCTTCAGCAGGTTCTGGATCAGGGTTTCCATGCGGTCCAGAGAGGCGGCGGCCTTGCCGGTAAAGCGGGCCAGCACAGCCGGGTCCGTTCCGTCTGCCTGCAGGATCTCGTTGTACATTCTCAGGGCGGCCAGAGGTGTTTTCAGCTGATGGGAAATGTCGGAAAGGGTGTCCTTGAGGAAGGCCTTTGCCTTTTTCTCGGTATCGAGGTGGGCGGTGAGGGAGGTGGCAAGGCTGTTGATGTCCCCAAAGAGACGGTACAGGCTGCCCTCGGCGCTGTCCTCCAGCCGGGCTTCGGTGCAGCCGCCCATAAAGCGCTTAAGCTGGCAGCCGGCCCGGGTGATGGTGCGCTGCTGGGCCTGGAAGTACAGCCCGCTGAGCGCTGCGGCGCAGAGGGTGAAAAGCAGGCCGTAGGCCAGCAGCGTGAGCATGCCGCTGTGCCGGAAGGCAGACAGAAAAGGCAGGTAGGCGGACGGGGTGTCCGGCGTATAGCCGGCCTGGGCCAGCAGGGCGGCCCCGGCCTCCCCCTCTCCCGCGCTGAGGTCCTGGGTAAAGACCGCGGCCACCTCGGCGGCGGGCAGTCCCTTGTCGAGCAGGGCGCCGGCCAGCTCAGTATCCCGGCTGTACAGGGCGCTCCGGGTGCTGCCAAAGAGGGAAAAGGCCATGAGCTGCCCCACGAGCAGCAGCAACCCGGCCGCGGCACCGAGGGCCAGATAAAAACGCCGGATGTCCCGGTTGCTGAGAATGGCGCTCATGCTCCGGCCTCCGGACCCGCTGCCTGCCATTTATAGCCCATGCCGCGCACGGTGACCAGCAGGCTGGGACGGTTGGGATCGTCCTCGATCTTGCTGCGCAGGCGTCTTATATAGACGGAGAGGGTGTTGTCGTCCACAAAATCACCGGAGCTGTCCCAAAGGCGCTCGAGAATGGTGCTCCGGCTCAGCACCAGGCCGGGGTTCTGTAAAAACAGCACCAGCAGGCGCTGCTCGGCGGCGGTGAGCTCCAGGGGACGGCCGTTTTTGGCCGCGCTGCCCCGCAGCAGGTCCACGGCAATGCCCCGGCTCTCAAGGGTGGTGGACTGAAGGCT
The DNA here is from genome assembly GCF_015547515.1 of Eubacterium sp. 1001713B170207_170306_E7. Lineage (NCBI taxonomy): Bacteria > Bacillati > Bacillota > Clostridia > Eubacteriales > Eubacteriaceae > Eubacterium > Eubacterium sp. 1001713B170207_170306_E7. Next base: position 122,972 of record NZ_JADMVE010000007.1, read on the forward strand.
TCTGGCCCGGCGCAGCAGAGCCTTTATCCGGGAGACCAGCTCGCCCAGATTAAAGGGCTTGGTGATGTAGTCGTCGCCGCCGATGTCCAGGCCCATGACCACGTTGACCTCCTCGTCGGAAGCGGTCAGGAATATGATGGGCACCTCGGAGCGGCGGCGGACGCTGCGGCAGATGTCAAAGCCGGTGCCGTCGGGCAGGGTGAGGTCCAGCAGCAGCAGATCAAAGGACTCCTGGCCGAAAAGGGCCAGGGCCTCCTGCACGGTCCGGGCAATGCGGATGGCAAAGCCGTTTTTGACCAGGGTATATTCGAGCCCGTCAATGAGGCTTGTGTCGTCTTCAACTAAAAGGATACGGTTCTGGATCATAATAAACCTCCTGTGCATAATAAATTTATTATAGCACAGGAGGTCAAATGGATTGCTGAAAAATCAGGAAAGGGGCACGCCGGAGTGAAGAATGACCGACAGGGTAAAGACACTATCCTGAACCTCATAACGCAGGGTGCCCTGGTATTTTTCGGCGATGGCGGCCATGCTGGTCAGGCCGATGCCGCAGTGGCGGCCGCCCTTGGAGGAGTGTCCCGGCGGGGGCACGGCGCCGGGACGGCACCGGTTGGTCAGGATAATGACCAGATAGCGGCTGTTTCTTATGGAGATGCTCAGGTCCAGGAAAGGCTCTCGGGTATCCCGGCAGGCATCCACGGCGTTTTCCAGGGCGTTGCCCAGGAGCACGCAGAGGTCGGTGTCGGAAAAGGGCACGGTCTGGGGCAGCACCGCGCGGCAGGCAGCCGGCCAGCCCAGGGCCTTTGCCGTATCCAGGTAGTGGGCGATGATGAGGCTGGCGCTGCGGTGGGCGCAGTACACAGAGGAGGGACCCTGCGGAATGGAACCAGAGCAGGCGTCGAGGTAGTCCCGAAGCCCCTCGTAATCGCTGCAGTCCAGGCAGTGCCGCATGAGACGGTAATGCTGGCGCAGGTCGTGGCGGAGGCGGGCAGTGGCCTCAATGCTCTCCTTGAGCTCCGAATAGCGGTTTTCCTCCAGCCGCAGCTGGAGCTGAGTATAATGGTTCTGGGTCCTCAGCCGGTAAACCTCAAGGAAGGCGTGGGCGCTCTGAGCAAGGAGGATAGCTGCCAGAATCAGGATAAAGATAAACACAGCGGCCTCCACCATCCAGCCGCCCACAATGGGCTCGTACAGCGGGTAGAGGCGGTCGCAGACCAGGGCGGCGGCAAAGACCGCCAGGCCGCAGCCCAGAGCAGTCTGCTGCCAGCCGGGTTCCGGGTTTCCGGTAAGGAGCGCTGCCGCGAGGTACAAGACCACGCCCCATTTATAAAAGTCGATGAGCAGGCTGAAGCCCGTCAGGGTTTTCAGGGTTCCCGCGCTACCCCACAGGGGAAAGAGCACAACAGCCAGGCAGATGAGCCCAGCAGCGGCCAGAGCCGGCGCCTGTTTTTTAAGGGACAGCCCGCACAGTTGCCCACAGACCAGCAGAAGCAGCAGGAACTGCAGGTAGCCGCACAGATGCTCCAGGCTGTACCAGAATTCGCCGCCTGGGGCCAGCATATGGACAAGGGGGTAGCCCGAGGCCCCGATAAACGCCAGACAGAGCAGGCCATAGGGAACCAGGGTGGAAAAGGCCCTTGTTTTCAGCCCGAGCACCAGGTAGAAAACACCGGCCAGCAGGGCGGTGCAGCCGGCAAAAAGAGTGGCGGCCAGCCGCTTGAGCCACAGCAGGTTCAGGGCGTTCGCGGTGCCCAGGGCAGGCGGATAGGTCAGGCCGCTGTAAAAATGGTGGTCGTCGGAAACAGCCAGCAGCAGCTCAATTTTTTCAGTGCCCCGGGGCAGGGACACCATCCGGACAGCGGCGCCGTCATCCCCGGATTCGGCCGAGAGGACGCCGTTTATATAAAGCGCATAGGAGCCGTAGACCTCCGGCACCTCAAGAAACAGGGCGGTTCCGGCCAGGGCGCTGTCCAGAAGCAGGGTCTGCCGGTAGGTGGCACTGCCGTGGGGCTCCTCGGCGCCCAGATCAAAACCCTGAGCCTGGCCGATGGTGATGAGGGCATTGGGCAGCGGCTTGTCCTGGGAAAGACGCTCAGGGGTCAGGTACTGGTATTGGTAAAACTCCCAGCCTCTGGCGAGAAAAACAGCCTGGCTGTCCGACAGGTCCGGGGCCGTCAGGCGTGTGACGCCGCCGGTGGTACCGGGGCCTGGGGCGGTATATTTGTTGTTGAAGGTCGCGCTGGCGGTAAAGAGGCCAAAGGCCAGCGCCGCCGCTGCCAGAACAGGCAGCAGGAATGAATGCAGGGCGTGTTTTTTCAAGATGCACTCCTTTTTTTGGACCGCCGGTGCAGCAGGACGAGAACAGCGGCGGCAAGAGCCAGCAGTGCCACGGTGGTCAGCTCTCCGGCCAGGCCGGGCTCCGCCGGGGCCGGGGGGGCTGACGGTTCTGTCCAGGTGGAGCTCAGGGTATAAATGCCGGGTGCGGTGACCAGAAGCTCAAGCTGGCTGGTCTTTTCATCATAGGATACAATGCTGGCGGCGGCGCCGTCCCCGGTTTTGAAGCTGAGCTGGTCCGGGGTCTCGTTTTCCCGCAGGCGGCAGTTGATCCGCACCCGCAGGGGTGCTGCTGAAAAGGCTGCGGCTTCGGTTCCGTTTTTGATGAACGCGATCTGGTAGCGTCCGCCGCCGAGGGGCGTGCAGTAAACGGTCAGGGTGTCGTTTTCCCCGGAAACCGCTGCCGTCAGAGCCTGTGAAGACACAGAGGCCTGGATACCACTGCCGAAAAAGGTCAGGGTTTCCGGATTGGCGGCGGCCAGGTCAAGGAGCTGGCTGTGGCTGTAGGTTACAGGCGGGTCTGCAGCCTCGGACACCGTGTCCGGCGGGCTGTCCGGCAGGGCAGGGGTGGGCGTGACCACGTTGTCTCCCCGGTCGGAAAAGTCGCGGTCGCCGTTGAAATCATCAATCCGGAGCTCGCCGTCCGGGGACAGGTAAAGCTCCAGAATATTGGAGACACCGGAGATATCCGGGCTTTCGGCTTCCATTTTTAAGAGGTAGGTCTGTCCGGGCTCAAAGTAATTTTTGAACTGGAGCGACAGGTGGTTGTAGGTGATAAAGCTGTCGGCCGTATCATCGCCGGGGGGCGTGTAATGCCAGCTCTTTCCCAGGTCCTGGCTGATGTAGAGGGCTTCGTGGTGGTCGTGGGCGTAGAGGGTTTCAAAATAACCGATCGCGTATACGCCGGAGGAGGAGTACCGGTACATGGGCATGAGGTATGGCCTGGCGGGGTCGACCAGCTGTACGTCGAGTACGGGCTGAAAGCCCTCCAGCAGCTGCGCGAAATCCCCGGGCAGGTCCAGGCTGCCGGAGACGCTGTACCGGCCCGGAACGCCGGGCAGGGCATGGGTGTCCGGTGTCCAGTACAGGGGAAGGCAGCGTTCCGGCAGACCGCCGGCCGGGCCAAAGACCAGGTTGATACGCCGGGGCAGGGGCGCTTTGTCCAGAATACTCCGGTGGTAGAGATAACCGCCGGACCCGGTGGAAATGGAGAGCCCGTGGCGGCTGGCCGGGATCACAACAGCGTTTTCAGGCGCTGGCTGGCAGCGGGAAGCGTCCACAACAGCGTCCGGGCCGGAGCGCAGCGAGGCCGAGCCGCTGCCGTCAGCCTCGAGAATGGAAAAGAGGATGTCAGCGCTTCCCCGGGTGGCGTCGACACAGGCGGCGTTATCGCCCTCGGCGCTGATCCGTGCATAGCTGAAGCTCAGGGTGCCGTCCAGCACCTCGATGGCCGTGGCTCCGGCTCCGGCCGCCCGGACGGTTCCGGCGTAGGAGACGAAGCCCTGGTCCCAGCGCGTGCGGACAGCCACTGTGCCGTCCCCTTGGACGCTGACCGCGGCGCCATCGTCCAGGGAAAGCTGGGAGACGGCCTCGGTGTCAAAGAGCGCGTTTCCGGGCAGGGGAGCCCCCTCAACCGTGACCGGGCCGGCCAGGCCGAGGTAGGACCGGTGGTTCAGGTGAATGCGGTAGGGCCCGGCGTCAATGGTGACGGGCGCCCCGGCCTGAACGCTCTGGTAGCCGTTCCATTCGATATCGGCCTCCAGGCGCAGACTGCCGCCGGTATCCTGATGGCTCTCGAGCCATTGGGACAGCGCTTCGGCCGTGGCCACTGCGTCCGGCGCAGGAGACTGGGCCTGCGCCCGGCAAAGGGGCGGGCAGACAAAAATGAGCAGGAGGAGCAGGAGTCCGGTTTTCAGCCGCATGGGAACAACCTGCCTGTCCGGATCAGAAAATCGTTGAAGGTCTGCCGGACGGTCTTTTTACGGCGGCGGCTCACAGCTACCCGCTCGCCGTTTACCAGAAGCACGGAATCGCCCTCGATCTCCACAATGGCGCGCATGTTGACAAGGTGGGAACGGGATACCCGGACAAAGGTGTCCGGAGGCAGCCGCTGCTCAAAGGCAGACAGGGCCAGGTAGGTTTTCATGACCGTGCTGTTGGTATGGATCATCAGGTGGTTGCCGAAAATCTCGGCGAACAGGATACGCGCCGCCCGGATGAGGGTGGTGCCTTGGTCGTTGATCAGCGAGATGGGAACCATCTTCGGAGCGGCGTCAAAATCGCACCGGGTGAGGGCTTCAATCAGATGCTGGTAGCAGACGGGCTTGAGCAGGTAATCCAGCGCCCCGGCCCGGTAGCCGTCGAGGGCGTAATCGCTGCTGACCGTTGTAAAAATAAGCTGGCATTGGGGCTCTCTCTGCCGGATATGGTGGGCCAGATCAATGCCGCTCATGCCGGGCAGTATCATGTCCAGAAAAATCACAGCGTATTTTCCAGGCTCATAGGCCTCGAGAAAGGCCTCGGCGGTTTCAAAGCCCATGATGTCGTACTCCAGGTCATAATCATACAGGAAGCGTTGGATGAGTTTCTTCAGGGCATAAAAATCCTGTTTTAAATCATCACATACAGCAATTTGATTCATAAGCAATCCTCCCCAATCATTTGTATTCTACTCAATATTATAACACAAATTGGTTGGAATTTAAGCTCTCAGGATAAGGCGGTGCGACCATTTACATCATAAATACGACCGTTCGTCATACCGGCAGCTGAAAAAGCAGATGGGTTGCGGGTGTTCAGCGCCACCAGTATTTAAACGGTCGCCTTTTGGATTTAAACGGTATGACACAAACCATGGCGTTTGAGTTATAATTAAAACACATACTTGCACGAATGGAGGAAATGTATGAAAAAGTTACCAAATGTGAAAGCCCTGAGGCGGCACGCGCTCGCCGCCGCCCTGGGCGTAACCCTGAGCTTTGCAGCCTTTACCGGTCCCACTGCGCTGGCGGCCCCGGAAGTTCCGGTAGACACCAGCGGCATTGAAAGCTACGACGGCGGGCGTCTGCCCGCGGGGCTGGATTCGTCCTATTACACTCTGCCCCAGGATACCAACGGCATTGCGCCCAGAAGCCGGGAAGCCCAGCTGCCGGAAAAATATGACCTGCGGGAGCAAGGCCTTGTGACCGGTATCCGAAACCAGAATCCCTGGGGCTCCTGCTGGTCCTTTGGCAACACCTCCAGCATTGAGTCCAACGCGGTCCGGCAGGGCGCGGGCAATGCTGGTTCTTTGGACTACTCCGAGCACTATATGGCCTGGTTTACCTTCCAGCCATATGAGGGTGAGGGTTACCGGGTGGTTGCGAACCAGCCCATCGCCATGAACTTTGGGGGACGCCGCCAGATGGCCACGGCCGATACCACAGCCTGGTTCGGCCCGGTGGCTGAGACGCTGGTGCCCTATGTCAACACTGCCGGTGAGCTGGGAACCCCAGACGAACCAGGTGACTGGAGCCTGCCGGAAAGCCTGCGGAATCCGGACAACGACGAGGTGCATGTGCAGAACGTGGACTACCTGCCTGAAACGGGTATCTTTGACGCTGAGGACAACTACAGCTTTGACGCCCAGGCCCAGAAGATCATCAAGCAGGCCCTCATGGAAAACGGCGTGCTGGACGTGTCCTATTACGCTGGCAAAAGCCTTCCGGGACAGGAAGGGGAAGCGGGCCAGATTTTCAACACCAAAGAGCATGCCCAGTACAGCCCCCAGAAGATCAGCGCCAACCATGAGGTCTCTGTTGTGGGATGGGACGACAGCTATCCGGCGGACAACTTTATCATCAAGCCGACGGATGAGAGCGGCAATAAGCTGAACGGCGCCTGGATCATTAAGAACAGCTGGGGCCCCGGTACTGGCGGAGATGACTGGGTGGACGCCGAGGGGTACTTCTACATCTCCTACTACGACCAGACCATCACCGAGTTCAGCTCCTACCAGGTGGACGTGGAGGAAAACGGTCTGTTCAGCTATGACAACAACTATCAGTATGACTACTTAGGTTACAAATCCTTTTCTTCGCTTCCACCGAGCGCGGGCCTTGCAGGCAGTAAAGTCGCCAACGTCTTTACCGCGGAAAAAGACGAGGTTTTAAAGGCCGTGTCTGCCATCACCGTGGACACAGACAGCCAGGTGGACGTTGAAATCTACAGGCTGGCCGCCGGCGCCGATCTCTCAAACGCCGGGGAAGCCCTCTCCAGGACAACGGCTTATCCCACCTACGGCGGTTACCACACCATCGCGCTGGATACCCCGGTTGAGCTGAAGGCCGGCGAACGTTTTGCCGTGGTCGAGACCATCACCGGCAGAAGTGGCGGCTACCTGCCCATCGAGATGGGCTACAGCGGCGAGCTGGAGCAGGCCAGCGGCGGCAGGATTCAGGCCATTGCCAAAATCGAGCCGGGACAGAGCTATATCTACGGGGCTGAGCAGGACGGCCGGATGGCCTGGTCGGATATGATCGATATGCCATTAATACCAAGCGGCGACGAAACCGTCAACTTCGGCAACGCCATGATCAAGGCCTTTACCGTGGATAAGGACGCCGCCCCGGCGGTCACCCTGAATGTGGAAAGCCTTGGCCAGGACGGCCAGAGCCTGGGAAGCCAGACCGTCACCGATTTCAGCGCGCCAGTGGTACTGCCGGATAATACCCAGCAGATCGCCCTGACCAGCAGTGTCCAGAACGGCACGGCCAGCCTGAGTGTGGACGGCGCAGCCTATACCGAGGGGACACCGATTTCTCCGGACAGCGTGGTTACCATTGATACCACCTCCCAGCCGAGGGGCAACAGCGGAGCCCAGTACACCTTAAGCTTTAAGGTGATCAAAGTGTTGTCCGACAATCAGGTCACCATAACCGGCACCGGGGACCTGCTGCCGCCGGGCGCCACCTTCAGCGCCACCGCTCTGGAGGAATCCGCCCTGCCAGAAGCGGCCCGGACCAATCTTAAAAACAGCTTCAAGGCCTTTACCCTGTACCAGGTAAAAACCCTGAACAGTGATCACCAGCCGCTGACCCTGCCCCAGGGCCGCACGGTTGCCATGAGCTTCCCGCTGCCCGAGGGCTACGACGCCGCCAAAACCGGCGTGCACCTCGTGAATGAGGACGGCAGCCTTACGCCCCTTGCCACCACCGCGGCCGCGCCGGCAGCCCAGACAAAGGCCCTGCGCGCCACCGAAACCGAAAAGGCTGGCACAGTGCTGAATGTGGACACCGCTGTGCTCAACGGCACCTACGCCATTGCCCTGGAAAAGGAAGCGGCACCGGGCGGCGGAACAACGGATAACGGCAGCGGCGCCACTCCGCTTGACGGGGGCGGCAAAACCACGGGCAATGTGCTCACCGGTATTCTTGAAACCCCGCAGTACGCCGGCATGATCTGCCTGGCGGCACTGGCCCTCATCTTTGGCGGCGCTTACCTCTGCCGGAGAAGAAAATCACGTTAGAACCTTTTATGCCCTTTAGACAGATGCGGCCCGCGCATCTGTCTTTTTTAATCCGGCGCGGCCGGGCAGTTCCTATATGCGGGCAGAGCAAGAGCCGAAAATGTATTTCTAAAGCGTTTGTCACTTCATTAATGCTTTTTAAACTAAGATTTGTTATAATGAAGCCATGAACAGAAATGGAGTGACGGTTGATGAAAATTTTACTGTGTGAAGACAATATCGAAGACATGGAAGAAGCCCGCGCCTGCATTGCCGCCGCCGCAGAGGCCTGCCCGGAGGACTGTGTGCTGGAGGTCTGCGACAGCGCCCTGGCCTGCAGAGCCTGGCTTGGGACAGGGGTTCCAGACCTGGTCTTTATGGATATCTTTATGGGCGGAGCCTCAGGCATCGCACTGGCGCGGGAAATCCGGAGCCAGAGCGAGACGGCGCAGATCGTGTTTTTAACCTGCTCCAACGAGTTTGCCGCCGAATCCTATGAGGTCAGGGCCATGGACTACCTGCTCAAGCCGCCGTCGCCGGACCAGGTGCAGAGGATCTTTGAGCAGTGTATGAAAAGCCGGAAGGCCGCGCCGCGGCACATCGTGATCAAACGCGGCCGCGACGAGGTGAAAGTCGTGGAGGCGGGCATTTTGTACATTAAGACCGTGGGCAACGAAACCAGCGTTTACACGAAAACCGGAGTGATCAGCGCCTATTATCCGCTCAAGGAAATCGAAAAACAGCTGGACCCCGGGCGTTTTCTGCTCATCCGCAGGGGCCTCATCGCCAGCCTGGGCTACATCGAGCTTGTGGAGGGGGATTACTGCGTGCTCAAAAATGGTGAGGAGTACGCCATCAGCCGGAAAAACAAGGCGGAGATTCGGAAAAAATTCTATGATTATCAATTTTCACAGATCGAGGGGAGCTGAGGCCGGTGCTGGAATCCAACCTTTTTATCCGTTATTTTCTGGGCTTCTGGGTGCAGGTGGCGCCGGTGGCGGCCCTGTGCTACCTGGCCTTTGATCCAGAGGACTACCGCCTGCCGGCAGGAAGGCTGGCAGGCCTGAACGCGGCCGCCATGCTGCTGCTCTCAATACTCCAGACCCTGGCCTGGATCTGGAACGAACAGCTTCACGGCCAGGACTACGAGTCGGCCTTCAGCGGCAACAGCCTGCTTTTCTACATCTCCCTGCTTTTGTGCTTTGGGCTGTTTCTGTTCTGCGTGCGCAGCACGGTGGTCAAAAAGCTGCTGGTTTTTTCCATGGGCTTTGCCTACGCGGTTTTTGCGGCCTCCTGCGCCAACCTTTTTCTGGTGCGCTTCGGCAGTGTGCCCTTCTGGTCGGACGCTCTGGAGAGGGGCGTTATGCTGCAGGGGGGCTCCATCTACATTATCCTGCTGGTCGAGGTTCTGACCCTGCCGCCGCTGCTTTTGTTCATGCGCCGCATGGTCTGTCCGGTGCTGCGGGTGATGGACACCAAAACCAGCCGCTACCTGTGCCTGACCATCATTGTCATGCTGCTGCTCTACAGCGCCAGCTACACCCAGGTGACCTTTGATTTTGACACTGTGGTCTTTGTGTTTTACTGCCTGACCCTGTGCGTGTTCGGGGCCTTTGGCGTCTTTTTCTACACCGCCGGGCAGATGAACAAAACCCGTGAAACCGAGGAGAAAGCCCGCCAGCTGGAGCACCAGATCCAGCTCGAGGAGCTCAACTACCGGAATATCGTCGGCAATCTGGAGAACGCCCGGCTGATCCGGCACGATGTGCGGCACCATCTGCGGCTCATCGGCGAGCTGGCCGAAGGCGGCAATACCGGGGCCATTCAGGATTATATCCGCGCCTACGACGACCGCGTCCGGTCCGAGGCCATGGTGCAGGTCTCAGACAACTATATTTTTAACAGCATCTATCAGTATTACCGGGCAAAATGCGCGGAAAGCGGCATCCGGCTGAGCGCGAGGGTCAGACTGGAACCGGAGCCGGGCATCAGCCAGGTGGATCTTACGGTTCTGTTCTCCAACATTCTGGAAAACGCCTTTAACGCCTGCCGGGAGATGGAGGATTCCAGAGGCTTTATTGATCTGAGGGTCGGTTCTGTGGAAAGCTCCCTGGTCATTATCCTGAAAAACAGCGCGGACGTGGCCGCCTCAAAAACAGCCCTGACCACCGCAGAGCTCCGGCACACCAAACAGAACGGACGGCAGAGCCTTGGGCTGCAGAGCGTCCAGAGCATTGTGGATGCCCACTACGGCCATGTGGAATACCACTGCGAAAAAGGGGTGTTTATCACCAAAATCAGTATGATCTGTACCCATAAAGGGACAGAAGCAAAGAGGAGGAAAGAAACATGAAAAAAGTATTAATTGGAATGATGATCCTGGCGGCCTGCCTGGCGCTGGCGGCCTGCACCGCCGGATCCGGAAGCGTTGCCGGCGACTGGCGTGAGGAGACCACAGCCGGAACCGACCAGAGCGATTACCGCCTGAGCCTGGAGCCGGACGGCACCTTTGAGGAGCGGATCGAGCCGAAAAACGAACAGGCCTCAGCCACCACGGTCAGCGGACAGTATACCGTGGACAACGGCAAAATTACTTTTAAGGTCACGGGCTTTTCCGGCGGCGGCATGGAGGCGGAAACCTTGATGGACCTGGGCGGTGATAACAGCCTTGAGCGCCGCTACGAAATCGAGGGCGAAACCCTGTACCTGTATGAGAGTGAAAAACAGGAGGGACGCACCGAAAAGGCCTTTGAGGGAAAATTTGTCAGAGCCCGGTAAAGCCGCCCCGGAATGACGAATGGTCATATTTCCATGTAAACGGTAATAAGCATTACGTGAAAAGTGTGGTATAATAAACTTATTCGAAATAAAAAGTGAGAGGAAAACCTTATGAAAAAGCGAATTTCAGGCATCCTGCTGAGCCTGCTTTTGGTCTTTTCCACCGTGCCGGCAGGAGCGCTGGCCCAGGAGGAGACCCCGGCAGATTACGGAACACCCGGCGTGGACTACGCCGAGGGCGAGGCCATCGTCTATGTAAAGGGCGGCGCCCAGGCCCTGAGAAGCCCGAACGCCCTTGGCCGCAGCGCGGCCCCGGCCTATGAGACCGAGGAGCTCATGACCGTGGAGGACACCGCCACGTCCGCCGATACAGGCAGCCCCCTGCTGCGCAGCGCGGCGGTGGAAGCCGGCAGGAGCCTGGTGCTGGTCCGGAGCGGCCAGGATACCGGGAGTCTCATCGCCGAGCTGGAGAGCAACCCCAATGTGGACTTTGCGGAGCCCAACTACTATGTGGAGGCCTACACCACAGGCGAGCCCACAGACCCGGGCTATGCTTACCAGTGGGCCTTGAGAAATCAGCTCAACAACAAGGCTCCGGCAGCGCCCAACCCCGCTGTTGACATCAACGCTGTGGAGGCCTGGTCAAAGGCCGGTACCGATAACACCCCCGTGGTGGCGGTGCTGGACAGCGGCGTGGATTACAACCACCCGGATCTCAAGGAAGTCATGTGGAACGAGGGTATGAACCATGAGCCGCTCACCCAAATGGGCGGCGGGACCTATGGCTACAACGCAGTGGGCGGCCTGGAGGGCGAACGGGGAACCAATGACCCCATGGATACCAGCGTGGGCCACGGCACCCACTGCGCGGGCATTATTGGCGCCCGGTGGAATAACAGCCTCGGCGTGGCCGGTGTAAGTCCTGCCGTCAAGATCATGGCCGTGCGCTTTCTGGGCAGCGGCAACGTGGGCACAGTGGACGCGGCCATCAAGGGCTATGCCTACATTCAGGCAGCGGCCAAAGACGGCGTCAAGGTAGCCGCCGTCAATAATTCCTGGGGCCCCGGCAATTATGCCGGCCGTGAGCTGCGCTCGGTTTCCACCGCGGTCACCGCTATCGGCCAGGAGTTCGGCGTGGTTTCCTGCTTCGCGGCGGGCAATTCCAACACCAACAACGACCTGAACAGCGGCGGCAATATCAGCAGCCCCTACGCCATCCGTGTCGGTGCCATGGACAGCGAGGGCTACCGCAGCGGCTTCTCCTGCTATGGTGAGAAGACCGTGGACGTCTTTGCCCCGGGCAGCCAGATTTTATCCGCCACCACCACCAACACAAAAGGCTTCGCCATGAATTTGCACACCATGCCAGCCCAGTACCTGCCGCAGCTGCAGGACGCTGCCGACAATTATTTCTACGAGGATTTTGAGGGAGCCGACCCGAAGGTGGGCATGCGCCTCCTGGACGCCCAGGGAAATATCGTGGAGAACGTGACAGGCAGCGCCTTATCGCCCGGTTACGCCAGTGACAAGGGGCTTCAGCTGTCTCTGGACAAAATCGAAAACGGGCAGGGCTTTGCCATCGAGCTGGTTTTTAACCGGAGCGACCTGGCGGGGATTGACCGGAGCAGCCCTTTCTACATGGCCTTCCAGGGCGGCTGCGATAACGCCATGTACGGCCAGACCCTTCTGGTCCAGTACCAGAACGCCGCCGGAGAATGGACCGGCATCAACTCCACCCAGGTGCTGTCAACGGATGAAGCTGGACAACCCACCGATTATCTCCCGGCACGCCTGCGTATGTACGACCACAACTGGACCCAGTCAAGCCAGGAGGTGAATCTGCCCGATTTCGGCCAGTACGGCAGCACAGACCCAAGCAGCAAAGTGACGCTGCGTCTGGTGCCCATGCCCGCGTCCGAGGACCAGCCGGGTGTCATGAGCGGCAGGGACGACAGTAAGAGTGCCCTGTTCCGGCTGGACGACCTGGGCTTTGGCAAAAAAGCTTCGGATTATTTCTATTCCGACGGAACCTCCATGGCGACGCCGGTGGTCGCCGGCATGGCCGCCCTGCTGTCCGCCACCTTTGACAGCCAGGCCACCCGGGCCGGCCACGCGGCAGAAATCTGCGCCCGTATCAAGGGCGGGGTCAACCGTGCCGAGGCCCAGGACCTGGTCAACATGTCCGTGTCCGACGGCTTTGTGGATTTCGGGGCCGCCTTTGACCAGAGCCAGTGCGTGCCCGTGCTCAATGACCTGAAAATCGAGAACGGCATGGCCACCCTCAGCGGCTATTTCTTCGGCAGCGCCCAAGGCGCTGTGACCGTGGCAGGACAGCCGGCGGCCATTGTGGAAAACGGCTGGTCGGATAACAGCATTACCTTCACCCTGCCCGAGGGCCTGACCGGCGAGCGGGAAGTAATGGTCACCAGACCCGGGGAAGAAACAAAATACGGCCGGGCCAGCTTCGCGATCAGCGCCGGCACCAGAAATTACACGACCCTGACCGCGCCGGATCTTAAGCTGGGCGAGAGCAGCGGCTATCCGCTGAGATCAGCGGATTTAATCCCCACCGCCATGGCCGCCACCGACAGCAAAATCGCCTATCTGGGCGCAATGCTGGAAACCGACGCGCTGCACCTGTCCCTTTACGACATTTCATCCGGAACCTGGAGCCCAGAGAGCATTGCCCTGCCGGAGGAAGGCAACTTTATGAAAGTGGACACGCTCTATTCCCTGACCGGGGGCAAGACAAAATTCTATTTCCTGTACAATATTCAGGAAGGCGGGGAAGGTCTTGTGAAAATCGGAACCTATGATCCTGGGAGCAGCTCCTGGACAACCGTCAGGGCAGAGGATCTGGACGGCAGCGAACGGCTGGTGGTTTATAAAGACCAGCTGCTGGCCGTCGGAGGCAACACCTTTACGAATGAAGAAGGGTCAGGCATCAGCGGCCAGGCCAAGGCCAGTGTCAAGGTGGTCAATCCACAGACAGGCAAGACCACCGGAAGCCTGCCCGACATGCCCCAGGGGCGCAGCAGCGCGATGGTCTCGGCCTCGGGCAGCACCCTCATGGTGCGCGGCGGAACCAATGGTATAATGAGCCCGGAACCAGTCACCTATGCCAATACCCTGAGCTTTGACGGCACAGCCTGGACCGAGCATCCAGATCAATTCCTGGTTGACAATCCGGCCTTTGACAAAAGCCAGACCCTGGACTGCGCCTTTGGCACGGTCAATCACGGCATGATCGGCGTGGGCCCGGTAAGCGGGCTCGGCACAGATGGAATGCTGGATACCTGGAGCTTCCGGGACGGCGTCTGGTCCGGCGACGCCACCCGGCTCTACAGCCAGACCAAAACCACCCAGACCATCGGCGCGGCCTCGGGCAGCCAGTTTTACGTTTTAGGCTATACCGGAAACAGCGCAGAGCCGCTGGTATTCCGCGCCACCACTGTGGACTACACAGGCCCGGCCGCGGACCCGGGCAGCGATACGCCCACCCCGACGGTAAAGCCTGAACCCAGCGTCAACCCGAATCCGACGGTTCAGCCAACAGACCATAACGGCGGTAAAAACGCCGGCACCGGCCTGTTCGACACCACGGCCGGCATGAGCCTGGCCATCGCGGCCATCCTGCTCATCGCTGCCGGCGGCGGCTTCGTCGTCTACCGCAAACGCAAAAACAGCTGATCCTGGCAACAGGCAGCCCAGAACCCCTGGGGCCAAACGGCCCCGGGGGTTTTTCACGCCCTGTCCCAGCCCGTTGAGGGATGAAATGCCAAAATATGATGTGAACGGTATCAGGGATGGCCGGAATTTATGGTATAATAAAAAAAGAAATGTTTTTCGAGAGGAGAAAGAACGTGAAAAAGAAATTAGGGGCTCTGCTTCTGAGCCTGATTTTTATGCTTTCCACTGTGCCTGTCCCAGCGCTGGCACAATCGGACGACCCTGTAAGCGACGGAACGCCCGGGGAGGATTATGTCTCCGGCGAGGCCATCGCACTGGTAACGGGCGGCGCCGCCGCCTTAAATCGCCAGAACGCTCTAGGGCGGAACGCCGCTCCGGCCTACGAAACCGAAGCGCTCATGACCTTGGACAACACAAACGCCGAAGCCCAGATCGATGGCCTGCGCTCTGCCGCCGACACGGAGGAACAGACCCTGGTGCTGGTCCGGTCCCGGGACGGCAGCAGCACCGGGGAGCTGATCGGGCAGCTGCAGGACAATCCGGCCGTCACCCTGGCCGAGCCCAACTACATTTATCATGAAACCACCGCCGCCGAAGCCAGCCCGGCGGCCGAAAGCACCAGTGTTACCAATGCGGCCGACCTGAGCAATTTCCAGTGGGCCCTTGACAATCCCATCAGATCCGGCGCGGATTTAAACGTCCAGCCTGTGTACGACAGCGGCGTTACCGGCCAGGACGTGGTGGTGGCCGTGCTGGACAGCGGCATCGACGACACCCATCCCGATCTCCAGAGCCAGATGTGGGATCAGGGGCTCGAGTATTCCGCCCTGACCGCCATGGGCGGCGGCCGGTACGGCATCAACGTCTGCCGGGCTTACAAAGACACCACCGACACTAACCCTGAGGTCAACACCCACGGCACCCACTGCGCAGGCATCATCGGCGCGGCCTGGGACGGCCAGGGCGTGGCCGGTGTGGCCGGCGGCGTGAAGCTCATGGCCCTGCGCCACGGCGATGACACCGGCACCTCCTACAACAGTGACACCCTCAAGGCCTACGACTATATGTCCCGGGCTGTGGACGCGGGCGTGAACCTGAGAGCCGTCAACAATTCCTGGGGCGGCACCTACTACGGCGAGTCCCTGAGGCTGGCCGTGAACACCCTGGGCCAAAAGGGTGTGGTCTCTGTTTTTGCCTCGGGCAACAGCAATGAGGACGCGGACAACGTGGCTGGCACCAGCATCAGCTTCGGCGAGAGCCCCTGGGCCATCAACGTCAACGCCATGAACGAGTACGGTCAGGCCAGCCTTTTCTCCAATTACGGCCAGCGCTGCACCGATATCTATGCCCCCGGCACCCAGATTCTGTCCACCATCCTCACCGGACAGGCCGAGTACAACGCCCTGCTGGCCAGTGACAATGTCCTGTACACAGGCTTTGAAACCGGAGCAGGCGCCACCGACCACGCCGACGTGGCCGACAGCGACGGAAAGACCCTGAGCTTTTATACCTACGACGATTCACAACCCCATAAAATGGGCGGGGCCATCACACCCAGTGAGGACAGCAGTCTCACGGTCTACGGCAGCCGGGTGCTGTCAGTGCCCACCCAGGGCGATGCGTGGAGCAGGATCATCTCAGCCCCCATTACGCTTAAAAATCTTGGCACAGACAGGGAAATGAGCCTGTCCTTTACCGGCAATGGCCCGGACGTCCAGGGCTTTATCAGTGCCAGTATCCTCACCACCGACGCCCAGGGAAACACGGCCCTGCACCCGCTGGGTGCGACCTGTAACGCCGGCTGGGAAAGCGTCGAGGAGAATTACGTGGTCATCGGCGGTGATGACTGGCTGAACTATCATGCCAGCCTGAAGCCAGAGTGGCTGGAGGGCACCTTCCAGATTGTTTTTGATGTCTGCGATACCACCGAGATCATCGGCCATATCGAGCTGGATGCCGTGGGCATTGGCAGCGAAAAGCTGGCCTGCACCAACATGTCTGGTACCTCCATGGCCGCCCCGGCCGTAGCCGGATCCGTGGCCCTGCTGTGCGCGGCCCACCCCACCGAGGACGCCGCCACCATCGCCGCTCGGGTCATGGGCGGTGCGAACCGGGGGCTGGACGCGGATATGGACGCCCAATGCCTGAGCGGCGGCGCCCTGGACACAGCAAAAGCCAGCCAAAACCCCGATCCGGTTCTGCGGCAGATCCGCCAGGACGGCCAAACCCTGACCCTTGACGGTCATTTCTTTGGCAGCGCGGCCGGCATTGTGACCGTGAACGGCATGCCAGCCCAGGTTACCGGCTGGTCCGACACCGAAATCACCGCAGTGGTGAATGGTGAAATCCCCGGCAATATGGCCGAGGTGCGCATCACAAGGCCCGATAACGCCTGGGGACGGAACTACAAGACCCTGACCACCCCGGTCCAGTCGTTGTACGAGACCCTGCCCCTGCCCGATGCGGGCACCCCGGGCTACGAGGGCTCCTACTTCCAGCGGCTGGGCACAGCCAAAAGCATCTTAACCGGTGTGGGTCAGAAGCTCTACCTGACCGTGGGCGACATCAACTACGAAAACCAGCTCATCGAGAGCGACTGGGATAAGTGCGTCACCGAGCTCTGGTGCTATGATCCGGCGGCCGCCAGCTGGCAGCGGCTGCCCGACCTGCCCGAGACCCCCTATATTCTGCAGGACGTCTGCGCCTGGCAGGGTAAGCTGTACCTGATCGGCGGCTTTTTGAACGAGACAAAGGAAGGCTATGAATCCGGCCTTTACAGCTACGACCCAGCCGATAACCGCTGGACCAGGGGTCCGTTTCAGTCCGACCTCGCCATTTATAAAGCGGCCCTTATCAACTATCAGGACCAGCTCGTGCTGGCCGGCGTCAGCCGGGAACCGGACAACAGCTTCCTGACGCTGAACCCCGAAACCGGGGAGACCACCGCCCTGGCCCTTTCACTGCCCGCCGACGAAGCCATGCTTGAGGGCACCTGCGCCTACGAGCCCACCATCGCCGTCTGCGGCCAAAACCGGGATCAGCTGGTCATGAACCATTACAGCTACGACTATCTGGAAAACGGCGAACAAAAAACAGCCAATTCCGACACGCCCTGGTATTACGACGGCCAGCGCTGGATCAAAGGCCAGCTGCCAGAAAACACAGCCGCGCCGCAGGACGTGGCAACCCCGGGCGGCCTTAAAAGCGGCGCGCTCATGACAGGCTACACCATCGGCGGCAGCGGCAGCGCCGAATACCGAGACACCCTAAGCCTCGCGGCCGACGGCAGCGCCCGCTTTCTGGCAGAGCCCCTGGCAGATATCGCCCTGATCCATGTCAGAGGTCTGGCCTATCAGGGCAGCTACTACGTGCTGGCCTCCTCGCCCCAGGCCGGGACAGGACTGGTCTTTAAACGCATGGCCGCCGACACCAGCGATGCGGCCGAGCCGGCCCAGCCTGTGGATCCCGACACTCCGGTTCAGCCGGAAACGCCGGAATCCCCCGGCACACCGGACATCCCGGATACGCAGACCGGCCAGAACACCCAGCCTGGCAGCGTCTCGACCGGCGTGCTGGGCGGCCCGGCCGGCACAGTGGCAGCAGGCCTGCTGCTGGCCGCCGCCCTCATATCGATGGGCCTGTACCGCCACCGTAAAAACCTGAGAGACTAAAAAGAAGCCCCTGCGGTACCAGCGTACCGCAGGGGCTTTTAGGTTGGAACAGGGTTTTATTCACCCGTCACCCGTCTCAGATAAAAAGCACTGAGGGCCAGGTAAAGGACAAAGGTGACCAGAATAGAGGGGCTCAGCCCGGAAGAAGCTGTGGCGGCCGCCTGAGCATCTACAAGGGTCTGTCCGGCGATGGCCGGCACAATATCGTTCACAGTATGGAAAATCATGGGGCCGATGAGGTTTCCGGTGCGCAGGTAGAGGGTGCTCAGAAAGAGACCCATGCCAAAATTGGTGATCACCTGAGACAGGGTATAGGTGAGATCCGCATGGCCGATGAGGTTCAGGCAATGGGCAAGGGAAAAGATGACCGCCGCCATGACCGCGGTTTTGATAAGGGCGCTCCGGGAGCTGCCCAGCTGGTTTTTAATCAGATTGACAACGCCGGCCCGAAAGACAAGCTCCTCAAAAAATCCCACAGAGGCCATAAAAACAATCTGAGTCAGCACCCATCCAAGGCCCAAAGACCGGCCTGTGAGATTGGCCGAGATTAAAGAAAAAACCAGAATGCCGGCAAAGAGCAGAAAAAAAGGCCAGGCCAGCAGAAGGGATTTCCCAAGGCCTCTGGCCCTGAAGCCAGGGTTTTTGGTAATTTCCAGCCTGAACAGCAGAAAGAGGACAAAAATACCCAGCCCAAAGCGAAGGGCCGCGTCGGTCAGGATGAATGCTGTGGAAAAAGCGCTCAGGCCAAAGCCCCTTAGGAGCAGCAGCTCCAGAACAAAAAGAACCGCGATGGCAGCCAGCCCCAGGATAAGGGCAGCGAGAATACCGTGCCTGCGGCACCCGTTTTTTAGTAGGTTCATGTCAAACTCCTTTATTGAATGGTTTGTTTCTATTCTATTCTAAACAGCCAGACCTGTAAACCGATATTATGCAAACGGTCGTTTTTTGAGACAAACGGTAGGGGATTATTTTTATTTAAGGCTTGTGAATTTCTCAACTTCATGATATTATAGTAATAGTAGTAATCTTAAATATTTAGAGCAAATGGGACACTGGCTGTCACCCATCAAAACCCTGAAGGCCGCATACGGATATCCGCATGTGGTTTTCAGGGTTTTTTTATCATAAAAACATAAAAAGAGGAGAAAAAAATGGCACTGGCAATACATTTAAAAGAACTGCTGAAAGCACTGGAACTGGATTTGAAGACCTATATCAAAAAGCACTACACGCTTTTTGAGGCAGTGGATACCGGCTATGCAGCCAAGGATGGCCGGCGGCATCTGGCAGAGCTCATCTACCACGGGCACAACAGCCATGTCTGCCGCTATTGCCGGCGCGGGCTTAAAAAGAAAACCATGCGCCTTGTGGTAAAAGAGGGCAGAAACCACGTGGTCAACGGCCTGTCCAAGGAGGTGGAGGACGCCGATGGAAACCTGTACGTGCTTTGGGTGTGCAGCTGCGAGTGTGAGCACTGCGCCAGGCGCCAGCGGGTGCTGCCCGTGTTTGCGGGGCGCTGGATGCGCCACAGCCTGTTTACGGTGGCCCAGACCCTTTTACATTTATTTGAAAACGATGAACTCACTGAAAAGCCGCTGAAACGGCGTTTCGGCCGTCCCACGATCACCATGCCCTTTTACGGCGAGCTGAGCACCGTCTACCGCTGGCGTCAGAAAATGAAAATAATTTTTAATTTATAATAATAAAAAACACGTTTGCGCGTCCAAGGTTGTTAAAAATTCCTGTATTATAGACTCATCAGCAGGAGCCAATGAGAAAACAGCACTGCTGAAAGAAAACCATTATATTTTACAGGAGGTTTACAATGAATCGTAAACAAACAACCCCGGCCGCAACGGTAAAACAAAAAAAGCTCCGCCCCTGGTGTGCTTCGTGCGCTCTAAAACAGGAAGACCGCGTTTTAGGCGGCTTTGAGAGCCTTTCCGACATCGATCAGTACATCGAGCTCTTCTTTATCGAAAAGCAGCTGGAGGCCCTGCAGCAGGACTACAACGAAAAGATGGGCTGTATAAAAAGACAGACGTCAGAGCCCAAAGCAGCAGACCCAGAGCCGGCGTGCAGCGTGCAGGAGCTGGCCGGAAAAATGCAGGCATCCGGCATCGACATTGGCCGGAACCAGCTTTATTCCTGGCTGCGGCACAACGGCTATGCGCGCTACCAGAGTCAAGGAACCTCTCAGCATCTGCCCACCGAGGAAGCATTGGCCCAAAACTACATGGTCACCGAAAAGGTTCCCTGCCGCGAGAAAAGAACCGGGAGGCTTAACTACAACACCAGACTTCTGGTAACCGGCAGAGGCCAGGACTTTTTCATCAAAGCCCTGAGAGCAGAGCGGAGCTCCGCCGCAGAGGCGGTGGGCGTATGATCCACGATGTGCCAAGCCTGGATACCTGCTTCTGCTACCGTGTCCATGTGTTTCCCGGCGGCCACGACCAGCTGCGCGCCATGATCGTCGGGGGGCGTTCCCTGGCCTGGCATATGGAGGACCTGGCCGGGCAGCTGGGCATCGGGCCGGAGGACGCCTTTCTCGACCGGATGCGCCAGTCCCGGAAGCTGACCGTCTGGCGCAGGCACTTCCCCTCCGATCACGACCCCATGCTGCTGGAGGTCATGGAGTTTCTGGACGTCGGCGGCATGTGCGATCTGCTGCAGTACGCCCGCGACAGCGGCCGGCTCACCAAAGAGGAGGCAAAGGACTGGCACTTTTTTCTGGACGGGTTTATGATCATGCAGCTGCGCAAGGGCGATGTCTGCGGCATCGCGAACCTGCTCTTTGACACAAAATGAACTACCTGACCGAGCTGCTGGCTTTCTTTAAATGGCTGAGGGACCATCACCTGGGGCCGGTGCTGCAGGCCTACTGGCACCTGCTCATGTACGTCAATAACAGCGCCGCCGTTCTGGCCGATGATGGCCAGTGGTACTGGCCCATCCGCTTTAAGATCGCCAACAGCCGCGTGTGTGAGGCCCTGGAGCTTGAAAACCGGTTCCAGGTGGCGCGCGCAAGGGCGCACCTGGTGCGTCACGGACGCCTGCACTATCACCCGCACGGTGGAAACAAGGCCGGCGAGTACGAGCTCATCCCCTTTGACACTGAGCTTTCTACCCTGTGGATAACCCGCCCAGAGAGCGGCAAGCGCACACAGGTCTGGACGCAGCCCGACACACAGAGCGCACGCACAGGCGCACCGTTAATAAATCCTGTAAATAATAAACATGCTTCTCTATTGTATTCTAATCAGGAGGACGCGCCCTTTATGCCCCAGTTCAATCTGCTGCCCCAGATCACCGAGGAGGAGAAAGCCGCCATCCGGGCACAGTACCCCGGAGACGACGTGGCCGCCTTTAACGCCATCTGGGCCGCCAGAGAAGAAAAACAGAAAGGAGAAACAACATGAACCGATACGGAATCGGCCCCAGCGTAGTAAGACGGAGAAGAAGCTACATGGTCGAAGCTGAGTGCCGGATGAAAGCAGGCTTTTATGCCCGCAGCGCCGAGGAAGCCGAAGATGATTTTAACGACCTCAGCGCCGCCATTGAAGACCGGTTTCCCGGCCTTGTGCTTGAGATCACAGACGTCTATGAAGATGCATAGGAGGCTTATTGAAAGAAAAATACACATTGATCGATACCTGGGTCCAGGAAGCAAAAAACAGTAACCAAGCAGCTAAAGAGCAGCTGATCAACACCTTTAAGCCTCTGATCCTGTCCGTCATGCAAAAATACATCTACGACACAGAAGCCTATGAGGACGCCCTGCAGGACGGCGCGCTGGTTGTGCTGGAGGCCGTACAGGCCTACGATCCGGATTTAGGCGTCGTATTCCCCTTTTATCTAAAAAACCGCCTGTTCCATCATTTTAGCAACACGGCGAAGAAAAAAAGAAAACAGAGCGAAAACGAATGCCCCATGGGCAGAGAGGAGGGCGAAACCAGCACAGCAGATTTAGGAGAAGCCCCTTCGGCAGAGCAGGAAATGCTGGACAAGGCATACACCAAAGCCCGGACCCAGAAGCTGCAGCGGCAGCTCAATGCACTGCCCGAGGAACGGGCCAGCGTTATCCGCCTGTTCTACCTGAAGGGTAAAAGCCTCAAGGAGATCGCCAGTCTCCAGCACATCAGCGTCGGCACTGTCGGCACCCGGATACACCGCGGCATTCAGCAGCTGCAAAAGCATAAAAATCAACTGATTTAGCGATAAACAACCCATAAAAACAACCAAATTATAGAAATTTGGTTGTTTTTTATTTTTTTTTCAAAAAACGGGAAAATTTGGACGCTTTTTTCTATTGTATGAGTGTAAGGCAAAAACGCCAAAACCAAAATCAGGAGGTAAGCACATGGCAATTGAAAAAACAGTGGAATCGGTAGGGATGAAAATTACCGTCAATCATGGCGAAGTGGATGGGAAGATCGTCAAGACCTCTAAAACCTACGGCGACGTCAAGGAGAGCGTGACCGACGACGCCTTTCTGGCCACCGTCAAAGCCATCAGCGGCATGCAGGAGCCCATTCTCGAAAAGAACGTGAAGGTGACAGCAGAGGAGCTGGTGGAAGTCGGGTAAGCGGTTTTACCAGCTCCACAATGGAAAACGGCGCGGAACCACGGGGCGTGGTTCCCTACAGTAGGGCACGGCGCCCCCGCCGTGCCGCAAACAGGCAGAAAAATTAAAAATTAAAGGAGATCAAAAACATGGCAGCAGCAACCAGCAAAGATTTAACCATTACCTTCCAGCGGACAGACGGAAAGGATCACAAAATCACCATCCCGGATTACAAAGAGGGCATCACCGACGCCGAGATCAGGACCGGGGCCCAGGCCATCGTGGACCAGGACGCCTTTGAGCCCGACGGCTTCGCCCTGGCCAAGGTGGTGGGGGCCGTGAAAATCGACACCACCAAAACCGACGTGGTCATTGAAGACACCGTGTAAAAAAGGGGCGAAAGCCCCCTTTTTTTTGATGATACAAGCAGAGAGGAGACCTGTATGAAAAATTGTTACAAACATATCAGCCGAAGAATCATCCTGACCATTCTGGTCCTGGTTTCCGGCGTGTTTTTGACCAGCCTTCAGGCAGGGACGATGGACCCGCCGGAGGCCCGGCCCCCGCAGGCCACAGCGGCAGAGCCGGGCATAACCGAACCGGAAACGCCGCCAGAGCCGCCCAAACCAGCGCCAGCGCCGAAGCCCGAAAGCCCGCCCGACGGCGCAGTGATCGAGCACCCCCTGCCCGAGGACCCCATTCTCACCGACGGGCTCTGGGCCACAGAGCATTTTATGATGGACGAATACGCCTGCGACTGCCCGGGCTACTGCGACGGGTGGCCCGCCGAGATGGACCCGGAACTGCTGGAGCGCGTCGAGGCCCTGCGGAACGCCCTGGGCCGGCCGGTCATTATCACCTCGGGCGTGCGGTGCCCGGCCCGCAACGCCGAGGTGGGCGGCATTGACGGCTCCTGGCACCTTTATGGCCACGCCGCCGACCTGTACTGCCCCGGCGTGCCCTATGACCAGGTGGCAGCCGAGGCCCGCGCCCTGGGGCTTGGGGTTATCGAGTACCCCGGTCAGGCCTTTGACCATGTAGAAATCTGGCGTTAAAGAGACGTCCCGTCAGGGGCGTCTCTTTTTCTTAAAACCCGGTCCATCGGGTGAAAAAGCTGTTCACCAGCCCCAAAAGAGGTTATAATAGAACATAGAGAAAAACAAGTGTGAAGGAGCCCACCATGAACCATGCCACCCCCTCCAGCAAAACCCTTTTCGTCAAAACCCTGATCCTGACCGTCCTCGCTCTGGCGGCGTTTTTAGTGCTGCCCGGCAGCGCGCGCGCCGGGGAGACCGCCGGGGCTTTTACGGTGGAGGGCGGAATTAAGGATAAGGATTACAGCTACGATGCCGCCGACTATATCCTGACCATCAACAGCGGCGAGATCTGTATTGCAAACACGAATCCAAGCCCGACCACGGACAGGATCGTGGTGGCCGGCGATGCCGCCGTCACTCTGAACGGAGTGAATATTGATGTGAGCGGTCCGACGGGCAGCTGCGCTTTTACGGTGGACAGCGGGGTGAGACTTGAGCTGACCCTGGCGGCCGGCAAAGAGAACACCTTGAAAAGTGGTACAAACCATGCCGGGCTCAGCCTGCCCGATGGTGCGGAACTGATTATTAACAGCAGCGCCGACAGCCCCGACCAGCTTAAAGCCGAAGGCGGCAATAGCGGAGCGGGGATCGGAGGGGAATGGGCCTATTCCAATTCAGGAGCGGCCAAAAGCCAGTCCGGAACGGTCACCATCACCGGCGGAACGATCGAGGCTACCGGCGGCCAATACGCAGCGGGAATCGGAGGGGGATATGCCTATTCCAATTCAGGAGCGGCCACCAGTGAGTCCGGAGCGGTCACCATCGCCGGCGGCACGGTCACGGCCAAAAGCGGCTGGGGCGGAGCGGGGATCGGCGGGGGACTCGTCCAGTCCGATACAGGAGCTGCCACCAGCCAGTGCGGAGCAGTCACCGTCGAGGGCGGAACGGTCACGGCCAACGGCGGCTGGGGCGGAGCGGGAATCGGCGGGGGACGCGCCAATTCCGAAGCAGAAGCTGCCACCAGGCAGTGCGGAGCGGTCACCGTCGAGGGCGGCACAGTCACGGCCAACGGTGGCGATAGCGGAGCGGGGATCGGCGGGGGATTTGCCTATTCCCTACAGGAAGATGCCGCCAGCCAGTGCGGAGCGGTCACCATCGCCGGCGGAACGGTCACGGCCGAAGGAGGCAGTAGCGCAGCGGGGATCGGCGGAGGATACGCCCAATCCAGTTCAAAAACGCCCACCAGCGCTGGCGGCGCCGTGGTCATCAGCGGGGGCAGTGTGGCGGCAAAGGGCAACGATAACAGCCAGGACATCGGTCACGGTGGGGTGAGCAGCGGCGGCGACAAAACCCCCGGCACCCTTAAAAACAGCGCCGCAAAAGACGTCTACCGCGTCACCATCTCCGGCGTTGCTGCCGGCACGCCCGTCTTTCAGGACGATACTCCGCCCCCGGCAGGCTATGGCCTCAAGGACGTCCAGACTGATGCGGGCGGCAAGCTCTACTTCTACCTGCCCGTCGACGATGCCAGCGACCTCGGGGACTTTACCACCGTCAGCCTGAGAAAAGACCGTTCGGACGGCGAGCTGGCCACCGGCGACCTCTGGGTGGCGGCGAACCACGACAACAAACTGAAGATCGGTAAGAACCCGGGCTGCAGCTTTGACACCACCACCGAGCTGACCTACGATAAAACCGCCCTGGCTCCGGCCCTGCGGTGTCAGAGCGGGGTGGCCAAACCCAGTGTGTATTACAAAGATGCCAGCGGCTCCTGGAGCACAACCAACAGCAACATCCAGGCCAGCACCAGCACCGGCTACGGCGTCATCGCCCAGATCGCTGCCGAAGCCGGCTACGGCCAGAAAATCATCATGGCTCTCTACACCATCAATCCCCAACCCCTGACCATCACCGGCCTGACAGCCGTTAACCGGCCCTATGACGGATCGAAGATTGTCCAGCTCAACACCACCGCGGCCAGTCTGGACGGCATATTAGAGAATGACGACGTCCAGGCCACCATACCGGCTACCGGCACCATGGCGGACCCCGACGTGGGAAAGGATAAGCGCGTGACCGTTGCGCTGCCAGACCTCACAGGCAATGACAGCAGCAACTACAGCCTGACCCGGCAACCCGACATCACCGTAAACATCGACAAGATCAACCAGGCGTCCCTGACCATCGAAAACACCGACACCTCCTACAGCCCGTCGGGCATTGCCCTGACCGCGGACGGCGGTACCGGCGGCGGGGCCGTCACCTGGAGTCTGGACAGCGGCGGCACCGGCCAGGGAAACATCAGCGGCAGCACCCTGAATGTGACGAGCTGCGGCAGATTTGACCTCAAAGCCACCAAAGCCGGCGGGATCAACTACAACGACCAGACCACCACCAAAACCATCACCGTGAACAAAGCGAACGGCAGTGCCACCGTCAAAATGGACGGCTGGGTCTACGGCCATACGCCAGCTGACCCGGCAGCAGAAAGCACCACCAATACCGGCGTAAAACCCGTTTTTGAATATAAAGCCAAAGGCGCGGACGACACCACCTATGTCAACGACAAGCCCACCCTGCCCGGTGATTATACGGTGCGCGCCATTTTCGGCGAAACCGCCAACTACAAAGAAGCCACCGCCACGGCCGACTTTGCCATCGAGATGGGCCTCACCCTTGAGGATAAAACCGTCACCTACAGCGGCCAGCCCCAGCGCCTGACCGTGTCCGGCGCTCTGCCGCCGGGCGCCACCGTGACCTACGTGCCCGAAAGCGCCATCGACGCCGGCAGCTACCCAGTCAAGGCCACCATCAGCGGCGAGGGCTACACCACCAAAACCCTGGAGGCCACCCTCACCATTAAAGCGGCCACCCCGCTGGTTGCCATTAACCCGGCCCCGGGCCAGGATATCCTCGTCGGCCAGCCCGTTACCCTTGAGGTGGTCCTGGCCGGTGTAACAGCCGACCACGTAGCGGGCAGCGTCACCCTGAACGGCGAGACCAGAGCCCTTGTCAACAGCCAGGTCGCCTTTACCTACACCCCGGCCGACGATCAGCCCAGAACCCTGACCGCGGGCTATGCCCCGGAAGAGGGAAGCAGCTACACCGAGGCCAGTGGCAGCATCACCCTGACCGCGGGCAAGAAAACCCGGGAGCCCATCATGGTGGATGACCAGACTAAAACCTATGGCGATGCCGCTTTCAGGCTCACGCCCACCGGCGGCAGTCTCCAGGACGGCGAAGCCTATAGCTACGCCAGCGACACCCTGGGCGTAGCCATAGTGGACGAAAGCGGCCAGGTCACCATCACCGGTGCCGGAACGGCCCACCTCACCGTGAGTGTGCCCGGGAGCGCCGTCTGGCAGAGCACCCAGGCCGTTATGACCCTGACCGTGGAAAAAGCTGCCATCACCGGCGTCACCTTCGAGGGCGCCACCTTTAAGGAGGATGGCCAGCCCCACAGCATCGAGATTACCGGAGAACTGCCGCCAGGGGCGACCGTGGCCTACGAAAACAACACCCAGACCGCCCCGGGCACCTACAAAGCCAAGGCCATGATCGACGGCGGTCCCAACTACCAGAGCCTCACCCTCGAGGCCAGCCTCACCATCACGGCGAAGCCTGTGGACCCCGTAGACCCTGTGGACCCTGTGGACCCTGTGGATCCCGTGGACCCGGTGGACCCGGTGGATCCCGAGGATCCCGTGGACCCTGTAGACCCCGTGGACCCGGTGGATCCCGTGAAGCCCGGAGATCCCGGCAAAACCCAGCCCGGGAACCTCCTGGACAGGGAAACCCGCCTCAAAAACCCGACCACCGGCCGGGCCCTCACCCTGGGCCAGGTCAGCGGCAGCGCCGCCACCCTGGCAGCCCTGGCCGTGCTGACCGCGCTGGCTGTGGGAAGAAGGCGGAAGCGCTAAACAAGAGCCGGCCTTCGGCTAAGGAGAAATCAGGTATTAACGAGACGTCCCGTCAGGGGCGTCTCTTTTTGCATTTAAAGGAGATCTGCCTGCAAAAAAGCTGTTCAACAGCCAAAAAAGAGGTTATAATGAAGAAAAAGAAGAAAATGAAGGAGTACCAATGGAGAAAGAAAACTTTATTGAACGATTCTGGAAAGTCAAAGCCTCGGGCTCAACCGTCAGGACGGAAATCATCGCCGGGTTTACGACCTTTTTGACCATGGCCTACATTGTATTTGTCAATCCGGCCATTATCGCGGCCCCGGCAGGCGTGGACGCCGCTTACTTTTTTGGGGCCGACGCCCAGTCCGTCCAGTCGGCCCTCTTTGTGGCCACCTGCCTCTGCGCCTGCATGGGCACCCTGCTCATGGCCTTTCTGGCCCGGGTGCCCTTTGCCCAGGCGCCGGGCATGGGGCTCAACGCTTTTTTTGCCTATACCATCATGCTGGGCATGGGCAAAACCTACGCCGAGGCCCTGGCCATTGTGCTCATCTCAGGCCTTTTATTCATTATCCTCACGGTCACCGGCCTGCGGGAGGCCATCGTGCGGGGCATACCGGCCAACATACGGGTCGCCATATCCGGGGGGATCGGCCTGTTTATCGCCTACAGCGGCCTCAAAAACGCCGGCCTGATCCAGTTTACCCTGGATCCGGGCACCTATCAGGTCACCAACCCGGCGGCCGCCCTGGGCCAGAGCACCATTGTGGCAAACGCCTCGGCCATTCCCAGCCTGGTGGACTTTTCGACCTGGACGCCTGAGACCGCCGGCGCGGCTCTGGCGCTTCTCGGGCTCATTATCATCGGGGTGCTCTACGCCCGCAAATGCCGGGGCTATATTTTCATCGGGATTGTCATCACCGCGGTGATCGGTATTCCCCTGGGCGTTACGGCCCTGCCCCAGTCCATTGATTTCAGCCGCATCGGCCTCCAGTTCCAGGACTGGGTCCAGATTTCCCTGCTGCGTCTGGATTTTTCTTCTCTGATTCATGAGGGCAGCCTCATCGGCACCCTTTTCAACATTCTGATGGTGGTCGTGGCCTTTTCACTGGTCGATATGTTCGACACCCTGGGCACCATCATCGGCACGGCCCAGCAGGCGGGCATGCTGGACGAAAAGGGCGAGTTCCCGGCCCTCAAGCGCACCCTCATGGCCGACGCGGTGGCTACCACCGCCGGGGCGCTCATGGGCTCCTCCACGGTCACCACCTTTGTGGAGTCCAGCACGGGCATCTCCGAGGGGGGGCGCACCGGGCTGACGGCCTTTGTCACGGCCGTGCTCTTTCTGGCCGCCCTGGCCCTTTCGCCAGTGCTGGGCATTATCCCGTCCGCGGCCACGGCGCCGGCCCTTATCTTTGTGGGCGTGCTGATGATCAGCCCCATCAGGAGCATTGATTTTGACGACATCACAGAGGCGATCCCGGCCTTTGTGACCCTGCTGTTCATGCCGCTCACCTTCTCCATTGCCGACGGCATTGCCTTTGGGCTTATCACCTATGTGCTGCTCAAAGCCTTAACCGGGCATTATAAGGCTGTTCAGCCTGTGACCACGGTGCTGGCCCTGCTGTTTGTGCTGCGGTTTTTGTTTATGCAGTAGCGGGCCCGAAGGTGAACCCGGCCAGACAAAGGGCAGAGGGCGTCAAGCGCGCCCTGCCCGGATCGGGTATCCTTTAGATAAAGGAGGTGCGCACAATGCACGCATGGGAAGCGATCCAGAGCACTCTGGATTATATTGAGACACATATGGACGAAACAATCAGGATTGAAGCGCTGGCGCAGCGGGCGGCCTTATCGCCCTTTTACTACCAGCGGTTGTTCTCCCGGCTGGTCAAAAAGCCGGTGCGGGAGTACATAAGACTGCGGCGTCTGGCACGGGCCAGCACCATGCTGAGGGAGGGGGATGTCCGTATTCTGGACATTGCCCTGGACTGCGGCTTTGGCAGCCACGAGGGCTTTACCCGGGCCTTCCGGGACGCCTTTGGCCTGACTCCGGCCCAGTACCGGGAGCGCCCCGTGGCCCTGAACCAGTTTGACAAGCCGGACCTGCTGTTAAATTACGTGCTGGTCGACGAGGGGGTGCCCCTCATCAGCGAGGGACTGGTGCTGGAAATGAACCGCCGGGCGTTAAGGGAGCCCATCCGGTTTATGGGCATCAGCGGTTACGTGCCCATCGACGGCCAGATGCCCCTGGGCGAGGCCACCGGCGTGGACATTCCCGGGCAGATCTGGGAGCGGTTCCACTGCCAGAAGCACCGGATCCCGCGGGTGCCGGACAGCCGGGAGGTGGGCGTGGCCTATATGGGAGACGCGCCCGGGGGCTGCTTTACCTATTTTACCGGGGCCGAGGTGGCGCCCGGTGCCGAGGATGACGGATTTACGGCCTGGGAGCTGCCGGCCCGGGAGTACGTGGTCTGCGGCTTTGAGGCCGAGAGCTTTGAGGAGCTGGTCACCGCCGCCCTCAACAAGGCGGTCAAATACAGCGCCCAGTGGCTTGAGCAAAAGGGCCTGGTCATGGCGGCCTACTCGCCGGAGCTCTATTATCAGCGGGATCAGGCCGTGCCCTACATGGAGCTGTGGATGCCCGCGAACAAAGGCTAAGGAACGTACCGAAAACAATGGATAACAATGGAGGAATCAGCCTATGAAGGGTTTTATTGAAGCACTGGTAAGCGAAGGAAAAAACAAGGCGCTGCCTGAGGCCTATGATTATTTTGGAAAGCTGGTTGGCAGCTGGGAAATAGACTATGTTGACAACGGCAGTGGCCGTGTCATAAAAGGCGAGTGGCATTTTTCACGGGTTCTTGAGGGAATGGCCATACAGGACGTTATTGTCCTGCCCGGCTTTGAATACGGCACCACCCTGCGGGTCTACAACCCGGCCACCTGCGCCTGGGACGTGGCGTACTGCTATACGGGAAGAATCATGCGGTTTGAGGCCAGAAAGCAGGATGGCAGGATCGTTCTCACAGGTCTTGAGGATGCGCGCAGAAAATGGGTTTTCGCCGAAATTGAGGACAGCCATTTTCACTGGCAGGATGTGAGCGTAAAAGAGGACGGCGCGTGGCAGGTGAATTTTGATGTATACGCCAAACGGATTGGATAAGCGGCCCGGCGCTCCGGCGTCCGGCCAACACAAAGAGGGACGACCAGCCTGTTGCTGATCGTCCCTCTTTTATTGTCAGATGCTCCTTTATGGCACTAATGAAGCTTTTGTTTTCGGTACAGGAGCAGCCCCGCTGCGCAGGCGGCCAGCAGGACAGCGGCGGCCAGGATAGCCGCGCTGCCGCTCACAAAGCCGGTGGAAGCATTGCCGCCGGCGCCCGGGCTGTCCGGCGTTTCCGGCGTCACCGGATTTACGGGATCAACGGGTTTTTCCGGTTTATCGCCGGGCTGGGCCAGGGTTTTGACACTGCGGTCCACGCTGAACACGCGGTTATTTTCGGCGTAGTTGGTTTCCCCCAAAACGTAGAAGGCGTCCTGATAGGCAGTGCCCACGCCGTTGTAAACCCGGCCGGTGCTCACGATTTTGCCCGTGGGCTCAAAGCCGCCCGCGTCAAACCGCAGGGCGTAGGTGTCGGCCGTGACCTGGCCGCTTCCAGGATCGGTGACCACCGGGCCGGAGAAAAGCATGCCGCCGTCGACCGTTCCCCAGGTCCCGGTGTAGTCCTGGCTCTGGGCCAGCCCCTGGGGCAGGACGTTATCCCGGACCAGGGTGCTCTGGCCGTTTTCGATTTTTTCGAGGCCGTCGACCAGCTCGGCCTTGGTGCCGCCGGCCACGTAAACAGCGCCGTCCCCGGTGTAGGCCACCGCGGGCGCCACACGTCCGGTGGACAGCTCGCCGATTTTCTCGCTGGTCTGGGCGGCGATATCCAGGCGGATAATGGATTTCTGGGAATAGACGTCATTGCCCACTGTGGTCTTGCCGCCAATGAACAGCACCTCGCTGCCGGTGTTGACCAGGGAGGCGTTGAGAACCGGAGCGATCTGGTCTGTGGTAAAGCGGGTCCAGGCGTCGGTATCCGGGTCGTAGACGGCAATACCGGCCTTTTCGTCGTACTCGGTGGCGATGACCAGCCGGCCCTCCCAGGTACAGGCGCTGTTGGCGGACGGGTAGACCGCCGGATCACTGTTCAGCCGGGTCCAGCCGTTGCTTTCGGCAGCGCCCGGGGTGTAGCGCCAGAACTCAAGACTGCCGCTCTGGTTAACGCCCGCGTAATACAGGCTGCCGCCCAGGCCGGTGAGACTGCCGGAGGTGCTGTCGTAAAAGCGGGTGTCATCGGGCAGGGGCAGGCGCTCGTACAGGCTGCTGACCGCGCCCAGCTCAAAGGACTGGTGGCCCGGACCCTTGTCCGAGGTCACCTCAACCCGCTTGAGGCCGGCGGTCATGCCCTCGGGCAGCGCCGCCACAATGCTTTCATCCGATGAGGCGGTCACTGCAGCGGGGACGCCGTCAATGGTGACCGTTGGCGTCTTGCCGAAGAAATACCCGCCGATGGCCAGCTGGTTGTCCCCGGTGGGCACCGCGCTGTTGATGACTGGCACAGTATTCCCGGCCAGCGCCAGGTCGAGCTGGGCCAGGCCTCCGGAGACGCTTTTGCCGGCCTGGCTGTCGATTTTTTTGACACTGCCAATGACACGGGCCGCGGTTTTGGCAGCGTCTTTATCGTCAAAGTGTTTTGCCAGGATGGCGGCCTCCCCGGCAACGGCCGGCGTGGCCATGGAGGTGCCGCTCTTGGATTCGTAGGCAGCGGTTTGATCGCCAAGGGAAAAATTGTCAAAGTAGAGTGTGCCGGGCGTGATAGGGGTATTGTCCAGAAGCTGCCCAGCCGTGTATACCCGCACCTGGAAATGTCCGTAGTCGGTATTGGCCGGCAGGGTGAAGGACGCGCTGGTCCAGCTGTCCACGCTGCCGTAGCAAGGGGTCAGGGCCTCCCACACAGGCTGGTTCTCACTGTCGAGACCGGTGGTCCGGACCTCGATGAAGGTATTGATCAGGTAGAGGCTCTGTTCATTGGTGGGATCGGCCCAGAGCATGTAGGACAGGTAGCGGTAAGGGGTCAGGGATAAATCCTGGGCTTGGCTGACAAGCACCGGAGCGGCCGAGTCGTGGGTGAGCATCAGGCTTTGGCTGCCTTCAAAGGCCCGGGTGCCGGTCAGCTCCGCGGTGCTCCCGGTTCCGGGCTCAAGGTCAACGGTCCAGGTGTCAGCGCCGCCGCCCTCAAAGCCGTTCATGAGCGGGCTTTTGACATAGCGCGGGTCGGCGGTGCCCATGCTGGTGGGAATGGCGGATAAAATCTCGTCGCCGGGAGCGGCCACGTCGGTGGTGATGGCGCCGTAATTGCTGAAGGACGCCAGATCGCCGTTGATGTCCGAGGCGTTGACCGCCACGGCGTAGGGGTTGTCCCGGAGGGTAGAGACGGTCTTGGAGGCGGTGTCGCAGTCTGAGGATTCATTGCCTGAGGCAAAAACGCTCACGACGCCGTCACGGCCCAGGGCGGTAACGGCGCGGTCAATGGCCTGGCCGCCGCTGGGGCCGCCCCAGGAGTTGCTGGTAACCGTGACGTTCACGCCCTGGCGGACTGCGTTCAGCACATAGGAAAAGCCTTTGAGAATGTCTGAGCTCAGCATGCTCCCGCTGTCGTTTCCGATTTTGACGGCCATGATCTGCGCGCCACTGGTAATGCCGCTGATGCCCGTGTGGTTCCAGGAGCCGGCAATCACGCCTGCGCAGTGGGTGCCGTGGCTGTTGTCGTCCATGGGGTCGCGGCTGTCGTAGGGCGCGCCGCTGCTGTTGGCGGCAACGGCGTTGTAGCCGTATTGGCCCCCGCCGAGGGCGGCCTGGAGAGTCTCGTCCGCGGTCCACATCACATCCTTCAGGTCCTCGTGGGTGTAATCCACGCCCGAGTCCAGCACGGCGACCACGGTGCCGCCGGTATCCACCGCCGGGTCTGGCGTACCGTCGCTCTTGTAGCAGTTCCAGCCTTCAACGGCCATGCTGAAGCGGCCGTCTTTGTCATAGGCCCACTGGTCCGGGGTCAGGTCCTTGGTGCCAGAAGCGGCAGCGCGGTCCTCGGTGACGCTGTAGAGATAATTGGGCTCGGCGAAGACGACGGTGTCCAGCTCCCGCAGCGCCTCGATGAGCTCAGCGGTGCTCAGGGTGCCGGAGCGCACCAGCTTCAGGCTTTCGGCGGGCCCGGCGCTGCGGCTGTAGGTGTCTGAGGGGCTGGCTAAAGGCATCAGTTCCTCGGCGCCGGCCAGCAGGGGTGAGACAGCGCTGCGGCTGTAAAGGCCTGCGGGGCTGTCCGTCACGCAGACAATGGCCTCACCCTCAACGTAATCGCCGGTGATGGGCGCCGGGGCTTCCGCGGTCTGGGCCAGAGCAGCGGCGGGCATGCTGCCCAGGGCCAGGAACGCGGTGAGTAACAGGGCAAATAGTTTTTTCATAACTTCCTCCATAGGATAATCGGTATTAAATTTATTATAACACAGATAAACCGTTTTCAAAACAAAAAGCGGTTTGTTTGGATAAAGAAAAAACGCCAGGCCCGGAGGCCGGCGTTTAAGGCGTGGTCAGTCAATGGGAACCATCTCCACGATCACGCGCTCCTCGTCGAAATCATGGAAGGTGAGGCGGCGGTTTTCATATTCGCATTCGCCGCGCTGGTTGTCGTAGGGATCGGCCCGCAGGTAGGTTTTCGGCGGGTCAAAGTCCAGCTGGAACTCGGAGTTGGCCGCCATGCGGAAGGGCTCCAGATTGCCGAAGTAGAAATTCCAGCGGTTTTCAGCGCCGTTTCTGTAGGCGCTGCCCCCAAAGGAGCAGTCGCAGTGCAGCCAGCCGTAGGGCGCGACGTAAAACATGGCCCAGTCGTGGTTGCCGATGCTGGCCGGATTGACGTAAGAGCCGGACTGCCATTTGGCCGGGATACCCGCGCAGCGGCACAGGGTAATGAACAGCAGGGCCTGGATGCCGCAGTCGCCCTTGAGCCCGGTGGCCATGTAGTCCGGGATGTTGACAATGGTCAGGTATTCGCGCACGTAGGAGTAGTGCACCCGGGTGGTGATAAAATCATAAATTTTGCGGGCCTTGATCAGCGGATTGGTTTCGCCGCCGGTCAGCTCCTCGCACAGGGCGCGGATATAGGGTGAGAAGACAATGTGGGGCTGGAGCTCCTGGGTCTCAAAATCCGGCTGCACCGGGTCCACCTTTTCGGGGTCCGGGTTCACGTATTTCGCACGGTTTTCATAGGAATATTCCACGGTAAAGGTGTCGCCCGCTTCCAGGGGTTTTTCAAAATAGACGGTGCGCTGGCCGTAGGTTTCGTCCGCGATCTTCACCGGCTCTGGTGAGATGTCAATGAGCTTGATCTTGCTGATCTGGTCGGCGTTCTGCGGAATGGGCAGGTAAACGCGGATGAGGCTGCCCAGCTCCTCGGCTTCTTTTTTGATCTTAACCCTGTGGCGGATGTGGATGAAGTAGTTCTTTTCACCCTTTTCGATCATCTCGTTGACCGTCTCGTCCAGGATTTCCACAGGGCTTACCTCAATGGTCTTCTGGTCCTCGTCCACCTCGATGTCCTTGTATTTGGGCACGGTTTTGGCAATGCTGGCCACAAACATGTCCTGAAAATGCACGGTGCCGTTCACGTAGATCCAGTCCGCGTAGCCGTCGTCCTTGAGGGTCTCGAGGTCTTCCCTGGTAAAACCAGGCACCTTTTCCTGCATCATTTTCAGAGCCTCGTCGTAGGCGTAGGGGTACTGTATGGGCAGCTCGGCCAGTATGGCCAGCTCCAGCTCCAGCCGTTCGGCCAGGGCCTTTGGAATGGGGCGTTCCAGATACTTTTTGATGAGGCCGGCGGCTTTGTCAAAGTCGCCCCAGGCCTTGAGCAGGGCCACGTCCTCGGGCAGGTTGGTTTTAAGGGCTTGCATGTTGTTCATTTCTTTTCTTCCTCCTTGTGGCAGTAATTTATTTTAAATTTTCCAGAACCTTCAGCAGGTAATCCCAGGTGCGGGCGGTTGAGGAGATGGACAGGCGTTCCTCAGGGGTGTGGATATCGTGCATGTCCGGCCCGATGGAGACAATGTCCAGCTCCGGCAGCTTGGCGGAGATCAGGCCGCATTCCAGCCCGGCGTGGATGGCCTCCACGGCCGGGGTCTTTCCGTACATTTCCTCAAAGGTTTTACACATCATGTCCCGAAGGGCCGATTCCCGGCGGTATTCCCAGGCCGGATAGGAGGACGCCTCGGTGTAGGTGCCGCCCAGGTATTCGGTAAAGGCGCGGACCTTGGCGCTCAGGGCCTCCTTGGCCGTGCCGATGGAGCTGCGCATGGCAAAGCTGACCAGGAAGTCGTCCTCCCGGGTGTACATGATGCCCAGATTCAGCGAGGTTTCCACCAGTCCCTCGATGTCAAGGCTCATGGCCTGGACGCCGTTGGGGATCTGCATGAGCACAAAGACAGCGCGGCGGGCACAGGCTTCGTTAAAAACCATGAAATCGCCCTTTTCCAGGGCTTTCAGGCTCAGGGCAAGCTCGGGGTCCTTGGCGGCGAAATTCTTCTTATAAAAGGCCTCCAGGGCTTCCAGACGCGCTCTTACAGCTGGCTCGTCGTTGGGGTCAATGACAATGGTGGCCGTGGCTTTTTTGGTGATGACGTTGTCCTTGGTGCCGCCGGTCAGGTCGATGATGTCAAAGCTCAGCTCCTGGGCCAGGTCGTTCAGCAGGGTGCCCAGCAGCACACTGGCGTTGGCGCCGAAACGGTTGATCTCCTGGCCGGAGTGGCCGCCGTGCAGGCCCGATACAGCCAGCTCGCAGGAGAGGCCGCTCCGGGCTGTGCGCCTGACGTCAAAGGTGCAGCTGGCGCGGACACCGCCGGCGCAGCCCGCCAGGATAATGCCCTCGTCCTCGGAATCGAGGTTGATCATATAAGCCGCGTCGCTGACAGGCGCCAGGTCGATGGCGTGCGCACCCTCCATGCCCACCTCCTCCTCGGTGGTAAAGATCACATAAAGCTTGGGGTGGGACAGGGTGTTATCGTCCAGCAGGGCCAGGCCGTAGGCCACGGCGATGCCGTCGTCGCCGCCCAGGGTGGTGCCGTCCGCGGTGATCCAGTCGCCGTCGATCATGAGCGAAAGCGGATCGGTTTTAAAGTCGTGGTCTGAGCCGTCTGCCTTTTCACAGACCATATCCAGATGACCCTGCAGGATCACGGGTTTGGCGTTTTCATAGCCTTCGCTGGCTTCTTTTATGATGATGACGTTATTGGCCTCGTCCTGATGGCAGGCCAGTCCCCGTTCTTCGGCGAAACGGACACAGTAATCCGAGATGCGCTTGGTGTCAAAGGAGCCGTGGGGAATTTCACAGATTTCTTCAAAATAGTGAAAGACCGGCTGGGGCTCCAGATTGCTTAATATTTTATCCATAATGGACCTCCTCATAAGTAAATTGATGTGGTGTGTTGTTTTTATCTCCGTACAAGAATATATCATACACCATTTAACCAGTTAAGTAAAGGTGGGGCCAGGGCGGAGCAATACTAAAAATATTCGAATATATTAATTAAGTAGTGGCGTTTTTGGGTAGAACCATATATAATTAAATCAAGTTGATTTAATATAAAGGAGAGAGTAAAATGTCAATTAACTATGTGGATGTTTACAACGCTTACGGCAGCGACCAGCCGGCGGACAAAAGAGAACAGTATCATATGAACTGTGCAGAGGTTCTGCTGCGCACCGGGAATTCGGAATATGAGCTTAACCTGCCCGAGGAAGCCTTTAGAATGATGCAGGGCTTCGGCGGCGGCTTTAACTCCGGCCGTACCTGCGGCGCGTTCTGCGGCGCTCTGGCCACCTTAAGCGCCATGTACGGCGAGGAGCGTCCCAGCACTCAGGACAAAGCCAAGAAGGCCTCTAAGCTTTTAGTCGAAGAATTTGAAAAGGAATTTGGCAGTCTGGATTGCAGCTACATCAAGGAACACCACCGCGATGAGGTAAAAGCCTGCGATCCTGTAAAACAACGTGCAGCCGATGTTCTGGCGCGTGTCGTTGAAAAAATGAACGCGGAGGAATAGAGGCGGAAAGGAAACAGCGTGAATAAAGAAAACATGAGAGTGAAGGGCATCGAGCTTCTGGACCGCGCCTACGGCAAGTGGTGGATGATGCTGCTCGAGGGCATCTGTCTGGTGGTCATCTGCGGGATGACACTTTTTGTGCCCGATGTCACCTTATCCTTCCTCGTGATGGTCATCGGGATTTACCGTGTGGCCATGGGGGTTTTCTACCTGATTGTCGGCATCGCCAACCGGGTAGAGTACGGCGTCAGCAACGGCTTCAGCTTTGGGCGGGGCATTGTCGATATTTTAGTGGGGGCGGCCTTTTTGCTCTGGCCCACCACCATCATATCCTTCTTTGTCGTGCTTGTGGGCATCTGGGCCATCATCACCGGCATTGTGCTGCTGGTTATGGGCGGAAGCTCCCTGGGCGTCGGCCGGGCGGTGAAAATCGTGCTCGGCGTGCTTCTGATCATTTTTGGTATTTTTACGTTTATGAACCCTGTGGGACAGGCAGTGTTCTTCATTGTCTTTCTTGGAATTGTGCTGGGGATTCTTGGGTTTTTCTTTATCATTCAGTCTTTTGGTATGAGAAAAAGCTACAAAGAGCTGAAAAAACTGAATGAGGGCTTCAAAGATTACGACGTACACTAATTGAAAAGGTTGTACCTCTTTTTTACCCTTGAAACCATATAGAAATAAGGTTAAACTTAACCTAACAACTGTGTATCTTTAAGACATCAGGGTAAGATGAAACTATAAGATTAAAGTGCAAAGGAGAAATCAAGTGAAAACAGTACAAATTAAAAACGATATTTACTGGGTCGGCGTCAACGACCATGAAACCTACCTGTTCGAGGGCATGTGGCCCATCGACCAGGACGGCGTGGCCTACAACGCTTATATCATCAACGACGACAAGGTCGCTGTTGTGGATACGGTAAAGTCCTTTAAGCAGGGCGAATATATTGAAAAGATCCGGTCCATCATCGGTGACAAGAAGGTCGATTACCTCATCGTCAACCATATGGAGCCCGACCATTCCAGCTCCATCGCGGACCTGCTGGCCGTCTATCCGGACATGCAGATCATCGGCAATAAGAAGACCTTCCCGATCATGAAGAACTTTTACAACATCGATCAGAACATCATGGAAGTCGCCGACGGCGACACCCTGGACCTGGGCCATCACGAGCTGCAGTTCTACATGACTCCGATGGTCCACTGGCCGGAATCCATGGTCACCTACGACGCAACCGACAAGGTCCTGTTCTCAATGGACGTGTTCGGCAGCTTCGGCAGCACCGACGGCAGCATCTTTGACGATGAAAATGACGTGGCCTCCTACGAGGATAATACCAGACGCTACTACGCCTGCATTGTGGGCAAGGTCAGCGGACAGGCCCAGAAGGCCCTGCAGAAGCTCGGACCACTGGACATCCAGACCATCTGCCCGTCACACGGCCTCATCTGGAGAAGCAACCCGGGCTATATTGTGGACTTCTACGACCGCATGAGCCGCTACCAGACCGAGGAGGGCGTTGTCATCGCCTATGGCACCATGTACGGCAATACCCTGCACTCCGCAGAGCTGCTGGCAGGCTACCTGAAGGACGCCGGGGTCAAGACCGTTAAATTATTCGATGTTTCCAAAACCGATATTTCCTACATTGTCAGCGACATGTGGAAGTACACAGGCCTTATTCTGGGTGCGCCGGCCTATTATGGCCGCATTTTCCCGAAAATGGCCAACCTGTTATACAAGGTGGAAGAAATTGGCGTAAAGAACCACAAGCTGGGCTTCTTTACAGATTTTAGCTGGAGCAACGGGGCAGACCGTTACTTCGACGCGTTTATCGAAAAGGCAAAGGCCGATGTGGTTGGCGATATGGTCAACATACAGGGCCTGGCAGACGCCGAAGACGAAGCGAAGCTCAAGGCATTGGCAGATGCCATGGCCGCCGCCATCAAATAAGACGTTCGCCGGCCTGACCGCACTGGGAGGAGGAAAAAATGAAAATCGTAGTAGGTATGTCCGGCGGGGTAGACTCTTCCGTCGCGGCCCTGCTTTTAAAGCAGCAAGGATATGACGTCATTGGCGTTTTTATGAAAAACTGGGAGGAAAAGGACGAGAACGGGGTCTGTACCGCCACCGAGGACTATGAAGACGTCCAGCGCGTGTGCGAGACCATTGATATTCCCTATTACACGGTGAACTTCACCAGGGAATATTACGATCACGTTTTCGCTTATTTTCTCGATGAATATAAAAAAGGCCGCACTCCGAATCCCGATGTCCTGTGCAATAAAGAGATTAAATTCAAACGCTTTTTAGACTACGCCCTGGGTGTGGTCGGCGGCGACGTGCTCGCCACCGGCCACTATGCCCAGAAGGATGTGCATGAGGGGAAATTCCGCCTGATCCGGGCCTTTGACCACAATAAGGACCAGACCTATTTCCTCTGCCAGCTCGGCCAGCGCCAGCTGGAAAATGTGATGTTTCCCATCGGGCACCTGGACAAAAAGGAAGTCCGTGAGATCGCGGAAAAGAACAACCTCATCACCGCGGACAAGAAGGACAGCACGGGCATCTGCTTTATCGGGGAACGCAATTTCACCCAGTTCCTGAGCCAGTATCTGCCCGCCCAGCCCGGAGAAATCCGGGACCTCGACGGCAATGTCAAGGGACGGCACGAGGGCCTCATGTACTACACGCTGGGCCAGCGCCGCGGCCTGGGCATCGGCGGACAGGGCACAGGCGAGCCCTGGTTTGTGGTTGAAAAGGACCTGGGCGACAACGTGCTCTACGTGGTGCAGGGTGAAAAGCACCCGGCCCTGTATTCAAGGTCTCTGGAGGCCACAGACACCAGCTGGGTCGCCGGGGAGGCTCCGGCAGGGGAATTTGCCTGCACGGCCAAGTTCCGCTACCGCCAGCCCGACCAGGGCGTCCACGTCACCGTCAAAGCCGACGGCGGACTCCATGTCGATT
The DNA here is from genome assembly GCF_015547515.1 of Eubacterium sp. 1001713B170207_170306_E7. Taxonomy (NCBI): domain Bacteria; kingdom Bacillati; phylum Bacillota; class Clostridia; order Eubacteriales; family Eubacteriaceae; genus Eubacterium; species Eubacterium sp. 1001713B170207_170306_E7. Next base: position 163,529 of record NZ_JADMVE010000007.1, read on the forward strand.
TCGACAAGGACCAGAAAGCCGTCACCCCGGGCCAGGAGGTCGTCCTCTACGACGGCCAGGTATGCCTGGGCGGTGCGACCATTGACAGCATTGAAAAAATCTAGTTAGATAAAATATCTGGTAAAAAAACAGCGGAGAGTGCCTACTCTCCGCTGTTTTTATTTTGGTCATGCCCTTGTTCTTCGACCATCCGGTCCTTGTGCACCTCCGACTCCTCATTCTTGATTTCCCAGTGAATCAGGGCGGTCAGGGCGGCCCGCAGCAGAATAATCCCGCCGACGATGATGAGCTCGCTGGCCTGGCGGACAATGACGGTCCTCAGGATCTCACTGCCAAGCTTAAACTCCAGTGCCATGGCCATGCCCTTGGCCAGGTCCAGGCGGGTGGAGGGCCTGCGGCGGATAAAGCCCCAGATGCCCTTGATGCCGGACCAGATCAGTACGCCCACGCCCACGTACTCAAAGAACAGGATCGCGTACTGGACAATGGTGTTGAGAACTTCTTCCAGAATTTCCATGGCTATTCCATTGCCACCAGATTGACATTGTGGACGCCGCTCAGCACCACCAGGTCGCCCACCAGGTCCTCAATGCTTCCCAAAAGGTCCTTGCCGTCCAGGGTCAGAATGACAACTGCGGCATGGTTGATGGGAATGTCCTGATGGATGGTGATAATACTGGTCTTGTGCTCGCGCAGGATGTTGAGCACATTGGACAGGATACCAGGCTCATCGTCGAGGATCATGGAAATAGTGAATTTCCGTCCGAAATCCTCCGAGGGCTTAAAGATATAATCCTTGTACTTGTAGTAGGTGCTCCGGCTGATGCCAACGCGCTTTACCGCGTCACTGACGGATTTGCACTGGGAGGATTCCAGCAGAATGCGGGCTTCCACCACCTTGCTGTAATACTCCGGCAGTATCTTTTTACTGACAATCAGATAATCACGTATCATAGGCTCCTCCTTAAGAGTGCTGATCGGTACAAACGCCGGTGTTGTCCGGCTCCAGTTTGAGCAGGGTCCATCCCGGCAGCTTATCCTTCAAATACTTACCCATTTTTTCATAAAACTGGTCATTGTCTCTGGTGGTGATGGCCAGAATGGTGGGGCCGGCACCGCTGATGCAGGTGTTAAGCGCCCCCAGGGTCTGCGCTTTTTGGGCCACCTCATCGTAATGGGCGATAAGGCCCTGACGGTAAGGCTGGTGCAGTTTATCCTCGACGCTGACCTTCAGGATATCCGGCCGCCCCTCAGACAGGGCGAGGTAGGTCATGGTCGCGCGGGACACGTTGAACACCGCGTCCTTATGGAATACTTTTTTTGGCAGGGCCCTGCGGGCCTCCATGGTGGACAGGGTAAAGTCCGGGATAATGCCGTAGAACTCAAAGCATTTGGAAACCTCGTTTTTGATATAGTGGTTTTCTTCCTTGAGCCCAAGGGAGACCACCAGGCCGCCGAACATGGCCGGGGCCACGTTGTCGGGGTGGCCCTCCATCTCGACTGCCATGTCAAAGAGCTCCTTGCCTGTCAGGGGAGCGCCGCAGAGGGTGTTGGCCCCCACCAGGCCGCCGACAATGCAGGCGGCAGAGCTGCCCAGGCCGCGGCTTACAGGGATGTTGACATCGGTGTAAATGTAAATGCCCTTCGGACGGTAATGGACATGGTTAAAGACCTTGAGCATGGCCTTGTAGACCAGATTGGACTTACCCTGGTAGCGCCGTTCGACGCCGCGGATGGTAAGCTTGCCGTTGTCCCTTTCCTCAAAGCTGAAAATATTATATAACTGAAAAGCCATACCGAAGGCATCAAAGCCAGGTCCGATATTGGCTGTTGTTGCGGGTACGCGTACTTTTATCATGAGTGGTTCACGCTCCTATTTCTCTAAAAATGCTGTGATACAGCCGGCCATTTCTTCCGGGCTGCATACCTTATCGTGTCGGTTTTCCTTCTGATCCAGATCCCTCAGCGGAGCGGGGATTTCCGTTTCGGTCCGGGCGGCCAGCTCCTTGAGCACCGCGTAATCGTCCATGCCCTCGGGCACCTCGCCGAAGATGCTTTCGTACACACTGCGGCCAAATTTGTAGGGGCTGGCAGTGGAGAGAATGATGGTCGGGGTTTCAACATCACCTGTGTCCTCGCGGTATTCGCTGTAGACCTTGCTGGCCACAGCGGTGTGCGGGTCCATGAGATAGTGCTCGTATTCAAACATGCGTTTTATGGCGCCGGCGGTTTCGTCCTCATTGGCGCAGCCAGCGTAGAAAACGTGGTCGTCGCCCAGGAAAAGCAGCTGGCGGTCCATCTCATAGGCGCCGTCGGCGCTCAGCTTATTCATCAGGTCTGTGATCATCTCACTGTTTTCGCCAGTAACGTCGTAGAGCAGGCGTTCCAGATTGCTGGAGATCAGAATGTCCATGGACGGGGACATGGTCTTGTAGAAATCGCGGTTGCGGTCATACTTGCCGGTATTGAAGAAATCGGTCAGGATGTTGTTTTTATTGGACGCGCAGATCAGGCGGCTGACCGGCAGGCCGATGGCGCGGGCATAGTAGCCGGCCAGAATATTTCCGAAGTTGCCGGTCGGCACCACAAAGTTGACAGCCTCGCCCAGGTCGATGACCGCCTTCTTATAAAGCTGCATGTAGCTGTAAAAATAGTAGACGATCTGGGGCAGCAGGCGCCCGATATTGATGGAATTGGCCGAGGAGAAGACATAGCCCTGTTCACGCAGCTCCTCGATCAGGCCGCTGTTATTCAGAATTTCCTTGACGCCGTTCTGGGTATCGTCAAAGTTTCCGGCCACGCCGATGACGCAGGTGTTGTCACCGTCCTGGGTCAGCATCTGTTTTTCCTGAATGGTGCTGACGCCGTCCTTTGGATAGTAGACCACAATATTGATGTGCGGCACCTTGGCAAAGCCCTCGAGGGCCGCCTTTCCGGTGTCGCCGGAGGTGGCGGTTAAAATGACGATGTCCTTGCTGATGTCGGCGTTTTTCATGGCAGTGGTCATCAGGTAGGGTAAAATGGTCAGGGCCATGTCCTTGAACGCGCAGGTAGGGCCGTGGTACAGCTCAAGAAAATAACGGTCATCGACTTTTTTGAGGGAAACGGGTTCCTCATTTTCAAATTTTCCGGTATAATAGGCATTGTGGATGCAGTCCTTAATCTGTTCCTCACTGAAGTCGTCCAGAAAATGCTTGAAAATCTCAAAAGCCACTTCTCCGTAGGTTGCATCCTTCAGGGCGGTCAGGTCAATTTTTATGTCATGGATGAATGAAGGGACGAATAAGCCGCCATCCTTGGCGATTCCTTTGATAATTCCTTCCGACGCGGACACGTTCGTTTCGCCTCCGCGTGTGCTGACATATTTTTCTTTCATAGTTCCTCCAAAATTTTTATTGAATATCCTTAATATATATGATAGAATGTTTTCGAGATAAAAACAAGTGTTTTTTTAATGAATACATTTACAGAGGTGAAAATCATTTGAATATTGGATTATTGGGGTTTGGAACCATCGGAACCGGTGTCTACGAGCTCATCAATTTAAACAAGGGACGGTTCGCCAAGAACCTGGACGAAAAGGTTGTGATCACCAAAATTCTGGATAAGGATCCCAACAAGCAGGTAGCCGGAGAGGACAAGGTGGCCCGCGTGGTCACCAACCCGGACGACATCATGGACGATCCGGATATCGAGATTGTCATCGCACTTCTCGGCGGTATGGATTTTGAGTATGGCCTGATCAAGCGGGCGCTGCAGAGCGGCAAGCATGTGGTAACCGCCAACAAGGCTGTTATCTCCGAATACTTCGAGGAGCTGCTGACCATCGCGGCGGAAAACAATGTGATTCTGCGCTACGAAGCCAGTGTCGGCGGCGGGATTCCCATCATTGGCTCTTTAAAGGAAGAGTTGAAGATCAACCGTGTCAATGAAATCAAGGGCATTCTCAACGGCACCACCAATTTCATTCTGTCCAAGATGACCGAGGAAGGCGCGGATTTTGCAGATACCCTGAAGCTGGCCCAGAGCATCGGCTTCGCAGAGGCCGACCCGACAGCGGATATTGAAGGCTACGATGTCTCCAGAAAGCTGGCGATTCTGTCCTCTTTGGCCTACGGCGGTATCATTAAGGATGAGGATGTGCGCAAACGCGGCCTGTCCGACGTGCGTGCAGTGGACATCGAGATGGCCGGCGATTACGGCTATGTCATCAAGTATCTGGGCCACTCCCGGTTAGAGGAAGGGAACCAGGTCTACACCACCGTGGAACCGGTGATGTTCAAGGAAGCCTCCATCATGAGTAATGTTAACTCCGAGTTTAACATCATCTCCATTGTGGGCGATATTATCGGCGAGCTTCAGTTCTACGGCAAGGGCGCAGGCAAGGACGCCACCGCCAACGCGGTGGTGGGCGACGCCCTTTACATCATCAACTGTATTAAGGATAATAACTTCCCAAAACCACTGGTTTTCAGAAAGCAGCTGGAAAAAAAAGGCGTGGGCGCCTTCAAGGGCAAATATTACCTGCGTGTGGACATTGACAGCCATGAGACCTTCGAGCATGCCTTAAACGCTGTGGACGAGGTCTGCGCACGCAAAAACATCATTGTCAGCGACAACCGGTTATTCTTCATGACAGAGCCGGTGGCGGCCGATGTCTTTGACGCCATGGTTGACAAAATCAAGGAAAAACAGAGCGAGTGCTTCTACGCGCGCATCTATGAATAAATAAAAGAGAACATTGTTAAAGAGGAGTATTTATGGAAGATTTAATTGTGCAGAAGTACGGCGGTACCAGCGTCGGCACGGTTGAAAAAATCAAACGCGTCGCGCGGCGGATCGTGGAAACCAAAAACGCCGGCAACAGGGTGGTTGTGGTGGTCTCTGCCATGGGCAAAACCACCGATGAGCTGGTGGACCTGGCCATGGCCATTAACCCGAACCCGCCGAGCCGTGAGATGGACGTGCTGCTGGCCACGGGCGAGCAGGTATCCATTTCCCTTTTAGCCATGGCCATTCAGACCATTGGCCATGACGTGGTGTCCCTGACCGGCGCTCAGTGCGGCATCCAGACGTCGGATGTGCACAAGCGTGCCCGCATCAGCGGTATCGACACGGCCCGCATCGAGAGAGAGCTGGCCGATGAGAAAATCGTCATCGTGGCCGGCTTCCAGGGAGTGGACGAAAACCGCGATATCACGACCCTGGGCCGCGGCGGCTCAGATACCAGTGCGGTGGCAGTGGCGGCGGCCCTGGAGGCAAAATGCTGCGAAATTTACACCGATGTGGACGGGGTCTACAACGCCGACCCGCGTGTTGTGCCCACAGCCACCAAAATGGACGAGGTCTCCTATCAGGAGGTTCTGGAAATGGCCAGCCTCGGTGCAGGCGTTTTGCACCCGCGCTCTGTGGAGCTTGCCGAAAAATTCAAGATGCCGCTCATCGTAAGATCGAGCTATAATAATAACGAAGGAACGATTATCAAGGAGGATGTTAAAATGGAAAAAGTGTTAGTCAGAGGAATCGCGTTAGACGAAAATATCGCTAAAATATCAATTTTTGAAGTACCAGACCAGCCGGGGATTGCCTTCAAGCTGTTCAGCATGCTGGCCTCTGCCAATATTCACGTCGACATGATCGTGCAGAACGTCAACCGCACCGCGGTCAACGATATCTCATTCACCGTGGACGCCGACGAGCTTCAGGAAGCCGTAGAGGTATCCCAGAAATTCGCCTTTGAGGTGGAAGCCCAGAAGGTTGCTTTTGACAAGGGCGTTGCCAAGCTGTCCGTTGTGGGAACCGGCATTGTCGCCAATGCGGAAATCGCCTCTAAATTCTTTGAAGCCCTCTTTGAACTGGGCATCAACATTCAGACCATCAGCACCTCTGAAATCAAGATTTCCTGTCTCATTGATAAGGAACGCGCCAAGGAAGCTATGATCCATATTCATAAAAAATTCGACATGTAGTAAACTTTACCCGGATCTCCCCCATAGATCCGGGTTTTTTAGCCTCTGGCTTTTCATTATGGAAAATCTGCGCTATAATAAGAGTTAGAAATCGTGCTGAGGAGGGTAAGTATGAAAACAATTCAGGATTTTGCGGCACTGTTAGACGGCAGAGAATACAAAAAGGAAATGACAGAGGATGAAATCATACAGGCCAGAGAACATGGCTTTGTCATTGTCTTTGGCTGCTCCGACGACCGGACGGTTTTTCACGGCGCCATCGAAGAGGAACGCCAGACCGTTGACGGCGGCACTCTTTATATAACGGAAAAAGGCCTTTTCGAGGACTGCCCCTGCAACTGCATCTATTCGCATGAGGCTAAGGCAAAGGCCAGCCCCATCGAGGTAAGATGGTGCAAGGGCCCCTATGTCTGGTCCTACCGAACCGACATTCCCCACGAAAGCTTTGAGATCATCGACAACCAGCCCGCAGAAAACCTCAAGTTCTGCCAGGGCATGGTCTTTGACCTGAAACGGCTGAAATAGGGCGGACACTTTTTAATACTGAAGCGCCGCGTACCGGTATGGCACGCCGCGTTTTTTTATTTGTTTCATTTCAGACTCCTTTGGGTAATCAAAGAATATGATGAAAAAAGGAGAAAATTGAAATGGAAAAAACCATTGGAGACAATCGAAAACTCAGAAACGGCTTTATCGCATATTTTATTGTCCTGATCGCCCTGGGGGCTGTGCTCATTCCCGTGATGCCAGGAGGGCCGCTGCCCCTTGAAATTGCATTTTTGATCCTATTTCCCGGTATTCCCGGCACGGTGGTCTGGTACATTACCAATAATGGCCCCCAAAAGACGCCAAGGCAGTGGATTCAGCACAACTGGTACGGCGTGGTGCTGTCCGCGGTCATTATTCTGACCGCATTGTTTTTACTGCTGCCACAGTTCCGCTATCCCACGGACTATCTGTTCTTTACCCAGACCTTTGATGAGAATATTCCAAGGGCCATCGAGAACGGGCGGGCCTTTGAGGGTGTCCTCCAGAATATTTTTTCAGGCCTGACACCAGAGAGTGCCTGGATGCTCAGAGCCTTTAACGTGGCCTTTCTTGTGCTTTTTGGCCTGCTTCTGGACCAGTGGCGCCGCAGCAAATCCCACAACGACCTGGTGGCTTTTCTGGTAACCACAGTCCTCATGGCCTTCTCAGTGATCACAGATTTCACGGCCTACGCGAGCCTGGTGGCTTTTATTCCGGCCGTCTGCTGTGCCGGCGTGTGTGTTATCCTGTATGACCGTTTTGACAGCGCCCTGGCAGACCGCGACCTCAAAACCGCCTACATCGCGCTGCTGCTGTCCCTGGTCTTTTTACTCGTAACCTTCCTGCTGGCCCAGATTCCCACCATGGTGACCTTTGTGCTGCTGACCGGCTACGTTTATTTTAACCGGGCAGCCCATTCCTCGGTGAAATACGTCGGCTTTTTCGCTTTGCTCTTTGTGTGGGGGACCGCCATTTATTTCGGCATCGCCCAGGCGCTGGCCGGCTCGGCAGAGCGGGTGCTGAACCTGGGACTGGATCCGGTGGGCTCGCTCGGCGAATTCGGCGGCCGCCTGCTGTGGTTCTTCGGCACCGTGGTGCCCGGCTGTTTAAACAAGATCGTCGAAGCCTTTTTTGGCTCAGCGGTCTATTACAAAGACCCCGTCAGTCTGGCGGTAACCCCGTACAACCAGATGGTGGCCGGCATCTTTGTATTCTGCGTCCTGTTTTTCTTTATCCTGTCGCTGGTGACCTATTATAAAACCAGACGTAAGGCGGCAGACCTGGTCCTGCTGCTGCTCTTTGTTCCTCTGGCCTTTATGTATTATCTGGGCCTTCTCCCCACCGATTTCGCTTCCTACGATACCCTGGGCGTCAATGCAGTCATTGTGTTTATCATGGTCTTTGGCATCCGGGATCTGGTCCTTTTGGGGCGGGAGACACCCAGTAAGCTCCAGAAGCGAGTCTACGTTTCCATCATCAGCGTTCTGATCTTTCTGCTGATCCTCAACAGTAATATCTTCGTGGCGCAGTTTATCACAGGCTGAGCCGGTTAAGCCCGTTCTCTGAGTCCTCATGCCCCTTCGTCAACGATTTTTGATGACAAAGGGGTCTTTTTATGCGCTTTTTCAGCTAAAACTTTGATAAATTTACAACGATGCTTGTTATGTGACAAGACAGATGCTATAATGGTTGGAAAGACTGTATACACGGAGGAGAATTATGAACGAAATGGTTGAGCGGATTTTGGCGCTCAAAAAGGAAAAGGATGTCGTGATTCTGGCCCATTATTACGTGACCGGTGACATCCAGGATATAGCTGACTATGTGGGCGATTCCTACCTGCTCAGCAAAAAAGCGGCGGAGGCCAGTGAAAAGGTCATCCTGTTCTGCGGCGTCGAATTTATGGGAGAGAGCGCGAAAATCCTGAGTCCGGATAAAACGGTGCTCATGCCAGACCTGGAGGCCGACTGCCCAATGGCCCACATGGTTACCCCTGGGGATATTCAAAAGCTCAAGGCAGAATACCCTGACGCAGCAGTGGTCTGTTATATCAATTCAACCGCCGAAACCAAGGCCTGGGCCGATGTCTGCGTCACCTCGTCCAATGCTGAGCGTGTGGTGGCCGCCATGCCCGAGAAGGAAATCTACTTTGTGCCGGATTCCAACCTGGGCCGTCATATCGCCGAAAAGCTGCCGGAGAAGACCTTTTACTTTCACAATGGCTTCTGCCCGACCCATGCCCGGATCAGCGAAGCCCTTGTCAGAAAGGCAAAGGAAGAGCATCCCGGCGCCAAGGTACTCATGCACCCCGAGTGCATTCCCGAAGCCCTGGCCCTGGCTGACTACATCGGCAGTACCTCAGGCATCATCGACTTCCCGGGAAAGGACGGCGGGGACAGCTATATCATCGCCACCGAGGAAGGGGTTCTGCACCAGATGAAAAAGCAGTACCCGGACAAGGCCTTTTATATGGTCGATGAGCTCTGCGTCTGTGAAAACATGAAGAAGAATACTCTGGAAAAGATGCTGCATACCCTGGAAACCTTTGACAATACAATGGAAATGGATGAAACACAACGCGTGCAGGCATCCCGTTCCCTTAAAAAAATGCACGCGTTAGCACAGTAAGGAAGTGTGTGAAAATGAAGAATCATGCCGATGTTATTATCGTCGGAACCGGGGCGGCAGGCCTGTTCTGCGCCCTTAAGCTGCCCCAGAATTTGAGAATTATCATGATTACCAAGGATGAGGCTGAAAACAGCGATTCCTTCCTGGCCCAGGGCGGGATCTGTATGCTTAAGAGCCCTGAGGATTATAAAAGCTATTACGAGGATACCATGAAGGCCGGCCATTACCAGAACGACCCGCAGGCCGTATCGGTGATGATTAACAGCTCGCCGCACATCATCGACGAGCTGGTCCGCTATGGTGTGGATTTCAGACGGGAGGGCAGCGGCTTTGCTTTCACCCGTGAAGGCGCCCACTCCACGCCCAGAATCCTGTTTCACGACGATGTGACCGGCAGGGAAATCACCAGCAAGCTGCTGGAGCAGGTAAAAACCCGCAGAAACATTGAGTTTCATGAGTTTACGACCATGATCGACCTCATCTGCGAAAACACCCGCTGCTCGGGGATTGTGGCCCGGAGCCAAACCGGAGAGACCTTCCCGCTTTACGCAGAAAACATTGTGCTGGCCACAGGCGGCCTGGGCGGCCTGTTCCGCTATTCCACCAACTATCCCCACATTACCGGGGATGCGCTGGGCATTGCCATCCGGCATGGCATCGCGGTAAAGAACATCAATTATATCCAGATTCATCCCACCACCCTGTATTCCCAGAAGCCGGGCCGTTCTTTTCTGATCTCCGAATCGGTCCGGGGCGAGGGCGGTATTCTGTTAAACGCCAAGGGCGAGCGGTTTGTCAATGAGCTGCTGCCAAGAGACCTGCTGACCGAGGCCATTGAAAAGCAAAAGGCCATCGACCACAGCGAGTACGTGCGCTTATCGGTTGTCCATCTGGGGGCAGAGGCCATAAAGAACCGTTTTCCCAATATTTACCAGCATTGTCTGGAGGAGGGCTATGACATGACAAGGGAGCCCATACCGGTCACACCGGCCCAGCATTACTTTATGGGCGGCATTGAGGTGGATTTGGACAGCCGGACCTCCTTTGACCATCTGTACGCCGTGGGGGAAACCAGCTGCAATGGCGTCCACGGGGCCAACCGCCTCGCCAGCAACTCCCTGCTGGAAAGTCTGGTCTTTGCCGAAAGGGCCGCCCGGCATATTGCGGCAGAGCCGCCGCGCAGCCTGGCCTTTGGGTTGCCTGGCCCCTCGGTGCTGTCAGCCGTCCCGGCAATTCCGGACTACAGGTCACTGATACTAGAGGAAATCAAGAGAGAGGACACACATTTTTATGAACAATGGTGCAACAATTAAAATAAATGTTGACGATGCAATACTGAGCGCCCTGCGGGAGGATGTGACCAGCGAGGACATTACCACAAACGCGGTCATGCCAGAGCCCCGGCAGGGCAGAGCTGAGCTGATCTGCAAGCAGGATGGGGTGCTGGCTGGCATCGGCGTTTTCCGGCGGGTTTTCGAGCTTTTGGACGATACCGCCGCCTTTGAGTTTTACTATGGGGACGGAGACCAGGTGGCCAACGGCGCGCTGATCGGTGTGGTCACCGGCGATATCCGCTGTCTGCTCACCGGTGAACGGACTGCCCTGAATTTTCTCCAGCGCATGAGCGGCATCGCATCCTATACCAAACGGCTGGCCGCCGCGCTGGAGGGAAGCCATACAAAGCTGCTGGATACGCGCAAAACCACCCCAAACATGCGTGTTTTTGAGAAATACGCTGTCAAGGTCGGAGGCGGTCATAACCACCGCTATAACCTGTCTGACGGCATTTTGCTCAAGGATAACCATATCGGGGCGGCGGGAAGCGTGAAAAAAGCAGTGGCCCTGGCAAAGGAGTATGCTTCCTTTGTGCGAAAAATCGAGGTGGAGGTCGAGAGCCTTGACATGCTGGAGGAAGCCCTAGAAGCCGGAGCCGATATCATCATGCTGGACAACATGGACAATGAAACCGTGAAAAAAGCCGTGGCAATGGTGGCCGGACGGGCCGAGACCGAGTGCTCAGGCAATGTTACCCTGGAGCGCCTGGCCGAGATCGCCGGCATTGGCGTCGACTATGTATCCTGCGGCGCACTGACCCATTCCGCGCCCATTCTGGACTTTTCGCTCAAGAATCTCAAACCCCTTGAAGCGTAGAATAAAAAAAGAGAAAGGTTGGTGATTATTTGGACGGAGAACAGCGGCGCAGAGAAATTGTGGACGTGCTCAAAACGTCCAAAGCCCCCATATCCGGCGCCTTTCTGGGAAAAAAATTTAATGTCAGCCGGCAGGTGATCGTTCAGGACATTGCCCTGATCCGGGCCAGCTGCCCGGGCATTATCTCCACCCATCGCGGCTATATAATGACCCAGCCAGCCTATGTCAGCCGGATTTTTAAGGTCTGCCACGGGCCCGAACAGATTGAGGATGAGCTCAACCGCATTGTGGATGCGGGCGCCCGGGCAGTGGATGTCTTTGTAAGACACGCCATCTACGGCAAAATCGAAGCTGAGCTCAATGTATTTTCAAGGCGTGACGTCCGGCTCTTTGTGGATAAGGTCAAGAACCACGGGGTAAAGCCCCTGACCGACATTACCGGCGGCGAGCATTACCACACCGTCGAAGCGGATTCCGAGAGCATTCTGGATGAGGTCGAGGAAGCCCTGCGGGGGACAGGCATATTAATAGGCGTTGAATAAAATATAAAGCAGAAGCCGCTAAGTGCTTCTGCTTTTTCATTGTTCGCAATAGATACGAAGTGGGTATAAATGACAGCAAATAAGGGTTTCTTTTTTGATGAAACCGTTATATAATAGAAATATCAAGGAAAAGAGGTAAAGAATGAAAAAGAGACATTTAATCGCACTTATTATGATCATTTTGCTCCTGATCCCATCGCTCAGCGGTTGCGGAAAAGATCTTACCACCAAAATATCTTTGGAATCAGGAGAATACTATGGCGAACAGGAAGTCACCCTTTCAAATGCCGGTACTGGAACCATTTATTATACCCTTGACGGCTCCGATCCCAGGGACGGTGGCAACGTGTATGATCCGGAGACACCTTTAAAGATCAATTTTGATTCAACCTTAAAGGCCTGTACCAGGGATGGCGGCAGCAAGGGCAAGGTCGCTGAGGCCACCTATACCATCAAGAATATGGAACAGACCGATCAAAGCTCAGGCGCGCTGATGTTTACAGCCTATATCCGCGGAACCTACCAGAGCGGCGATTCCAGAATCATCTTTAATCAGGACCGCTCTCTTGAATGGCAAAACGGTTCCGACACAGGCAGCTCAGCCTATACCATTACCATGTCCAGCGACGAAGACCCGTTAAAGGCGACCCTTACCTATATCAACAGTGAGGGCAAGGAGGCAAAATACGAAATTGACGCCAACGCCATCTGGGACGATGGTTCGCTGGTCATTAACGGGACTACCTACCAGCCGGTAGATGAGGATGAAGAAGAATAAGCGACAATAAGCTCCAATAAAAAGAACCGCCCAGTTGAGCGGTTCTTTTTATGTATAAGAGATTAGTAGGTAAAGAACGAGGATTTATACGCGCGGCATGGTTTTTGTCGCAACAACATCAACGCCGGTGCCTAAAACGTCTTTGATGATGACATCGCCCATTTTTACAGGAGCGTCGACAACAATCTTGTCGATTTCTTTCATGACATCAAAGATTTTTCCCTTTGGCACAGCGTCGGCGGTTTTGACCGGCAGACGGGCCATCAAGGCGCCGTTAATCACAACCGTAGTCGGGATAACGCGTTTAGGATTGGTTACTTCTTCAATCCCATATTTTTCACCGTTTTTACAGGTGTTGCCCGTTACTGTGTACTGGCCGTCTTTTTCTTCAACGACCATCTGGCATCCTAAAGGGCATGAAATACATGTTACATTAGTTTTCATTTTTTTGCCTCCTTCGGTTCGACAATAAATTCTATTTTACCATTTGGATATTTTTCCAGTACTTCTTTTTTAATATTGAAGTTTACCATTTCAGCAGGCAGGAATTTTCTTGCTTTTTTGGTGGCGATCTTTTCGCCGTTAATGTAAGCATTGACAACACTGTCGGCATAAACGTTGCGGACACGCATGTAGAAGGTCAGGGCATCATCCATGTTCGCCAAAGAAACGTGCTGCGGAACAACGTAGGAGATTCCTTCGCCGTTGACGGTGTCAAAGTTCGTTTCGGTGGATAATTCACCTTTGATATATTTGGCTGCGCCCTTGCCAGCCAGTACGGATTCTTCGGATACGAAGTCGACGAGGTCATGCACATGTACAACATTACCGCAGGCAAATACGCCAGACATGCTGGTTTCACGCAACTCACCGACAACCGGTCCACTGGTGCGGCCGTCAATATCAACGCCTGCGTTGCGGGAGATTTCATTTTCAGGAATCAGACCAACGGATAAGAGCAGGGTATCACAAGGGATAAATTCTTCAGTTCCTGGAATTGGCTTGCGGTCATCGCCGACCTGCATGACCGTAACGCCTTCGATACGGTCCTTACCGTGGATAAAGGTGATGGTGTGGGATAACTTCAAAGGAATGTCGTAATCATCCAGACACTGGACAATGTTACGAACCAGACCGTTGGAGTAAGGCATTAATTCGCAGACAGCCTGTACGTGAGCGCCTTCCAGCGTCATACGGCGTGCCATGATGAGTCCAATATCGCCGGAGCCCAGGATAACCACCTCTTTACCGGCCATGTAGCCTTCCATGTTAATGAAGCGCTGTGCAGTACCAGCGGTGAAAACGCCGGCCGGGCGGTAGCCCGGGATACCGATGGCACCGGAGGTACGCTCGCGGCAGCCCATGGTCAGGATAACAGATTTTGTTTCAATGGCGGTATAGCCATCGGCTTCATTGATGGCGTGGACAATCTTAGTATCGCCCTTGTCTTCCATGTCAAGGACCATGGTGTTCAGTTCGTAGGGGATTCCCAGTTCAACCACCTGATCAATATAACGCTCTGCGTATTCAGGGCCTGTTAACTGTTCTTTAAATGTATGTAAGCCGAATCCATTATGGATACACTGGTTCAGGATACCGCCGAGTTCACGGTCACGTTCCAGAATCAGCACATTTTCAGCACCGTCTTTTTTTGCTTCTACTGCTGCAGCAAGGCCAGCAGGGCCGCCGCCTAAAATAACTACATCATAAATCATTGCTTATGCTTCCTCCCCGTTAGATTTTGTTTTTCCGCACAGGATGTATGCCTTGTCTTTTGAGTCGTACATAACATCATCCATTTCACAGCCCAGTTCTCTCGCTAAGATTTCAACGACTCTCGGAGAACAGAAACCGCCCTGGCACCGTCCCATACCGGCACGGCAGCGTTTTTTAACACTCTTAACAGTGGTTGCGCCAGCGCTGCGGTGAATAACGTCAAGGATTTCGCCTTCGGTGATGGTTTCACAGCGGCAGATAACCTTACCATATTTAGGATCTTTAGCGATCAGCTCACGTTTTTCTTCTTCAGACAGCTCATTGAAGTAAACGTGTTTTCTGTTTTTAGGATTGAAGTTTTCATTTTCCTTAACGTCGATGCCCTGGCGTTCGAGCATTGGGATGATGATTTCTTCAACAACGTACCAGCCGGCAGCAGGAATAGAGGTCAGGCCCGGAGATTCATAGCCCGCAAAGTTGACAAAGTTCTTAACCGGAGATTCTTCAATGATAAAGTCGCCGTCAGTGGTCGTATAGGTGTCCGCAACCGGGGTGTTTCTTGTTCCTGCGTAGGAACGGATAATTTTATTGAAGCTGTTCTTTAAGGTCGGGCAGTTCTTTAATGCGTTTTCCTTAATGTAGTCGAGTTTTTCCTGTGTGGTGGAGATATCACCCTTTTCAACAGGGGAGGCATCTGGTCCGATTAACAGGTTGCCGTGTACGGTTGGGGCAACGAGGATACCTTTACCGTTTTTAGTCGGGCAGGGGAAGATAACGTTGTTAACCAGTCCGCCAACTTCTTTGTCAAAGATGAAATAGTTACCCTTACGTGCTAAAAGCTTGAAGTAAGGTTCACCAACCATCTTGTAGATATCGTCAGCATAAACACCGGCAGCGTTGACTACGATTTTAGCTTCGATGTCTTCACCGGTGGTTTTGATTAAGAAGGAACCATTTTTATTCTGGATATTGGTGACCAGATGGTTCAATTTAAGTGTAACACCATTGTCAACTGCATTTTCAGCAACCTTGGCGCATAATTCGAAAGGTGAAACCAGGCCCGCAGTGCCAGCGTATAAAGCACCACAGATATCCGGATTGATGTTTGGCTCCATTTCATGAACTTCATCCTTAAACAGGATACGCATATCCGGAACACCGTTAACCAGGCCGTTCTGATAGAGTTCGTGGAGTTTCATCATTTCGTGTTCGTTATGGGCAACGACCAGGGAACCGGTACGTTTGTAAGGAACATCCAGATCGTCACATACCTTTTCGTACATAATGTTTCCAGGTGCGTTGAATTTACCCTTTAATTTATAGGAAGGTGCGTCGAAGCCAGCATGAACGATAGCGGAGTTTGCCATGGTGATCTGATTTCCCACATCATTTTCTCCATCCAACAGAACCACATCCAACTGAAAGCGGGATAACTCCCGGGCTATGTAGGAACCGGCAATACCAGCGCCTATAATAGCGATATCATACATAATAAATCCTCCTTGATTTGTTATAATATATTTAAAAATATAGACAAAGTTAGTTATTCAATAAAAAAACCACACAATTTTCTCAGAAATTATGAAATACTAAGAAAATTAGTGCGGCTCTCCATTGCCATTGATTTAGTTTTTATTCTCCCTCAGGTTTAAGGGGTTCATCTTCTCTATTATTTTGCTCACTTTTTATGCTTGAAAAGGCGTCCCATAACGGTTTATATGAGGTACTGGCAGAGATCGCACCAGCGTCGATGCAAGAACGAACCTCTTCTTCTGTCTCGATAAACCCGCCGGTAATAATCGGAACCGTCAGTTCCTTTTTTACACTGTGGATAATCTTGGGAACGAGTCCGGGCAAAATTTCAACGGCGTCAGGCCGGATCTTTTTTGCAGAGTTGATGGAAACATCCATGGCGGATGAGTCCAGCAAAAATAAACGCTGTATGGTCATGAGGCCCTCCTGCTTGGCACGGGCAACCAGAGAATTCTTGGTTGAAATGATGCCAGTAGGGTTGATCTCTTCCTTCAGATATTTGATAAAATAGTTATCCTGGGCATAGCCTTTAATGAGGTCCAGATGGACGAAGGCATACTTGCCGGCATGATTCACATATTCAACCATTTTTTTGAGGTTATAAATGTTACCACCCAGCAAAAAGATAACCTGTGTGTCCGATGCGATGGCATCGTGAATATCCTTGGGATTTCGGACAGCGGCGATGATCGGATTCGCTTGAAACATAAGAAAACATTTTCTTGTCGACATTAGGTCCTCCTTAAACTCATCTATGCCTGTATTCTAGCATAAAGGCACTCGGAGGTAAATAGTTTTTTTGCACTTTTTGTACTTTTGTTAAAGTTTTTGTCGGGAAAGCCCTAAAACTCCCCGACAAAAACCCAACATTTTTACTTTTGACAATAAAGAGGCTTATTCAGCTTCTTCCCAGCCCTTTGCACATTCTACAGCTTTTACCCAGCCTTTGTACAGTTTAGCGCGAACTTCGGAATCCATCATTGGTTCGAAGGTTCTGTCGATCTTCCAGGCGTCGGTAACTTCTTCTTTACCATGCCAGAAATCTACAGCTAAACCAGCTAAGTAGGAAGCACCCATAGCGGTAGTTTCAACGATAGACGGTCTGTCTACTGGAACACCAAGGATGTCAGCCTGGAACTGCATTAAGAAATCATTGTTGCATGCGCCGCCGTCAACTTTGAGAGATTTCAAGGAAACGCCGGAGTCTTTTTCCATAGCATCCAGAATGTCTTTTGTCTGATAAGCTAAGGATTCAAGTGTCGCACGGATTAAGTGGCATTTGTTAGCGCCACGGGTTAAGCCGACAATCGCGCCACGAGCGTAAGCATCCCAATGCGGAGCGCCTAAACCGGTGAAGGCAGGAACCATGTAAACACCACTGGTATCCGGAACTTTCTTAGCGAAATGTTCGGAGTCCGGGGAAGTATCGATGATCTTTAATTCGTCTCTTAACCACTGGATAGCAGCGCCAGCTACGAAGATAGAACCTTCGAGAGCATAGTCAACCTGTCCGTCAAGGCCCCAGGCGATGGTTGTTAACAAGCCGTTTGTAGATTTAACGAATTTATCACCTGTGTTCATTAACAGGAAGCAGCCTGTACCATAGGTGTTCTTAGCCATACCAGGTTCGAAGCAAGCCTGTCCAAACAGGGCTGCCTGCTGGTCACCAGCGATACCGGCAATTGGAATTTCGCCACCGAATAAGGTGGTGGTTCCGAAAACACCGGAGGAAGGTTTAACTTCAGGTAATAAGGACATTGGGCATTTGAATTCAGAACATAATTTTTCATCCCATTTTAAGGATTTGATGTTGAAAAGCATTGTTCTGGAAGCGTTGGAGTAGTCGGTTGCGTGAACGCGGCCTTCGGTTAATTTCCAAAGCAGCCATGTGTCGATGGTACCGAAAGCTAATTCGCCTTTTTCAGCTCTTTCGCGAACGCCTTCAACATGGTCTAAGATCCATAATAATTTAGTAGAAGAGAAGTATGGGTCAAGAATAAGACCAGTATTGTCCTGAACATAATCTGCAAAGCCAGGGATGGCATTGAAGTCATCAGCATAGCTGGCGGTACGGCGGCACTGCCAAACGATTGCATTGTATACAGGTTCGCCTGTTTTTCTATCCCAAACAACGGTGGTTTCACGCTGGTTTGTAATACCGATCGCAGCGATATCATCAGCGGTTGCGCCAACTTTTGCCATTGCTTCACTTACTACACCACTCTGAGTAGCCCAAATTTCCATTGGATCATGTTCAACCCAACCTGGCTTCGGATAAATCTGAGTAAATTCTTTCTGTGCAACGCTTACAATTTCGCTTTCATGATTGAATAAAATCGCTCTTGAACTTGTGGTTCCGGCATCCAGTGCTAATACATACTTTTTAGACATAAGTATAACCCCCTAAAATAAATTAAAATATATTTATTTAATTATGCTTCTGAAGATACTATCAGCATAAATAAATCAAATGTTAATAAATGGTACAGTTTTCATTAAAAAAAGGCACAGACTAACAACATTAACATATTCTCTTTATGCAATGCGAAAGTATGGCCCTCCTAGACTCCTGCCCAATATTTAGATAACAACAATTCTACTGACATGTCGGCGATTACATCACCTTTACGGCGGTGTGTCGCTCTCAGTTCGATTTAATGATATTATAGCACAATCTTGATATTGTGTAAAGGATTTACAACCTAAAAAGAAAGTTAATTTTTTAACAAATGCTGAAAGCCCCTGTTTATGCGGTTTAACGCTGAAACTATTAATATTTTCAGAAACCATCAAGAAAAGAAAAATTCAGGTTTTCCAAAGGGAAGGAGTGTTTTTTTGCTCACCAAACATAAAATTTTGCCAAATGAAAAATTAACTTATCAATTGGGTAAAACTGTGATATAGTATAAATTAAATAAGCAAAGTTCATTAGGAGGGAATTCTTATGAAAAAATTTATCAATGATGTTGAAAACGTTGAAAACGAGATGCTTGAAGGGATTGTAGACGCCCATCCAGATTATGTTAAACGCCTTGAAGGCTTAGACGTACTGGTAAGAGCAGATAAAAAAGAAGGAAAAGTTGCGCTTGTCAGCGGCGGCGGCAGCGGACACGAACCGGCACACGGCGGTTTTGTCGGCAGGGGAATGCTTGACGCTGCGGTAGCAGGTGCGGTTTACACCTCTCCAACACCGGATCAGGTTTACGAAGCCATCAAGGCAGTAGACGCTGGCAATGGTGTATTATTAGTCATCAAGAATTACACCGGTGATGTTATGAATTTTGAAATGGCAGCTGAAATGGCTGAAGGCGACGGCATTGAAGTGGCTTCTGTTGTTACCAACGATGATGTTGCGGTACAGGACAGCCTCTACACAACCGGACGCCGCGGTGTCGCCGGAACCATTTTTGTCCATAAAATTGCCGGAGCCAAGGCAGAAGCTGGCGCTTCTTTAGCCGATGTTAAAGCAGTTGCTGAAAAAGTTATTGCCAATGTACGCACCATGGGCGTTGCCATCAAACCATCAACCGTTCCTGCAGCAGGCAAACCTGGCTTTGAACTGGCTGAAGATGAAATGGAAATCGGTATTGGTATCCATGGTGAACCGGGTACCCACCGCGAAGCTTTAAGACCGGCAAATGAAATTGTAGACCATCTGCTTGAAAAGATTTTAGCAGATATTGACTATTCAGGCTCCGAAGTTGCGGTTATGGTTAACGGCGGTGGCGCAACACCGGCGATGGAACTGTATATCCTCAACAAACGCGTTCATGATGTATTGGCTGAAAAAGGCATTAAAATCGCCAAAACCTTCGTTGGAAACTATATGACCTCCATTGATATGGCAGGGGCTTCCATCAGCTTGTTAAAACTGGACGATGAAATGAAGGAACTGCTGAACGCACCGGCAGATACCATTGCGTTAACACAGTTTTAAGCAACATTTTAATTAAAGGACAGAACATCAAAATGACAGGCCGGCATGGCCTGTCATTTTAGGGCAGAGTAAAAATAACACAGAGACGCGGAGAGGATATGGAGAAGAAAACACGAACCTGCGGCTCTGTGTCTTTGTGTTTTTTTATAGAATATATATAATAGGATAGAAAGGACTTAATTATGGCAGCAACAAAAGAAAATGTAGTAAGCTTTATCCATCTGTTTAATGATAAAATGCAGGAACACCGTCAGGCCTTGACCGATATGGACCAGGCCATTGGCGATGGGGACCACGGTATTAACATGAGCCGCGGTATGAAAGCCGTTGAGGAAAAATTGCCGACCTTTGAGGAAAAGAATATTGATGATATCCTGAAGGGCGTTGGCATGACACTGGTTTCCACTGTTGGCGGCGCTTCAGGCCCCTTATATGGCACTGCGTTTATGAAAGCCGGAATGGCCTCAAAGGGCAAAGAAGCACTGACTGCTGAGGATATCAGCGCGGCTTTGGAAGCCGCTATTGAGGGAATCAAGCAGCGTGGTAAATCCACTACGGGTGAAAAAACCATGCTCGATGCTATTGTACCCGCTAAAGAAGCCTATGACAAGGCTGTCGGCGAGGGAAAAGGCATTGCGGCGGCACTGGCCGACGCTGAAGCTGCCGCATGGGACGGCGTTGAGTATACAAAAACAATTATCGCGACCAAAGGCCGCGCGAGCTACCTGGGTGAGCGCAGCATCGGGCATCAGGATCCCGGGGCGACTTCCATCACCTATTTAATTCAGGCGGCGAAAGAAGCCGGAGAGCTGGCTGGAGCGTAAGCTATGGTAGGAATCGTTGTTGTATCACACTCACAGAAAGTGGCAGAAGGCGCCAAAGAGCTGGCTCTGCAGATGGCAGCGGACGCCAAGATTGCGGCGGCAGGCGGCCTTCAGGACGGTAGTATTGGTACTGATATGGAAAAAATTACCAATGCCATCAATGAAGTGATGTCCGATGACGGCGTAATCATGCTTGTGGACATGGGATCAGCCATCATGACCTCTGAAATGGCCATCGAAATGTCAGACAATCCGGATAAAATTAAAATTGTCGATACGCCTGTTGTTGAGGGAACAATCTTTGGAGCCGTCGAGGCTTCGATTGGTTCTTCAATGGAACAGATTATGGATGTTTTGGCGCAGGCAAAGACACAGCCCAAGTTCTGATCAATATTGAATAAGCAAGTGAAGGACCGTATCCTCAAGGTACGGTCCTTTTTCTTTTTCCGCTCTGAAGCTGAGAAGGCCGTTAAGCTTGAAACACCCCTGAAAGTATGATACTATTTTAAAAAAGGTATAAATCCATTTTTATAAACGATGAGAGAGCAGGTGTGGCATGAGTGAAAAGCAAAAACGAGTTGTTCTTTGGATAAGCGTCGCGGCATGGATGGGCGTTATTTTTATGTTTTCTGCACAGAATGCCACGGAATCATCCTCCTTAAGCGGGAGTGTGGTCGGCGCGGTTCTCCATGCCATTAAGACGGTATTCCCGGATATACGGCAGGTGCAGCTGAATCATCTGCAATTATGGATCTCCTTTTTTATTCGGAAAGCAGCCCATGCTTCGATTTATTTCATTTTGGGGATTCTGGTATATACGGCAACCGGAAAAAATGTCAGCCGGAAGAAACGTTTCTTTATGGCCATCGCGGTTTGCTTTTTCTATGCCTGCACCGATGAATTTCATCAGCGCTTTGTTCCAGGCAGGAGCTGTGAATTCAGAGATGTCTGTATTGATACTGCCGGAGCCCTTTTAGGCATCGGATTTGTCATTTTTGTCAACTGGATAAGGCGTATTAAGGATGGCAGGCCGTGGAAGGAAACCTTTAAAGATATCCGTATTCGCGGGATTCTGTGGGGAATTGCCGGCGTTCTTTTTGTGATCATTTTATGCTGCCTTTACCTGTACCTTGGAAAAAATATTTTGGTGACGACAAAATACACCATGAAATCAGCGGATATACCGGAAGCCTTTGACGGCTATAAAATACTCCAGATATCCGATTTTCACTCGAAAAGGTTTCCGGATAATAACGGGGGACTGGCAAAGACCATCAATGAACTGGAGCCGGACGTTATCGTGGCAACCGGAGATATGCTGAATGCAGCCCAGGATGACGATGGCGAAGCGTTTCTTGAGCTGATCCCCAAAATAGACGCGGATATTCCGATCTATTATACAGCGGGCAATCATGAAACGGTGGATGAGATAACAGACCCCAAAAGCGCGCGTGAATATTTTGAGCGCATTGCGGCGCTGGGGGTGATGCGTCTGGATAATAAAAAGGTCGTTTTGAACAGAGGCGGCGAAAGTATTGATTTATACGGTTTGGAAATAGAAATGACCTATTACCGGGACCGCAGAAACCCGGATTTTGATCAATTAAAGCTCACAGAAGGCCATGTCGAGGAATTGATCGGACCGGCAGAGGCTTCCCGGTTTGTGGCTCTGATGGCCCATAATCCGCTTTATTTTGAGGCCTATGCCGATTGGGGAGCAGACCTGACATTGACGGGCCATGTCCACGGCGGGATGATTTATGTACCGTTTAAAGGCGGCATGTTTTCGCCTGAATACAGCCTCTGGCCACAATATTATGCAGGCGACTACCATATTGGTGATAAGGTTATGTTTGTAAACAGAGGAATCGGCAGCAGCGGAACCATACCGGTACGGATCCTCGATAATCCTGAAGTATGCTTGATTACCCTGGAAAGACTTCAATAAACGATGCTCTCCAGTTCTAATGGGTGCTGTTAAACTTTACAGCACAAAAAATAGATGATTTATAAAATAAAAAATTGATTTATTGGTTGTTTAATAGTATAATCACTTATAAATAAATTAATTAAAAAGCATTATTGCTTAAAACAATAATGCTTTTAATATGTCTGAGACATGGGAGAAGTTAATGAAAAAAGATTCCAAGGATATAGTGGTACGCGTCACATTCCTGATTTTCTTGGATGTTGTGGTACTCTTTTTATCCTATCTATTCGCGTTTTTGCTGACCTACAATTTTAAAATTCCTTTTAATTTTGTCAGCGGTGCGCGTTGGTTTTTAGCCATGGGGATTGGCATTAAGGTGCTTGTCTTTTTTATCACCGGCATGTACAATACCCTTTGGCGCTATGCAAGTATAGAAGAACTCTGGCAGATCACCTTTTCGGTGATTCTGGCAAATATTCTGACCTTTGTGCTTTATTTTGCCATTGGCGCCGGGATTCCGACGACGGTTCAGATTCTGTCCTTTGTGTTTGATTTGATCATGGTGGGGGCTATCCGTATTTTTTACCGGACCGGAAGACGCATAAAACAGGGTGTCGGCGGTAAGGGCAACAGCCGAAATGTTTTGATCATCGGCGCGGGCGAGGCAGGCATCAAAATTTTAAGAGAACTTGCGGCAGGCGAGCTTAAAAGCTATGTCGTCGGTTTTGTGGATGACAATGTCTATAAGCAAAAGAAAAAGATCAATGGCCTGACAGTCCTGGGCGGAAGAGAGGATATTCCTGAAATTGTCGAGGATGAACAGGTTAATGAAATCATTATCGCACTGCCATCTGTTCCCAAGAAGGAAATGAATGAAATTGCGGAGATCTGCCATAAAACCGGCCGTCCGGTCCGTGTTCTGCCGAGCTTCGACGATATTTTGAACTATGACGTCAGCCTCAGCAAGCTGAGAGATCTGCAGATAGAGGATTTATTGGACCGTGACGAAATCCATCTGGATAAAAGTGTGATTTCCGACTTTATCAGAGGCAAGGTCGTACTGGTGACCGGCGGGGCGGGCTCCATTGGCTCCGAGCTCTGCCGGCAGATCATTAAATATCAGCCAAAGCAGCTTGTCATATTAGACATTTATGAGAACACGCTGTATTATCTGGAGCTGGAGCTGCGCCGTTATATCCATGAGCTGGAAATTGAAAGCGGCTATGGCATCCGGCTGGACCTGGAAATTACCAGTATTCGCGATAAAGCCAGCGTTGACAGTTTGTTTGAACGCTATCGGCCCCAGGTGGTTTTCCATGCGGCAGCGCACAAGCATGTCCCCCTGATGGAAAAGACACCCAAGGAAGCCGTGAAGAACAATATCTTTGGCACAAGGAACGTGCTGGATGCCTGTGTCGAGTATGAGGTTGAGAAGTTTGTGCAGATATCCACGGATAAGGCGGTTAAGCCTACCAATGTCATGGGAACGACCAAGCGCGTGTGTGAAATGCTGGTTCAGCTCTACGACCAGCACAATAAGACGGAATTTGTGGCGGTCCGTTTTGGGAATGTACTGGGAAGCAATGGCAGTGTTATTCCCATATTTAAGGAACAGATCGCAAACGGCGGCCCGCTGACAGTAACGCATCCTGACATTGAGCGGTTTTTCATGACCATACCCGAGGCGACGCAGCTGGTTCTCCAGGCCGGCAGTATCGCCCATGGAGGTGAAATCTTTGTGCTGGACATGGGTGAGCCGGTGAAAATTAAGGATCTGGCTGAGCGGATGGTGCGCCTTTCCGGTTATGAACCTTATACAGAGATGCCGATTGTTTTTTCGGGCCTGAGGCCAGGGGAAAAATTGTTTGAGGAGCTTTCCTACGATATGGGTGAGTTTGATAAAACACGGTACAAGGATATTTTTGTTGAAAAGGCAGAAGTCTTTGATGAAATGATAATAAATGAAGAGCTTGAAAAATTGAAACAAATTGTCAATGGCGGAACAATGACGGAGGTGATTGACCAGTTGAAAATAATCGTTCCGGACTATCACCCTAACCGCGAAACTAATATTTAAAAAGAGATACAAGGAATATAAAAATTCCTTGTATCTCTTTCTCTTTTAAGTTATAATTGTTTTTGTTATAATAAAATAGTTATAATTTAAAGTATATAAAATAATGAAGGGAAAATTTTGATGGAAGAGATTAGTTTACATGACATACTGGATATGTTAAAGGAAAACTGGAAATTTATTGTCATTTTAACCTTGTGTTTTATGATTGTTGTTTCTGTGTTTACCATCTTTTTTATGAACAAAGAGTACAGCAGCTACACAACACTAATGATTGGTAAGTCAGAGGGTTATTCGGATACAAACGCAAACGCGAATTACAATGAAGTTTTAACAAACCAGAAATTAGTTGGCACGTACAGTGAAATTGCGAAAAGTAAAAGCGTTGTTTCAGAGGTCGAAAATAATTTAAACCTTGACTTAAGCGATGGCCAGTTATCTAAAATGATTGATGTCACAACCGTCAACGATACAGAGCTGATTAAAATTACGGTGACGGATGAGGATCCTGTTGAAGCGGCCAACATTGCCAATGAGACCGCTAAAGTATTCATGTCAAATATTGGCGAATTAATGAAAATCAGCAACCTGCAGGTGGTAGACGCGGCGGAGGTCAACTCAAATCCAGTTTCTCCGAATTTAAAGCTGAATGTCGCGATTGCCTTTTTGCTAGGCATTGTTGTGAGTGTTTTCATTATTTTTATCCGTGAAATGCTTAATACCAGTGTTAAATCTGTTGAAGAACTAAAAGAGCTGATCGAGGGCGTGCCGGTTGTGGCGGTTATACCCCATTCCGAAGAGCTGATGACCCATTCTGAAGGAGGTAAAAAATAATGAAGGATTCAATTATTACCTATAAATCTCCTAAAGACCCGATTTCTGAAGCTTTCAGAAATATGCGTACAAATATTACCTTTGCAGATATTGATGAGGAGTTAAGGGTTCTCACAATTACAAGCACCGGAAAAGGCGAAGGAAAATCAACGATCATTGCAAATTACGCTGTTGCCCTCGCCCAGTCGAAGAAAAAGGTGCTTTTGATTGACTGTGACCTGCGACGTCCCAGAATTCACCGTTTGTTTGAACAGCCAAATAAAAGAGGACTGACCAATATCCTTTTGAGAGAATGTGAAGCCACAGAGGCCATTCAGACTACCGATGTCGAAAATCTTTTTATTATTTCTTCTGGGCCGATTCCACCGAACCCGTCGGAAATCCTGGCCAGCAAACGTCTGATTGACCTGATTAACCAGTTCAAACAGGCCTTTGACTATATTTTGATTGATGCGCCGCCGGTCGGAGTTGTAACGGATGCCGCGGTGCTCTCGCATGTAACAGACGGTTATATCGTGGTTGCGGCAATCAGTGTTACCAATAAGGAAGGGGTCCGTATGGCCCTTGAAACACTGCGCAATGTCAATGGTAATATTGTCGGTGTTGTAGCGAACAACGCGCCTGTGAGCAAGCGGAGCGGATATTACTATTACTACAGTGCTTACGAAGAGGATCAGCATCAAAGCAAGAGAGAGAAAAAGCAGCGGAAGATTAAAGAAAAAAAAGGAAAGTAAGGGACAAACAGAATGATTGATATACATACGCATGTGCTATACGGTATCGATGATGGCTCCCCGACGATTGAAAATAGTCTTGAGATGCTCAGAGTTGCGGAGCGGATTGGCTTCCGCGGTGTCGTTTTAACACCGCACTACATGAGCTATACAAATTTTGTTTCAAGAGTTGCTGAGAACAAAAAAAGACTGAAGGCTTTGATAAAAGCAGTTGCGGAAGAAAATATCAATATACAGCTGTTTTTGGGAAATGAGCTCTATTATGAACCGGATATGATAAAGATGGTTGAAACTGGTGAGTTTACCACCCTGAACAAGAGTAATTATTTTTTAGTGGAAACCATGCGGCATGATTCCAGTGTCGAACATTTACAGGAATTCCTTTACCGGTTACAGGCTAAGGGGTACTCAACGATTTTAGCGCATCCTGAAAGATATGATTTTGTCAGGGAAGACCCCAATGTCTTGTTGGATTTTATGGATAAAGGAACCTATATACAGACAAACGCATTAAGCTTAACAGGCTTTTACGGAAGTGCGTCAAAAGAGACGGCCGAGATCATGCTGGAGCACAATATGGTCCAGTTTCTGGCCAGCGACGCACACCGTGTTAAAAGCTATGAACTGATGGAAAGAGCATTGAACCGCGCTGAGGAAATTGTCGGGCATAAAAAATTTGAACAAATTATGAATTTGAATCCCGCAATTGTTCTGAGCAACAAAGGAACGATTCAGTGCAGTCCGACCGAATACAGCCCTAAGAAAAAACATCATTTTTTCCCTTCGTTTAAGAAGAGTGGTAAAAAACGTTTAGGAGGGGTGGGAATTCAATAAATGAAACAGGTAAAAAACACAGTGATTGTAATACTGTTTGTGGTTTTCTGTGTGATCATCGTGTATGGTTTAAAAACCTGGAACAATGATGGTAAAAAGAAGGTTGAGGCCAATGGCGATCAGCCCACAGTAACCGCACAAAATACGGATAAAACCACAAGCCCGACGATTACGATCACCTCGAACAATATTTTTAATGAAAACAATGTGACGAATGGCGATGTATCGGTTATGTTTAAGGCTTCGGATTTAAAGGATGCCTATGTCAACGGGACGTCCCTGAATGATCCGCAGTCACAGGAAAAGGTAACAGAGGCTTTATTGTTAAATCCGGGCACCTATGAAGTCATCGTCGAGGACAATAGCGGCAGCAAGGCTGTTTTAAGATTTTCCATTGATCCTAACGTGGTTGTTCCCGCAGAAGGCGGAAAAAAGGCTTCTGACATTAAATCTGAACCTTATACAGGCGAAGTGGCTCAGGTACAGGGCCCCACAATTACCGCCCAGACCCCGTCTGGACTGGTGAACGGGGGAACCGTGAGCGCTGAGTTTGTAACCCTGGCCTACTCCAGCCCTCAGCAGGTCACCTCTGTTACGCTTGACGGCGAGACGATGGAGGTTATCGGGACGGTAACAAGCTATATGTCTGGCAAGCACACGGTTGTGGTTACAGACAGCAGCGGGGCAAGCTCAACCTTTACCTTTACAAATGATTATTAAAAAGCATATAAAAAAAAGAACACCGATAAATGGTGTTCTTTTTTGTTGCAATCAGATTGTCAGATGCTTTGATCCTCAAAGATATAGGCATCCATTTTTTCACGGACAGTTGGAATATCAAAGACCAGGTAATACACGCCGTCAATCATCTGGCCGCTGGCATCGTCATCCTGCGGGAAACGGTTCTGGCGGATCCCCTGTTTTGCGAGGGCGCCGTACTTGGTGGTCATATCGAGCATTTCCTGATTAGAGAGGCTGGTGGTAATATAGGGAGCCAGATCACCGATTAAACCAGGATAGCTGGTTACAGGCTGCTGGATCATCTTTACCACCAAGGCATTCAATACAGTTCGCTGACGTTCCGTTCGTTTAAAGTCATTGCCGCTGGCGTAACGGATTCTGGAATAAGCCAGGGCCTGTTCACCTGTCAGAAGCTGGGTGCCGGACTGATAAAGCCCTGGAATCTGGCCGGTTGCGATTTCCTCTTCGGTAATGTCAATGCTGACGCCGCCGAGCATGTCGATGATTTCAGGCATTGAGGTAAAATTGACGGACATAAAATCTGTGATATTAAGCCCGAAGTTTTCGTTCAGCGTGCGGATGGCAAGCTCAGGTCCGCCAAAGGCGTAGGCATGGTTAATCTTATCCATACCGTGTCCTGCGATATCAACATAAGAGTCACGCATGACAGAGGTCAGCTTGATGCGGTTATGAACATTGTCTAAGGTCAGAATCATGATGGAGTCGGAACGGCCGGTCTCACCTTCTTCAGCGTCGATGCCGTAGAGGGCAATATTGACAATATCGGCGTTTTTATTCTCGGTGACCCCCAGGTCCTCGGCGTTGTTTGAAATATCGACCTTATCCATTTTATTCATGGTATTCTGAATATATGAATAAGCATACAGACCACCGCCTAAAAACAAGGCGATGATGACGGCCAGGATAATCAAGGCCACCTTTTTACCGGTACTCATGCCGCCGGTTTTGTTTTTTCCCATATAAAAAGACACTCCTTACTTATTTTATAATTGACAATTATACCATAAGTCACTAGGCCTTTCTATTTAATTTAAAAAAATCTTTATAAGTTTTTAAATAAAAATAATTGTAACCGGGAACAATATTATCCATCTGGGACAATAGGGGGTGTATTTTGTTTTCGTAATGTGATATAATATGAGAAATTATTGAAAAATAGCAAAGAAAGGAGGGAATCCAGATCGAATCTGAATTTACACATTTACATGTCCACAGTGAATTTAGCCTTTTAGATGGCTTTGGAAGAATTAAGCAGCTCGTGAAAGAAGCAAAGGATTTAGAAATGAAAAGTCTTGCGCTTACGGATCACGGGGTGCTTTTTGGTGCGGTCGATTTTTATAAGGCGTGCCTTGAGGAAGACATTAAACCCCTTATTGGCTGCGAGGTTTATGTTTCGCCCCGGCGTCTGGACCAGAAGGAAGGGAATATCGACACCAATCCTTACCATCTGGTACTGCTGGCTGAAAATAATGACGGCTACAAAAACCTGATGAAAATTGTATCCGAAGGCTTCATTGATGGATTTTATTATAAACCCAGGGTCGACCATGAATACTTAAGGAAGCACCATGAAGGCATCATCTGTTTGTCGGCCTGTATCGGCGGTGAGATTCCACGTTTGATCATTGAAGGGCAGCTTCAGAAGGCCAATGATATCTGCCAGCTTTACCAGGACATTTTCGGGAAAGGCAATTTTTTTCTCGAGATACAGGATCACCGGATGCAGAAGGAAGCCCAGGTCAATGAGGTACTGGTCGATTTTTCCAGGAAATACGATATTCCGCTGGTAGCAACCAATGATGTGCACTATGTCCGCAAAGAGGACGCCGAAGCCCACGACGTGTTGCTCTGTATCCAGACAGCCGCGTCTGTGGACGATGAAGAGCGGATGCGTTTCCCGAATGACGAATTTTATCTGAAATCCTCGGATGAGATGTCCCGGCTGTTTATAGATGTGCCGGAGGCCATTGAAAATACCAATAAAATTGCCGAGCGCTGTAATGTAAGCTTTGACCTTGAAAGCGCCCATTTACCGGAGTTTGAGCTGCCGGAGGGCGAAGCCTCCGCAGGCGATTATCTGAGAAAGCTCTGCGAAGCCGGCCTTAAGGTGCGTTATGGTGAGCTTACGCCTGAAATAAAAGAACGCATGGATTATGAACTGGACGTGATTCATTCCATGGGCTTTGACAATTATTTCCTGGTGGTCTGGGACTTTATCAAATACGCCAAGGATCATGACATCATGGTTGGGCCGGGCCGGGGATCCGCCGCGGGAAGCCTTGTGGCCTACGGGCTGGATATAACCACCCTGGACCCGCTGAAATACAATTTGCTGTTTGAACGTTTCTTAAATCCTGAACGGATCACCATGCCGGATATTGACTGCGATTTTTGCTATGAACGCCGGCAGGAAGTCATTGACTATGTTATCCGGAAATACGGCGCCGACCATGTGGCGCAGATTATCACCTTTGGTACCATGGCGGCGCGGGGCGCGGTGCGCGACGTGGGACGGGCCCTGAATATGCCCTATAATGCGGTGGATAAGGTCGCCAAGGAAATTCCAATGCACCCGGGACAGAACGTAACCATCGAAAAGGCTCTGGAGGAAAACAGCGAGCTGCGGAAGATGAAGGAAAGCGATCCCGAGGTCTCCAAGCTGCTGGACATGGCGGAGTCCATGGAAGGTCTGGCGCGTCATGCCTCCACCCATGCGGCTGGAGTGGTTATTTCAGATAAACCGCTGATGGAATATGTCCCGCTCTACAGAAACGGGGACATGATAACCACCCAGTTTCCCATGGGGCTTCTGGAGGATCTTGGACTTATCAAGATGGACTTCCTCGGGCTGCGGACCCTGACCGTTATCCGCGATGCCCTTGAAAATATAAAACACAGTCAGGGAATGGACATTGATCTGGACAGCATCAATCTCGAGGATCCCAAGGTTTACAAGATGCTGTCAAAGGGTGATACCCTTGGGGTATTCCAGCTTGAAAGCAAAGGGATGATCGCGTTTATGCGCGATCTTCAGCCAGAGCATTTCGAAGATATCATCGCCGGAATTTCGCTTTACCGCCCCGGACCGATGGATCAGATACCGCGATATATTGAAAATAAAAAGAGTCCTGAAGCCATCACGTACCTGCATCCGATTTTGGAGCCGATCCTGAACGTTACTTATGGCTGTATGGTTTATCAGGAACAGGTTATGCAGATATTCAGAGATGTGGCAGGCTTTACCATGGGCAGAAGCGACCTGGTCCGCCGTGCCATGTCGAAAAAGAAAATCGACGTCATGGACCAGGAAGGCGAGGTTTTTATCCACGGTGAGGTGGATGAAAACGGCGTGCCCATCATCGACGGCGCAGTGCGCCGGGGCGTGCCTGAGAGTGTGGCAAAACAGATTTACGCAGAGATGAAGGATTTTGCCAAGTACGCTTTTAATAAATCCCACGCCGCTGCTTATGCGGTTATCGCTTACCAGACGGCCTGGCTGAAATGCTATTATCCCACAGAATTTATGGCGGCGCTGATGTCCTCTGTTATGGATGACGAAAAAAAGGTATCTAAATATATTGAGGACTGCCGTAAAAATGACATCAAGGTGCTGCCGCCGGACGTGAATGTCAGCTATGATAAGTTCTCTGTGAAAAACAACAAAATATGCTTTGGCCTGGGCGCCATCAAGGGCCTTGGCAAAAATGCCATTGTATCAATTGTAAATGCCAGAGAAAACGAAGGGCCCTTCAAAGGGTTCCGGGATTTTTGTGAAAAGGTAGACCTGAAAGCGCTGAATAAGCGAATGGTTGAGGGCCTGATTAAAGGCGGCGCCTTTGACTATACAGGCAGTACCCGTGCCCAGCTTTTGCTCGGGGCCGAACGGATGGTAGACCAGGTACAGCGTGAAAAGCGCGACCGTCTGGCCGGCCAGATCTCGCTGTTGGATTTTGGCGGGAACAGCAGTCTGAAGGAGGACTTTCTGCCCGATGTCGCCCCCTTTACCAAGGAACAGCGCCTGGCGCTGGAAAAGGAAGTACTTGGCCTGTACGTTACCGGACATCCCCTTGAAAAGTATGAGAATACCTTAAAGGAAAAGACAAACCTTAACAGCAGTATGCTTGACAGCTATGAAGACTTAAGGGATTCTGGAATCCGGGACGGCGGCGCAGTGATCATCGGCGGACTTATCGACGATGTCAAAAACCAGATTACCCGCAACGGCAAGCTGATGGCATTTATGACACTGGAGGATTTGTACGGCCGCCTGGAGGTGGTGGTATTTCCCAATACATTGGAGAAGTACCGGCCGCTCCTGACCGTGGATCACGCGATAATTGTAAGAGGCAAAATAAACTATAATGAAGAAATGAACGTGTCTGTAATCTGTGAACAGGTTTATCCTTTAAGTCTGAAAGCGGATATGCCGCAGGTCAAAGAGGAAAAGGCCGCGTATGCCCCTTTGGATAAAAAGGAAAAGCTGGTCATTCATTTTACAGATTTTACACAAAAGCCCTTGCTAAAAGAAATCAAATCCGTTTTAATGAAAACACCGGGGCCGATACCGGTGGAGCTGCATTTTCAAAAGGAACATAAAAAATTTGGCGCAGACAAGAACCTTTGGGTAACAGTCTGTGATGAATTAATAAATAACCTGGAAGCGATTCTGGGGCAGAATAAAGTGGAGGTACTCAAATGAAAATTGGTATTTTAACGAGTGGTGGTGACGCACCAGGAATGAACGCGGCGATCCGGGCAGTTGTCCGGACAGCCATTTATCATAAAATTGATGTTTACGGCATCAATCGCGGCTACGCAGGCCTGCTGGATAAAGATATCAGCCCATTAAACGTCTATTCAGTCGCAGATATTCTGCAAAAGGGCGGGACCATTTTAAGAACCTCCAGAAGTGAGTTTTTCCCGACTGAGGCAGGACAGAAGCGTGCGGCGGAAGTTTTGAGAGAATATGGGATTGAGCACTTAATCATTATCGGCGGGGACGGCAGCCTGAGCGGTGCGCTGGCGCTGAAAAAGCTGGGCGTGAGCGTTGTGGGGATTCCTGGAACCATTGACAATGACTTTGGCGCCAGCGATTTCACCATTGGTTTTGACACAGCGGTGACCACAGCCATCGAAGCCATCGGAAAGATCCGTGACACCACCTTTTCCCACAACCGGATCAACGTGGTGCAGGTGATGGGACGCACCTGCGGAGATATTGCCCTGTACGCGGGCTTCTCTGTCGGCGCGGAGGCGCTGATCATCCCTGAAATTGAGACCAATCTTGAGGGCATCTGTGACCGGCTGCTGGCCGGCAAGGACCGTGGCAAGCTTCACAGCATTGTCATGCTGGCCGAGGGCTGCGGCAGTTACCGCGATTACTGTAAAAAAATCGAGGAATTGACACAGGTTACAACTAAAGGCACCAATTTAGGGTATATCCAAAGAGGTGGGTCGCCGTCTCATTTTGACCGTAATCTCGCGAGCTTTATGGGCTATAAAGCGGTAGAGGCGATCGTTAATGACAATACCGGAAATGTCGTGGTACAGCGCAAGGGCGAGTACATCATGGTTCCCCTTGAAGAAGCGCTGGAAACCCCGAAAGCTTTCCGTAAAGACATGTATAAAATTGCAAAGATCCTGTCGATTTAACTGTTTAAGAAATTTGACATAAATATTAATATAAAGTGAGGTTTTAATCGTATGAAAAAAACAAAAATGGTGTGTACCCTTGGACCGGCATCGGATTCAAAAGAGATTTTAACACAGATGATCCAGGGCGGGCTGAACGTAGCGCGTTTAAACTTTTCCCACGGAAGCCATGAAGAGCACGCGGCAAGAATTCAGCGGATTAAGGAAGTGCGTAAGGAGCTGAGCATTCCGGTAGCGTTGATGCTGGACACAAAAGGGCCTGAAATTCGTACCGGGGACTTAAAGGAAGGCAAGGTCACCCTTGAAACAGGAAATAAAATCGTGCTGACCTCCGAACAGATCGAGGGAGGCGCAGACCGCGTCAGCGTAAGCTATGAAGGCTTGCCGGAAGACCTGTCTGTCGGAAATAAAATCCTGATTGACGACGGCCTGATCGAGCTGAATGTTGAACGCATCGAGGGAACCGAAATCTACTGCGGCATTGAAAACGGCGGTGTTTTGGGCTCTAAAAAAAGCGTGAATATTCCAAATGTCGAAATCAACCTTCCGGGGCTGACACCAAAGGATGAAAGTGACCTGATCTTCGGGATCAAGCAGAAGGTCGACTTTGTCGCAGCCTCCTTTGTGCGTAAACCCCAGGATGTCATTGCGATCCGTAAGGTTCTTGAAAACAACGGCGGCGGAAATATTCAGATTATCTCTAAGATTGAAAACCGCGAAGGCGTTGAGAAGATCGACCGTATTTTAGCGGTTTCTGATGGTATTATGGTTGCCAGAGGGGACCTCGGTGTAGAAATTCCAGCCGAAGAAGTGCCTCTGGTACAGAAGAGCATCATCAAAAAATGTAATCTTCTGGGCAAGCCGGTTATCACGGCCACACAGATGCTGGATTCCATGATGCGTAACCCGAGACCGACAAGAGCCGAAGTCGGCGATGTCGCCAACGCGGTATTTGACGGTACGGACGCGGTAATGCTTTCCGGTGAAACCGCAGCCGGAGCTTATCCGGTACAGGCGGTCGAAACCATGGCAAATATCGTGGAAAAGACCGAGCGCTCTGAAGAATATATTAACCGTCAAAAACCAGAACACGGTGAGCTTACCATTACCAATGCCGTGAGTGAAGCAGCAGTACAGATTGCGGCGAATCTGGACGCGACAGCCATTATCGCGGCCACCTCTTCCGGTCATACACCGCGTATGCTGTCCAAATACCGTCCTGAATGCACAATTTTGGCTGTCAGCGATAAAGTATCCACGGTCCGCCGTTTAACCCTTTCCTGGGGCGTTTACTGTATGTATATGCCAGAGCTCCGGGATACCGACTCCATGGTCCACGACTCAGTACAGGCAGCCGTAGAGCTGGGCGTTGTCAAGATTGGCGATCTGGCCGTTGTGGCGGCCGGCGTGCCGCTTGGCGTACAGGGCAATACCAATATGATCAAAGTCCATACTGTGGGCAATGCGATCATGAGCGGTACCGGTATCGGCGATAAGCCTGTGACTGGCTATGCGAAGCTGATCAGCGAGGATAATGCCTCCGAGTTCAAGGAAGGGGATATTCTGGTTGTTAAATCCCTGTCGCCTGAAATTTCCTGGATTCTGGACAAAGCGGCAGCCATCATCACTGAGGAAGGTGGCCTGAGCTCAGAGGGCGCCATCGCGGGATTACACTACAATATTCCGGTTATAGTCGGGGTTGAAAAGGCCCTTGAAATTATCGGGCACGGCAAGCTGATCTCCATCGATCCGAAGCGCGGCATGGTCTATCAGGGTAAGGTGCGCATGGTTTAATAAAATCCAAAAAGAATTTAAAAAAGAGCCTGTTCAGGCTCTTTTTTTATAGGGTTATGCCTCTGCCGGCAAATCCTCTTCAAGGCGCACGACTTTAATTTCCAGAACGCACTTTAAGCTGGCCTTTGTGATGGTGACGGTGAGGTTTTCATAGCAAAAGGTGTCGCCGACCTTTGGTATATGGCCAAGCAGATCAACCACCCAGCCGTTAACCGTATTGGAATCAAGGTCTTTGTTTTGAAACGGGATATTGAAATATTCAAACATATCAATGAGGTTGGCATGGCAGGAAACCAGGGTGGTCTGATCATCCAGGGGTTTGAAAACCTCCACGATCTGATCGTGCTCGTCCCAGATATCGCCCACCAGCTCCTCAAGGATATCCTCAAGGGTGACCAGTCCAAAGGTACCGCCGAACTCGTCGGCGACAATGGCCATGTGAGTTTTGGACTTTTGCAGCAGCCGCAGCAGGGTAGAGATCTTCATGTTTTCGCTGGCGTATACCACATCGGCCACAATGCCCTGAATGGAGGGAATATCATGGTTGATCAGTGTATGAAAATCCTTCTCATGGATCATGCCGACGATATTGTCAATGCTTTTGATATAGACCGGGAGTCTGGAATAACCGGTGGTTAAAAAGAGGCGTTCGATTTCGTCCAGAGGTGTTTCTTCAAGGTCGATGGCGGTAATGTCGACTCTGGGAATGGCGATGTCCCCGGCGCTGAGATCGTCGAACTCGATGGCGGAGCGGATCAGCTCGCCCTCATGCGCATCCAGCACCCCTTCGCTTTGGGCTTCGTCCACAATGGTTTTCAGCTCTTCGTCGGTAATGCTGGGGCCGTCTGTGGATTTGAGAAACTTTGAGAGCAGTCTTTTCCACTGGGAAAAGATAAAGGTCAGGGGCGTTAAAAGATAAATAAAAAAATTTAATATCGGCGCTGAAAAAATAGAAAATTTCTCAGGGTGCTCTTTCGCCATGCTCTTGGGGGAGATTTCCCCAAAAATCAAAACGAGAACGGTCATTACCACGGTGGAGACCGTCACGCCCAGGTCACCGAAATATTTGGTGAAAAGGACGGTTGCCAGCGATGCCGAGGTAATATTCACAATATTGTTGCCGATGAGAATGGTTGAGAGCATTTTGTCGTAGTCTTTGCTGATGTTTAACACAAGCGCAGCTTTTTTATTGTCTTCAGCCGCCATGTTTTTCATGCGGATTTTGTTAAAGGTTGAAAAGGCCGTTTCGGTGGCTGAAAAATAAGCCGACATTAAAATAAGCAGTGCGAGCACAAACATCATTATGAGACTGCTACTGTCCATAAAATAAATTTTCCTCCTGAAATGTATTGGTCAATATATGGCTATTATACCATAATTCCTGCTTCTTTTGTTAAAAACGTGCGCATCTTTATAAAGAGAACGCCCGGGCGCTGCTGCGGTACCGGGCGTTAGGGCTAATTAATGTTATAGTCAATTTTATAGAGCTGCGAAATGGGCTGTCCCTTGGCGTCGGTGGCGGCCGCGTCCTTTTTTTTCTCGATGGAGAAATAGATGGTGGATTTATAGGGATGGGCGATAATGGCCGACGTCAGGGTCAGGGGCGCTGATATCTGAAGCTTGTTCTTTCCATTTTCGTCCATGATCCAGATGGACTGGGACGACTTGGTATTGATGCTGGAAAACTGTGTGTACAGGATTTTTTCTCCATTGGGAGTGAAAACCGCTGAAGTAAAATTCCCCTCGCTGATAACAGACGCCTGGGTTCCCTTGCTGATGCTGTAATTCATGATCCGGTTGGAATCGCCGTAGCTCTGGGTATAGATGATGCTGCCGTTTTGACGGTTAAGGTCAAAATTGATGACATTTTCGTCGATGAGGGTAGAGCTGAGCTCGTCACTGCCGTCCTTTATATCGGACATATAGAGGTTTATTTTTTGATCGTCGGTCGGATCTGTCCCTGTGAAGATCACCGCGTTATTTTTGGGATAGTACTGGATATCATGAACGGGAATGCCGCGGACGGTGTGGTAAACACGGCGGCTGCCGTCCGAGGTTGCCACGACGATCTGATTATTACTGTTGCTGTAGATAACGCTGTTTTCGTCCACCGTGCAGATGTTTGAGTGGACATTTTCCTCGGGCGAGGAAATGGTTTTGGTTACGCTCTTGTCAATGGAGGTCCAGATAAGCTGGTTTGAGGATTTTTCACCCCCGGTGTCCAGGCCCTTTTCCACATAAAAGACGCCTTTGGCGTATTCGTCAAATTTGGCTGAAAGCTGGTGCTTTTCGGAATTGACAAAGCTGGACAGCTGGTTTTCGTTCTCGCTTACCTTGAGCAGATTAATGTTGTAGGTGATGGGCGGCGCCTCGGTGGTGTTGAGCAGCAGAAGCGTGCTGCCGTCATAGGATATATCCTGAACCGTCCCGCTTCCAATGCTTTCAAAGGACAGAATCTCCATTTTACTCTGTGGATTTTTCTGCTGAAGCAGGGAGTTGTTAAGGGCAAGCGGTTTATCCTGCGGCACCAGAAAGCTTCTGCAGCCGCTGAGGAAAAAGGGAAGCGTGAGAAGTAAAAGCAGGGCGATCCATCTATTCTTTTTCATTTTCTTCACCTCCGGCAAGTGCTTTTTCAATAACAGGCAGGGTTACGATCACATTAGTCCCTTCGCCGACCTGACTGTCGACGCGGATAGAGCCGTTGTGCTTTTCAACAATCTGTTTTACCAGGTACAGGCCAAGTCCGGCGCCGCCCTCGCCTTCGCTGCGGGCGCGGTCTTCATCTACGCGGTAGAAGGCATTGAAGATGCGATTCTTTTCCACATCGGAGATACCAACCCCGTAGTCGCGGATTGAGACGACGATGTTGCCATCCTCACGCGTGGAAACCACGTCGATAATATCCCCTTTGTCGGAGTATTTGATGGCGTTGTGCAGGACGTTGATGAAAAGCTGCTGAAGCCGGTCGTAGTCTCCGAGTATTTCCGGCAGGTTTTCATCGGATTTATAGTTGATTTCAATATCGTTTTGGCCGGATTTGATCTGCATTTGATCCACAACGTCGATGAGCAGGGCATGCAGGTCCAGATTGGCCTTTTTGACGTCAAACTCGATTTTATCAAACTGGTTCACATTCAGCAAATCGTCGACAAGGCGCAGCAGGCGGTGGCCTTCGCGGTTGATGGTCGTTAAGGAGCGGTTCAGAATTTCCGGGTCGACGACCTGTCTCCGGGTGAGCATGTCGGTGTAGCCGATAATGGTGGTCAGCGGCGTCCGCAGCTCGTGGGAAACAGAGCTGATGAATTTCTTCTGCTCGTTCTGGAACTGCTTGGTGGCAGTGACGTTACGGATGATGATCATATAGTTTTCTTCATAACCCGCTTCCCGGATAGGGCTGCCGATAATCAGCAGGTTGCGGTCATTGCAGTCAATTTCCTCAGATATATGGTCCTTGCCGTTTTTGAGGTCATCGAACATGTCCCGGAGGAAGGACTGGTACTGGAAGTCATAGATCGTTTTGGGGTTGGACACGTTAAAATAGGTCTTTATATAGGAGTTGGACGTGATGATGTTGCCCTCTTTGTCAATGGCCAGCAAGCCGTCGTCAAGAGAGGCCAGAACACTGGCGAGGCGCTTGCGCTCGGACTCCAGCTGAAGGATCACATTGTTGACGTTCTGTGACATTTTATTAAAAACCTGGGTGAGATCCCCGATTTCATCATCCCGGCTGTAGTGCACCATGACGTTGTAGTTCCCCTTGTTGATCTCGCTTGAGATACGGGTCAGATCCTTGATGGGCTGGACAAAATGCTTTGAAAAGGACAGGGTAACCACTACCAGAATGGTCAGCCCAAGAATCCCGCCGATAACAAACAAAAGTGTGCACAGGCTGAGGAAGGAATCCATATTGTCCAGGGAATAGATAAAACCGATATAGCCAAGGAAATTATTGTCAATCCGGATTGGCGACACATAATAAAGAACACTGACGTGGTCAATGTTTTTCAGGGTCATAACCGGGCTGTCCTTTTGGCGTGAGAGCTCGATTTCATTGCTGAGGAACTGGTTATCAGGGATGGAGACCGAGTCGGCGATGGCGTTGCCGGCCGCGTCAAAAAGAATGACCCGGCTGTTTTCAAGCTGGGCGATGCTTTTGCTGAAGGCCAGACTGTTGTCGATATAGCGGGTTTCGTCGGCCGATTCGGAGGAGGCGGCCTTGAGCTCCTGCCCGATGTAGAGCACCGCATCCTGGCTCATGACACCAAGACGATCCTTTGCCTGGTTGATATAGTAGTAGGTAACCCCTTGGATAACGCAGAAAATAACAATGATAAAGGTCGCGATAAAGAGGGCGATGTTGTAAACAATCATTCGCCCCCGGTAGGTCATTTGCATCAGATTTTCCTCATTTTATATCCGATCCCAAAAACGGTTTGGATAAATTTATTGGGCTGGGTGTCAATTTTACGGCGGATACGCTGGACATGCATGTCAACCGTGCGGGTGTCGCCGTAATAATCATAGCCCCAGATTTTTTCCAGCAGGGTATCCCGGGGGAAAACCTGTTCGAGGTTGGAGGCCAGCAGGTACAGAAGATCGAATTCCTTTGGTGTCAGGTGCACTTCCTCACCGTCGAGCAGAACCGTCCGTTCATCCGGCATGATGCTGAGCGGCCCATTTTTGATCACGGCATCGGTCTTTTTGGCGGCCGGAGCCTTGGTGGCGCGGCGCAGATGGGCCTTGATACGGGCCAGAAGCTCACGGTTGTCAAAGGGCTTGGTCAGGTAATCGTCGGCGCCCAGCTCAAGTCCCAGAACCTTGTCAATAATATCGGTTTTGGCGGTCAGGAGAATGATGGG
The DNA here is from genome assembly GCF_015547515.1 of Eubacterium sp. 1001713B170207_170306_E7. Lineage (NCBI taxonomy): Bacteria > Bacillati > Bacillota > Clostridia > Eubacteriales > Eubacteriaceae > Eubacterium > Eubacterium sp. 1001713B170207_170306_E7. The sequence continues at coordinate 203,608 of NZ_JADMVE010000007.1, forward strand.
AACATCCATCATGGGTGTCAGGGTTTTGCAGACATCATAGCCATTGACCTTTGGCAGCATGATGTCCAGGACAATGAGGTCCGGCTCAAAGTTTTGGGCCTTTTCAATGGCTTCCTGGCCATCGTAGGCAGTCTCTACCTGATAGCCCTCAAAGTCAAGCTCCATTTTGATTAAATCTACGATAGCGGCTTCGTCATCGACAACTAAAATTTTTTCGTTCATGCTGTTCTCCTTCTATATATAAGTATCATATGGTGTAATGGGTTATAAAAATGGTCAGAACCACAGGTGGAACTGTTCCTTATTCTGGATGGCCTTCAGGATGCGGTCATCCAGCTCGGGAATGGTTTTTCGGAGCGCCTTCATCATATCCTTCATGTCCTCGCGTTTGGTATGGCCGTCGGCGGGACAGGTGCTCTTGATAACCGGCAGTTCCTTTACCTCGGGGTTATAGATTATATCCTTTTCCTTAACAAAAATTAAGGGACGGATCAGGGTAATGTCTTTCCGGTCCAGGTAGGTTACCGGCGAGAAGGTATTGATGCGGCCTTCATAAAACAGGCTCAGGAAAAAGGTTTCGATGGCGTCATCGGCGTGATGACCGAGGGCGATTTTGCGGCAGCCCCGTTCAATGGCCAGATCGTGAAGCGCGCCGCGTTTCATCCGGGCACAGAGGGCACAGGGATTTTTTTCCTGACGGGCCTCAAAAACAATGGGGCCGATCTGTGTTTTTTTGATGGTGTAGGGAATGTCCAGCCCGGCGCAGAGCTGGATCAGCGGTTCAAAGTCCATGCCGCCAAAGCCCATGTCCAGGGTGATACCCTCCAGTTCAAAGGGAACTGGTGAGAAATATTGAAAACGCTTCATGGCAACCAGTAGCGCGGTGCTGTCCTTACCGCCGGACAGGCCCACCGCGATGCGGTCGCCGGGGCGTATCATTTCGTATTTTTCAACTGCTCTTCTTAAAGGTCCGAGGATCTTTTTCATGATGTCTCCTTTAATAAAATAAACTACTGGTATTTTACCATTATACAGGGGAAAAGACAAACTTTGTACAGGTTTTTCAGCCAAAAATAAAACTTATGGAAAGCTTGTCCGTTACCTTTATAGTTGTTTCGGATCGAAATTAATGATATAATTTTTAACTGCATCTTCCAGTACTGAAGATGCCTAAGCTTTGATAAAGATGATTAAAAACAAAGGAGAAACGAATGTCCCAGGCGATTATTAATTTTTTTGCTTTTTTACCCGACTGGCTGGAGGTTTTTATTATTTCGGCCATCCCGATTGTTGAGCTCAGAGGTGCGATACCGTGGGGGACCCTGGTGCTGCACATGCCTTACCTGCAGGTGTTTCTGTTATCCTGGATTGGCAGTATTATTCCCGCGCCCTTTATTCTGCTGTTTTTACCGGCGGTCTTAAAATGGATGCGCGGCACAAAGGTTTTTGGCCCCTTTGCCAACTGGCTGCACACCCGGGGCATGAAAAAATCTCAGAAGATCACACAGTATAAATTCTTCGGACTGATGATTTTTGTGGCGATTCCGCTTCCGGGAACCGGCGTCTGGACAGGCTGCCTGGCCGCGTCTCTCATCGAGATGGACTTTAAGCGCGGCATGCTGTCCGTTATTCTGGGGTCGGCCATCGCAGGTGTGATCGTGACAACCCTGTGTGCCCTTGGGCTCATGGCAGTGGGGGGATGATGGCATGGTTCGTCTGATTGCCCTTGATCTCGACGACACCCTTTTGACAACAGACAAACGGATTACCGATAAAAACCGGGAGGCCTTAAGGGCGTGCATGGACAGGGGAATCCGGGTGGTTACAGCGAGCGGGCGGTTCAATGAATCGCAGCTGGTGTTTATCAAAAGTATTGGGCTGGAGCTTGAAAAAGAATACCACGTTGGCGATGGCGGCGGAACCATTTTTAACGAAGATGAAATTTTAAAGGTCATGGGCGCCATCGACCGGGAGCGGTATCTCAGTGTGTTAAGCCAGACCCGGGAGCTTGGGGTGCCCTGCTTTGTGGCCACGAGCCATAACATGTTTTACGATATACCGGACCAGCCTCTGTGCCAGGTTTACGGAAAGGTGCCCGGTGTCCGCCGGCCTTATATTGAAAGGCTGGAGGATCTTTCGGCAATCGAGGACGCCCTGAAGTTTGTGTTTTCCTATCAGTCCGGGGAAGAGCTCGAGCGGATCCGGTCGATTCGGTGTGACGGGACCATTACCTTTCACGCGGGGCGCAACCTCATGGAAATCACCATGAAGAGCTTGAACAAAATGGCGGCCTTAAGAGAGCTGGCAGGGCTCTACAGGATTACGGCGGCGGAAATGGTCTGCATTGGGGACAGTGAAAATGATCTTCCGATGATTGAGGGCGCGGGACTGGGCATGGCGGTTAAGAATGCCATGGACCGCGTTAAGCGGCACGCCGATGTCGTTGGCGAAAAAACCAACGATGAGGACGGTGTGGCCTGGCTTCTGGAAAAATATGTATTGTGACGGCAGGGGGTGCTGTGAAGCGCGGCGGCTCTTTTGATTTAAGATCAAATTCAGTATTGAATTTGGTCTTTTTTATGTTTACAATAGACCATAGTGACAAAATAATCAAAAAGGAAGTGTGAAAATGCCATTATCACAGAATTTTTATAGACAAACCCGCAGGGAATTAGGCGAAAAGCTGGAGCCGGAGAGCCTGGCGATTATTTATTCCGGACGGGCGGTCCAGCAGTCCCTGGACGCGGATTATCCCTTTTACACCGATAATAACTTTTATTATCTGACGGGGATCGAGGAGCCGAATGTAACCCTTCTGATGGAAAAGGATGCCAACGGCGAGGTCTCGGAACGCCTGTTCATTGATGAGCCGGACCCCTTTAAAGAAAAATGGGTGGGGGCTAAGATCAGTAAAGAGGAAGCGGCAAGGTGCTCCGGAGTGGAGGAGGTGCGCTATAATTCCGCGCTGGAGCCCTGTATTCTTCAGGAAACCCATTTCGACAACCTGTACTTTGACTTTACCATGCCGAAACACCAGAGCTTTGCCACCAGCGATCCCCAGGTCAGGCTGCTTTTTGCGGATATGGAGCTGCAGAACCTACAGCCCCACCTGACCGCCATGCGGCTGATTAAAAAGCCGGAGGAAATAGAAGCCCTGCGTGACGCCATTGAAATAACCGCCAAGGGCATTGACGCCATTTTGGAAAATCTGAAGCCGGATATGAAGGAATACCAGATTCAGGCAGTTTTTGAGTACACCATTAATATGCTGGGCGCCCAGGGTGTTTCCTTCCAGACCATTGCGGCATCGGGCAAAAGCGCCACGGTGCTGCACTACATTAAGAATCAGGCGGCCATGAAGGGCAGCGACATGGTGCTTCTGGACCTGGGGGCCCGGTACAAGGGCTATTGCGGCGATATCAGCCGGACCTTCCCGGTTTCAGGAAAATATACCGATGAACAGGCCATGGTCTACAATATGGTTCTGGAAGCCCAGCGGGAGCTGATCCCGATGTACCGTCCGGGTATGAAAATGCTGGATATCCAACAGGCTACTAAAGATATTTTCCTTGAAAAATGCTTAAAAAACAACATTGTGCCCCAAAATAAGGACATCAATGAATTCTATTACCACGGTATCGGCCATTCACTGGGGCTGGATACCCACGACACCAATGATAAGCGGGAATACATCCTGGAGCCGGGCATGGTCCTCACCTGCGAGCCCGGGCTTTACATTGCGGAAATGGGCATGGGCGTGCGGATTGAGGACGATATCCTTGTCACAGAAAAGGGACCGGAAAACCTGTCGCCGCAGATTCCAAAGGATATTGACGCGATTGAAAAGCGGATGAATCCATAAGCCGTTTGGTTTTTTCCAAGAAAGGGGCTTGACAAAAAAGCCCTGTAGGTTTATCCTAGTACAAGTAATTGAATATTTACCTATCCAGAGAGGTGGAGGGACAGGCCCGATGAAACCCGGCAACCAGCGTGAGCATGGTGCCAATACCTGCAGTCAAACTGTAATGATGGGGTTTTTGAACGAATCAAACCCCATGCGCGCATGGGGTTATTTTTATTTAAGGATTTAAAAAAATCTGTGATCTTTCTCAAGGGTAAATAGAATTACGACAATACTATTTTTAAGGAGCGAATAATGAAACAATTATTTACCTCAGAATCTGTTACTGAAGGCCATCCGGATAAAATCTGTGACCAGATTTCTGACGCGGTGCTGGACGCAATCGTCGAACAGGACCCAATGGCCCGCGTTGCCTGTGAAACGTCTGTATCGACCGGCCTGGTTTTAGTGGCCGGTGAAATTACGACCAACTGTTATGTGGATATTCCCAAAATTGTCCGGGAAACCATCCGCGGCATTGGCTATGACCGCGCGAAATACGGTTTTGACTGTGAAACCTGCGCGGTTTTAACCTCCATCGACGAACAGTCCTCGGACATTGCCATGGGCGTTGACAAGGCTCTTGAAGCCAAGGAAGGCACGCTTGCGGAGGAAGACCTGGCGACCGGCGCCGGCGACCAGGGGATGATGTTCGGCTTTGCCTGCAACGAAACCCCCGAGCTCATGCCCATGCCCATCTCGCTGGCCCACAAGCTGACCAAAAAGCTTTCGGACGTGCGCAAAGAGGGCGTTGTGGATTATCTGAGACCCGATGGAAAATCTCAGGTGACGGTTGAATACAACGACGGTGTGCCCACCAGGGTAGATACAGTGGTTATCTCGACTCAGCACAGCGCCGATGTGGACGCGGCCACCATCCGCGAGGACATGATCGAAAAGGTCATCAAGCCAGTGATCGATCCGGCGCTTTTAGATGAAAACACCAAATATTTCATCAACCCGACCGGCCGCTTTGTTATCGGCGGACCACAGGGGGACGCCGGCTTAACCGGACGTAAGATTATCGTGGATACCTACGGCGGATATGGCCGCCACGGCGGCGGCGCTTTCTCCGGAAAGGATCCGACAAAGGTTGACCGTTCGGCCGCCTACGCGGCCCGTTATGTGGCTAAAAACATTGTGGCGGCAGGCCTGGCTGATAAATGCGAGGTTCAGCTGGCCTACGCCATCGGTGTGGCTGAGCCGGTATCGGTGTTTGTCGATACCTTTGGAACCGGCAAGGTGGCTGAGGACAGGATTGCGGAGCTGGTGAAAAAGCATTTTGATTTAAGACCGGCTGCCATCATCAAAAACCTTGACCTGAGAAGACCAATCTACAAGCAGGTTGCGGCCTACGGCCATTTTGGCAGAGACGATCTGAATTTACCGTGGGAAAAAACCGACGTTGCCGAAAAATTAAAAGCAGAGGCTTAAAAGACCGGGGATCACAGCTGAAAAGTTGTGATCCTTATTTTTAGGCTGCAAAAAGGGTGCGGCCGGGGACTGCGCCTTTTATCCAGATAAGAAAAAAGGTCCAGGCGCCGCGGTAAACGGCCAGGAATCGTATCGCGTTACCGGAGCAGCCGGACACCGGAGAGCTAAAGTGTCAACTTTCGAAAAGAAGATGCAGGTGCCGGTATAACCGCCGCAGGACGCTTTTCTCTTCCTTAGGTAAAAGGCTCCGTTTCTTTGTTTTTTGCATGATGAGAGGATCACAGCTGAAAAGTTGTGATCCTTTATCTTTTTGTTTCTTAAAAGGGCTATAAAGTATCAAAAAATTAAGGCAAGGTGCGACCATTTTGTGTATAATTAATGCGTTCGAGTAATAATTTGAATACTTTTAGATAAAACTTGGATAGAAAATCTTGTTTTTGTGCGTTAAAAAGTATAAAATAAACGGTACAGCATCATTGGCAACTGCCAAAAGACCAAGCTGCTAGGAAGATGATTGAATGATTGAATTTATAAATGTTACAAAAACGTATGATAAAAATGAAAAAGACGCCTTAAAAAATGTAAACCTGTTTATCGACAAGGGTGAATTTGTATTTCTGGTTGGCCGCAGCGGCGCCGGAAAGTCTACCTTTATCAAGCTTTTGCTTCGTGAAATCGACGCGAGCATGGGCACGGTTAAGATCAAGGGCCACGATATTTCCAAGCTTTCCAAAAAAGAGATTCCGTATCTGAGAAGAAAGCTGGGGGTGGTTTTCCAGGACTTCCGGCTGCTTGAGAATAAAAGTGTCTATGAAAATGTGGCCTATGCCATGGAGATCATTGGCCGGCCCGAGCGCAAGATCCGCAAGAAGGTGCCTCTGGCGCTGGAAATGGTCGGGCTTTCGCACCGGGCAAACCACTATCCCAATGAGCTTTCCGGCGGGGAGCAGCAGCGTGTTGTTATCGCCAGGGCCATTATCAATAACCCCAGCATTTTGATCTGTGATGAACCGACAGGGAACCTTGACCCGGAAACATCGCGTGATATTATGCGTATTCTGGAAGAAATTAACAAGCATGGCACCACGGTGGTGGTGGTAACCCATGACAGTGAAATGGTAAATATTATGAAAAAGAGGGTTCTGACCCTCGAAAATGGCTATCTTGCCAGCGATGACGTCAAAGGGCGGTACCGCAATGCGAAGTAATCACTGGAAAACCATGCCCCGGACGATCCTTCGCGATACAGCACAGAGCATGCAGCGAAACAGTCTTATGAGTATTGCGGCTGTTTTTTCCATCATTGCGGCGCTGATCATTTTGGGAATCTTTCTGGTGCTTACCATCAATATCCGCCAGGCGACGGTGAATGTGGAGTCTCAGCTGGAAATGAAAATTTTCCTGAAGGTAGATTACACCGAGGAACAGCGCGCCGACCTGGAGCGGGACCTGAAGGCTAATCCGCTTATTTCGGAGGTTCGCTTTGAAACAAAGGATGAGGCCCTGCAAAACTTTTCAAGCTCACTGGAGGACTATACCGGCCTTCTCAGTGATTTCAGTTCCGAGAACAACCCCATGCCCGCCTCTTTTATCGTTCAGGTAAAGGACTCGGAAAGCATGGACGATGTCAAGGCCTTTGCGCTGACCTATCAGGACAAAGGGGTGGAATATGTCAAATACGGCGAGGAATACATTAACGCGCTGCTGAACTTTAACCATTTCGCCAATACCATGAGCATTGTTGTGCTGATTGTTCTGTCGGTTATTTCATTGTTTTTAATTTATAATACCATCAAGCTCACGGTGTTCGCGCGCCGGAAGGAGATCGGTATCATGAAATACGTCGGCGCGACCGACGCTTATATCCGAACGCCCTTTGTCCTGGAGGGAACTTTTCTGGGACTCATCGCGGCTGTCGTGGCGGTGATGATCGTGCGTTTGGCTTATTACTATATATTGGGCATGCTCGGCGGCAGTGTACTGCTTCCGATGACCTCGGCACTGGCGACACCGGATCAGGTAATGGGTCAGCTGATCTTTTTCTTTACAGTTTATGGTGTTGTGATCGGTGCGGTGGGCAGTGTGTTCGCGATCCGAAAATTCTTAGACGTATAAAAACAGGAGGGGACTTCAGAAAATGAAGAAGAAAATTTCTTTAATTGTAACGGCATTATTTTGTTTATCAATATTTATTTCTCCGGTTTACGCAGCCACAAAGGATGAACTGCAGCAGCAAAAAGACGACGCGACTGCAAAAAAAGAGGCTGCCCAGTACCAGGTGGACATGACCCAGAACACCATCGAGGGGATTCAGGCTGAAATCAGCAAGGCCAACGCAGAGATGGATAAGATCAACGGTCAGATCAATACCTTGGATGGCCAGATCAGTGATTTGACCGCTAATCTGGAAAGAACCACGGCAGAACTGGAAGCGGCTGAAGAAAAACAGGCGAAACAGGAAGAAGAATTAAAAGAGCGTGTCCGTGTCATGTACATGTACGGAAACGAAGGCTATATGCAGGTGCTTTTCTCAGCCACCGACTTTGCGGATTTTATCGCCAAGGCGGATATGATGAAATCCATCGTACAGGCCGATAAGGACTGTGCAACCGCGTTGGAAAAAACCCGTGCGGAGGTACAGGAGAAAAAAGAAACCATTGAATCCAACAAAACCCAGGTCGAACAGGCAAAGGCCGACCAGGAAACCGCTTTGCAAAGCCAGCAGAGCATAAAGTCACAGAAGGATGAGCTGTTGGCCAAGAACCAGCAGGTGGTTCAGCAATACCAGGCGGAAGTCAACAAACAGGATGAAATTCTGAATCAGGCCAATGCCGAACTGGCGGTCATCGCGCAGCAGGAAGCCGAAGCGTTAAAAGCGCGTCTGGCGCAGGAAGAAGCTGAAAGACAGCAGCGGGAAGCGGAAGAGGCAGCCCAAAACGGTTCCTCCGGCGGCGGCAGCAGTGAGGACAGCGGTTCCTCCGGCGGCAGCAGCAACGTCGTGGTATCCAGCGGCTTTATGTGGCCATTACCGGGCAACTACACCATCACCAGCTGGTTTGGCTACCGTCCGGCGTCTGATACCAACGGGATCGGCTCCACCAACCACGGCGGCATGGACATCGCCGCCTCCACCGGCACACCGATTCACGCGCCGGCTGGCGGTTATGTCACGATGGCATCCTGGAACGGGGGCTACGGCAACTGTATCATGGTGGCCATGGACAATGGCGATACCCTGTTATTCGGGCATTTAAGCGGTTATAACGTATCCTATGGCCAGCGTGTCAACCAGGGCGATATCATCGGTTATGTGGGCAGCACCGGAAATTCCACCGGACCACACCTGCATCTGACCTATCTGTTAAACAATAGCACTTCAGTTGACCCGTGGGATTACATTTATTATTAAAATAAAGACAGAATTTGGAAAGAATCGTCTGATTCTTTCCTTTTTTATTGTTTCTTTAAGGCTTTTAGTGTATTCTTTTCAGGTGAGTATAGAATAGAATGGATTTGAAAGGATTGACAATGGATAAAGGGCAGAGAAAAAAGTTTATCGTTATAGCGGTAATCGCGCTTATTGTCACAAATATTTTAACTTTTTGCCTGACAACCGGCGCCGGCGTGGCGCTGGGCAATAAGGTGATTTTAAATGTTGACAGCACAGAAATGGCCGATGGACTTAAAAAGCTGGTAAGCTTAAAGGGGCACATCGATAAGGAATATTACAAGGATATGGATGACACAACCCTGATGGAAGGGGCCATGAAGGGCATGTTTGAGGCCACCGGCGACCCCTACAGCGGTTACTATACCGAGGAAGAATTTCAGAAGCTGATGGAAAGCTCCACGGGCACCTACAGCGGCATCGGCGTGGTGGTAACCGAGGATGAGAGCGGCACGACCACGGTGGTCACACCATATAAAAACACCCCGGCGGGCGATGCAGGCATGCAGATCGGCGATAAGATCGTCAGGGTAAACGGCGAGGATGTCAGCGGAAAGGGCTCGGAATATACCGTGAGCCTGATGCGCGGCGATCCGGGAACGGCGGTGGAAGTCACGGTGCTGCGGGACGGGCAGGAACAAACCTATAACCTGACCAGAAAGAGCATTGACACCCCGACGGTTGAGTCCAGCGTTATCGACGGTATTGGCTATATCTCGATTTCTGAATTTACCAACAAGACCTCAGAGGATTTTAACGCAGAGCTTGAAAATCTTTTGAGCCAGAATATCAGCGGACTGATCATCGACCTACGTTACAACGGCGGCGGTGTCGTTACCTCCGCGGTGGCAGTGGCAGACCGTCTGCTGGGGGACACGACAGTGGTCTACACAGTTGACAAAAACGGCAGCCGGAAGGACTACACCTCGACCGGCGAGGTGAAGCTGGATCTGCCAATCATCGTGCTGGTCAACGAAGGGACCGCCAGTTCCTCCGAGATTCTGTCCGGGGCCATCCAGGATACTGGGGCCGGACAGCTGTTAGGAACACAAACATTCGGTAAGGGCATTGTTCAGGAGGTGGTTCCGCTCAAGGATAACAGCGGCTATAAGCTGACCAATGCGGAATATTTTACCCCGAACGGCCGCAACATTAACGAAAAGGGCCTGACGCCCGACGTGGTGGTTGAGCAGAACGAAGCCTACAAGAATACGCTGAATGTCCCGGAAGATCAGGATTCACAGCTTCAGAAGGCGCTTGAGATTTTAAAAGGCAAGTAAAAAGGAGGGGAGGATCGGAGTTTTAAAACTTCGATCCTTTTTTCTGCTATATTGAACTGATTCCCATTGACAAAAACGGCAAAAGTGGTACAATAAGAGAACACATGTTTCTTGGATTGAAGGGTTACAAAGGTGATTGAATGAAACCATTTAAAGTAGTATCCGACTATGAACCAAAGGGCGACCAGGAAAAAGCGATCCGGGAGCTGGCCGACGGCATTGACAGAGGGCTCAAATTTCAGACCCTTTTAGGTGTCACCGGCTCCGGGAAAACCTATACCATGGCCAAGGTGATCGAAGCCGTCCAGAAGCCGACGCTGATCATCGCCCATAATAAAACACTGGCGGCACAGCTCGCCAACGAGTTCCGGAGCTTTTTTCCGGAAAACGCAGTAGAGTATTTTGTATCCTATTATGATTATTACCAGCCGGAGGCCTACGTGCCGCACTCGGATCTCTACATTGAGAAGGATTCCTCCATCAATGATGAGATTGATAAAATGCGCCACTCGGCCACAGCGGCTCTTTTCGAGCGCCGTGACGTGATCGTGGTGGCCAGCGTGTCCTGTATTTATGGACTTGGGAGCCCCATCGATTACGAAAATCTGGTGCTTTCGCTGCGTCCGGGCATGGAAAAGGACCGCGACGCGGTAATCCGGAAGCTGGTGGACATCCAGTATACCCGCAACGACATCGCCTTTGAGCGTAACAACTTCCGGGTAAGGGGCGATATTCTGGAAATCTATCCAGCGGCATCGTCGGGAAAGGCTGTGCGCCTGGAATTTTTCGGCGATGAAATCGACCGGATCACCGAGATTGACACCATCACGGGCGAGATTACCGGTGAGCTCAGCCACGTATCCATCTTTCCCGCGTCGCATTACACCACCACGCCCGAAAAGCTGGAGGTGGCCATCAAGGGGATCCGCGACGAGCTGGCCGACCGCTACGATTATTTTACCGAACACAACCAGCTGGTCGAGGCCCAGCGTATCCTGCAGCGGACCAACTATGACCTTGAGATGCTCAAGGAGATGGGCTACTGTAACGGCATTGAGAACTATACGCGCTATATTAACGGCTCGCCCCCGGGCGCGCCGCCCTATACGTTGATCGACTATTTTCCAAAGGACTTTTTAATGTTCGCGGATGAGTCCCACGTGTCCATTCCGCAGATTGGCGGCATGTCCTCGGGCGACAGGGCCCGAAAACAGAATTTGGTGGATTACGGCTTCCGGCTGCCCTCGGCCTATGATAACCGCCCCCTTAACTTTGAGGAGTTTGAGGGCAAGATCAACCAGATGGTCTTTACCTCGGCCACGCCGAGTAAATATGAAAAAGAACACAGCGAACAAACCGTCGAACAGATTATCCGGCCCACAGGCCTCATTGATCCTGAAATCTTTGTGCGGCCCATCAAGGGACAGATCGACGATTTGATGGGTGAGATCAATGAGACAGTGTCAAAGGGCAACCGGGTGCTGGTGACCACCTTAACCAAGAAGATGGCCGAGGATCTGACCCAGTATTTCAAGGAAAACGGCATTCGGGTCAATTACCTGCACTCCGATATCGACACCATCGAACGGACAAAAATCCTCAAGGAGCTGCGCATGGGCGAGTTTGACGTGCTGGTGGGCATCAACCTTTTAAGAGAAGGGCTGGACCTGCCAGAGGTTGGACTGGTCGCGATTCTGGATGCGGATAAGGAAGGCTACCTGCGATCTGAAACCTCGCTGATCCAGACCATTGGCCGGGCGGCCAGAAATGTGGAGGGCAAGGTGCTTATGTACGCAGACCGGATCACCAAATCCATGGACTACGCCATCAGCGAAACCAACCGCCGCCGCAAGATTCAGAGCGAATTTAACGAGGCCCACGGTATTGTACCGCAGTCGGTCCATAAGGAAATCCGCGATTCCCTCGAGGTCACAAAGGTGGCCGAGGATCAGGCATCCTATGTGGTGGAAGACGAAGTGATGGACGTACAGGCTGAGCTCATGAACCTTGAAGCAGAAATGCTGGCCGCCGCGGAAAATCTTGAGTTTGAAAAGGCCGCGGCCCTGCGTGACCGGATTAAAGAATTGAAAGGAAATAAATGAAATACATAGATGTCAAGGGTGCCAAAGAGCACAACCTTAAAAATATTAATGTCAAAATACCGAGGGACCAGCTGGTGGTGCTGACTGGCCTGAGCGGCTCGGGCAAATCCTCGCTGGCCTTTGATACCATTTACGCGGAGGGGCAGAGACGCTATGTCGAGTCCCTCTCCGCCTACGCCAGACAGTTTCTGGGACAGACCCAAAAGCCCAACGTGGAAAGCATTGACGGCCTGTCGCCGGCCATTTCCATTGACCAGAAAACCACCAACCGCAACCCCCGCTCCACCGTGGGGACCGTGACGGAAATATACGATTATTTCCGTCTGCTTTATGCCCGGATCGGTATCCCGCACTGCCCAAAATGCGGCAAGGTCATTGAGTCCCAGAGTGTGGACCAGATCGTGGACACGGTCCAGGCCCTGGAGCCCGGTACCAAGTTCCAGATTTTGGCGCCCGTGGTGCGCGGCGAAAAGGGACAGCACAAAAAACTACTGGACCATTTGAAAAAAGAAGGCTATGTGCGCCTGATCGTGGACGGTGAGGCCAGAGAGACCAGTGAGGACATCGAGCTGGAAAAAAATAAGAAGCACAGCATCGAGGTCGTAGTTGACCGCCTTAAGAGCAAGGAAAACATGACCAAGCGCCTGACCGATTCCATCGAGACAGCCCTGCACCTGGCCAACGGTCTGGTAATCTGCGACATAATCGGCGGCGAACAGCAGCTTTTCAGCGAAAAGCTGTCCTGTCCCGACTGCGGCATTGCCATGGATACTCTGGAGCCCCGGACCTTTTCCTTTAACAACCCCTTCGGGATGTGCCCCGAGTGCCACGGCCTTGGCTTTCATAAGGAGATTGACCCGGATCTGCTGATCCCGGATAAGAGCCTGTCCGTGGAACAGGGGGCCATCAAGTTTTTCGGGTTGAAGAACGACTCGAAAATCATGGTCAACCTCATACGTGCCATTGCGAAAAAATACAACTTTACCCTGGACCAGCCCCTGACAGAAGCGCCGGAGGCCTTTCTTCAGGAGCTGCTTTACGGCTCGGACGAAATTTTGGAAATTGAGTACGAGGGCAAGTTTTCAGGCACCTATACGACCACCTTTGAAGGCCTTGTCAACAATATGGAGCGCCGCTATCAGGAAACCCACTCCGAGGGCATGCGCAGCCTTATCGACAAGTACATGTCCGAAATCCCCTGTCCGAAGTGCAAGGGAAAACGCCTGAACCCCACCAGCCTTGCGGTCACCGTGCAGGACAAAAACATTATCGATCTGACCGATATGTCGGTCAGGGAGCTTTTAGGCTTCTTTTCAGACATGGAGCTCACGGAAACGGAACAGATGATTGGCGAACAGATTTTTATCGAGATCAACGCCCGCCTGAAATTTTTACAGGATGTTGGCCTGGAATACCTGACCCTGTCCCGGGCCGCGGGAACCCTGTCCGGCGGCGAATCCCAGCGTATCCGCCTGGCGACCCAGATCGGCTCCGGTCTTGTGGGGGTGCTCTATGTGCTGGATGAGCCCAGCATCGGCCTGCACCAGCGGGATAACCAGAAGCTGCTGAAAACCCTGCGCCGCCTCACCGATCTGGGCAATACCCTGGTGGTGGTGGAGCATGATGACGAAACCATGGAGGAAGCGGACTGGATTGTGGACATCGGCCCGGGCGCTGGCGTTCACGGCGGCGAGATCATTGCCGAGGGGACGGTTGAGGATATCAAGAAGGCACCGGACTCCATTACCGGCCAGTACCTGAGCGGTAAAAAGCAGATTGCGGTGCCAAAGGAGCGCCGGGCCGGTAAAGGCACGGCCATCACCATCAAGGGCGCGACCCAGAATAATCTGAAGAACATTGACGTGTCCTTCCCGCTGGGCAAGTTTATCTGTGTCACGGGGGTTTCCGGCTCCGGAAAGAGTACGCTGGTCAATGAGATTTTATACAAGGGCGCTTCCCAGAAGCTATACCGCAGCTTTAAGAAGCCCGGAAAATACAAAAGCATCGAAGGCCTGGATGAGATCGACAAGGTTATCGCCATTGACCAGTCACCCATCGGCCGGACGCCAAGGTCCAATCCGGCCACCTATACCGGCGTGTTCGACATGATCCGGGACCTTTTCGCCAAGACCCCCGAGGCCAAGGCCCGGGGCTATAAAAAGGGCCGCTTCAGCTTTAACGTGAAGGGCGGCCGCTGTGAAAAATGCAGCGGCGACGGCATCCTCAAAATCGAGATGCACTTCCTGCCCGACGTCTATGTGCCCTGCGAGGTCTGCCACGGGCAGCGGTATAACCGCGAAACCCTGGAGGTCAAGTACAAGGGCAAGAACATTGCCGATGTGCTGGATATGACGGTCGAGGAATCCCTGAAGTTTTTCGAGCATCTGCCCAATATCCGCAATAAAATGCAGACGCTGTATGACGTGGGCCTGGGCTACGTGAAGCTGGGACAGCCGTCCACACAGCTTTCCGGCGGGGAGGCCCAGCGGATCAAGCTGGCCACTGAGCTCTCAAAGCGCAATACGGGCCGCACCCTCTATATTCTGGATGAACCGACCACCGGGCTTCATATGGCCGATGTCTCGAGGCTGATCGACGTATTGCAGCGTCTGGCCGATACGGGCAGCACCGTGGTGGTCATTGAGCATCAGCTGGATATGGTTAAGGTTGCCGACCATATTATTGATCTGGGACCCGAGGGCGGCGACGGCGGCGGCATGGTGGTGTGCACCGGCACCCCTGAGGAAGTCGCCAAGGTGAAGAAATCCTACACGGGGCAGTATCTGGCTAAGATTTTACATAAAAAATACTAAATATTACCGATCTTTTCACGAAATGCGTTGACAGGTACTGTCTAATTAAGTATAATAAAGCTAACAAAAGAGTTTAACAGACAGTGGGTGATAAAGATGAAAACAACATTGAAGGATTTAAGACCTGGTGAATCAGGTGTGGTTGATACAATTTCGGTGGAGGGCCTCATGCGCCGCAAGCTCATGGATATGGGCGTAACCCCCGGTGTTGAGGTCATGGTCGATAAGGTAGCGCCTTTTGGAGATCCGATTGAAATTCACCTTAGAGGCTATGCACTGAGCCTGCGCAAAAACGATGCTGAAAATATATTGATCGCCTGATTGTTTTAAGAGTCAAAATAAATATTAAATCACAAAAACCGCCTTTTTTTAAGGTGGTTTTTCTCTTGTAAGGGTAAGTTAGTTTTATGTGACATCCTAAAAACCGAGGAGTATTTTATGAATTATCGTGTTGCACTGGTGGGAAATCCGAACTCTGGAAAGACCACCCTATTTAACAGCCTGACCGGAAGCAATCTGTATGTGGGGAACTGGCCGGGCGTCACCATTGAAAAAAAGGAGGGGGACCTGCGAAATACCACGGACAAGATCACCCTGGTGGATCTTCCCGGCATTTATTCGCTGGCGCCTTATTCGATGGATGAGATCGTGTCAAGGGATTTTTTGCTGAATGAACCGCCGGACCTGATCATCAATATTTTAGACGCGTCAAACATCGAGCGGAACCTGTACCTGACCACCCAGCTGATGGAATTGAAGATTCCCATCATCGGTGTGCTGAACATGATGGACATCGTTGAGAAAAAGGGCTTGAAGCTGGACCTTCATTCCCTGAACAGAGGCTTTGGCTTCCCATTTGTGGAGATATCGGCCCAAAAAGGGGTGGGCATTGAGGCGCTGATCAAGGCGGTTGAGAAAAAGCTGGAGGAGGACCGGAAAGCCGGAAAAACACCGGAATTCCGTCCGGTTTTTCCAGACCGGATCGGAGCGGCCATCATGGACTTCGACAACCTGGTACAGCGGTCCTACCCGGATATTCTGCCCGGCTATCCAAAGCTGTTCAGAAGCATCAAGCTCATTGAAAAGGATGAGGAAATCCTGAAAAAGGTGGGGGACTGCTTTGGCCTGGATCAGGATATTTACGACGCCCGGGAAAAGATCCACGAGATCAGCGGACAGGATGTGGACAGCACCATCGCGGATTACCGCTACCGTTTTATCACCGGCCAGGTGGCAAAGGCGACGAAAAAGATCGGCAAGAGCCATCTGGCCTTTGAGGACCGCCTGGACAGGGTGCTGATGAACCGCTACGCAGCCCTGCCCATTTTCTTTGTCTTTATGTTCATCATTTACTTTGTATCCATCAATGTGGTGGGAGACGGCACCACGGGCTTGATCGAGGGCTTTATCAGCGAGACGCTGATTCCGGGTGTAACGGGCTTCATGGAGGGGCTGAACGTGGCCCCGTGGCTCATCGCTTTGGTCACCGAGGGGGCCATTACCGGCGTGGGGGCGGTGCTGACCTTTATCCCACAGATTACCGTGCTGTTCATCTTCGTCTCTGTGCTGGAGGACAGCGGCTACATGGCGCGGGTGGCCTTTATGATGGACCGTGTGTTCCGGAAATTCGGCCTTTCAGGAAAATCCTTTATCCCCATGGTGGTGGGGCTTGGCTGCTCGGTGCCGGGGATTATGGCGACACGGACCCTGGAGAATGAGCGGGAGCGCAAGCTCACCATTATCCTGACGCCTTTTATTTCCTGCGGGGCCAAGATGCCGATCTATGTGCTTATGGCGTCGGCCTTTTTCTCAAAGGCCCAGTCGGTCATGGTTTTTTCCTTATATATCGTAAGCCTGCTGGTGGTTTTTGTCTCGGGTGTGGTCTTATCCAAGACGGTGTTTAAGGGGCAGGATTCCGGTTATCTGCTGGAGCTGCCGCCCTACCGCCTGCCGGTGCTTAAAAACACGGTCACCCAGGTATGGCAGCGTGTGAAGGAATTTATCGTGCGGGCCGGCACCATTATCTTCGCGGCTTCGGTTATTCTGTGGTTTCTCCAGAATTTCGGCACGGATTTCCAGATGACCGCCAATGCCGATGAAAGCATTCTGGCAACCTTTGGCAAAATCATCGCCCCGGTTTTTGCCCCTCTGGGCTTTGGCAACTGGGTGGCCAGCGTTTCGGTATTGTCCGGCATCGCGGCCAAGGAGATGATCATCAGTACCATGAGTGTTCTGACCAGTACCTTTGACGGCGGCTTTACCATGGCGCTGGGACAGATTTTCACCCCGCTCTCGGCTTACAGCTTTATCCTGTTTGTGCTTCTGGCCTCGCCCTGCATGGCGGCGCTGGCGACCATGAAAAAGGAGCTGGGAAGCTGGAAAACCTTTGGCTTTGCCATTTTGTACCAGACGGGTACCGCCTATCTGATCTCCATGCTGGTTTATCAGGTCGGAAGCCTGTTTATTTGATTTATCTGCGGCCCTGGGCCGCTTTTTTTGTTAACACTTTAGCATCTTTGGGTAGATATAATCATAGCAATATAAAAGCAAAATGGAGGAAACCATGAAAAAGACACAGGCATCTGCCCAAAACGATTCAGGCGGCCGCTCCTTTGCGGCGGGCTTGAATTTTTATAAATTATTCTGGATTTTTATGATCGGCTGTTTTTTAGGGACGATTCTTGAAATGATTTTCTGCTTTGTCACCCAGCATGGCCTGATTGAGAGCCGGTCGGGTCTGATTTACGGTCCCCTTAACCCGGTCTACGGCTTTGGGGCCGTGGTGCTGACCATTGTTTTAAGGCCCCTGGCCCACAAAAGAGACCTGATCATCTTTCTTTTCAGTATGGTTATCGGCTCAGGCTTCGAGTATCTCTGTTCGGCCTTTCAGCAGTATTTTATGGGGACCGTGTCCTGGGATTACAGCAATCTGCCCCTTAACATCGGCGGGCGCACCTGCCTGCTGTACGGCCTGTTCTGGGGGCTTCTGGGGCTTTTGTGGGTAAAGGATATTTACCCGTATTTCTCCAGATGGATCGAAAAAATCCCCAATAAGGTGGGGGTAGTGCTGACCTGGGTGCTGGTGGTGTTTATGGTCTTTAACATGGCGATCTCCGCCCTGGCGGTTCAGCGCTGGGACCAGCGTGACCACGGCGTGAAGGCGGACAATGCCTTTGAGGAATTTCTGGATAAGACCTATCCTGACGATTTTATGCGGAAGATTTACCCGAATATGATCCTTTAGCAAAGGCACCATAAAAAAAGCCCCTGACTTTTGATGAAGCGGCTGCTCAATCAAAAGCCAGGGGCTTTTTGGGCGTTGGTTTCGGGCGGTCCGCCGTCAGTTTTCGATTTCCCGGTTTGGTTCCAGGCCCAAGCCTGGCTCTGGCGTTTTGAGGTCAAGGCCTTCATATTCCGGTGCCTTTTCCTTAAAGACCGTCAATATGGTGACGCCGGTCAGAATCAGCACACAGCCCAGCACGCTTTTCAGCGTAACGGGTTCTCCCAGAAAGATGATGCCGCAGACCACGCTGGTGATGGGCTCAAACATGCTGAGAATGGCGGCTGTGGTGCCGCCGGACAGCTTGACGCCCAGCTGGAACAGGGTAATGCCCAGAAAGCCGCAGAGCATGGCCACCAGAAAGGAGAGCAGCCAGCCCATAGGGGTGATGGCAAGAGTCAGGGTGCCGGTGAACAGGCCGTAGATAAAGACAAAGCCGGCCACAAACAGGTTGATGTAAAAGGACAGCTTGAGGGGGTGCAGTTCTAAAAGACTGCTTTTATCCAGATACAGGATATAAAAGGCATAGGTCAGGCCGGAAACCAGGGCCAGGAGGATCCCCAGCAGGCCGCCCTCAATTTTGCCGCCCATAAAAAAACTGATGCCGGCCGTGGCGATGACCAGGGCCAGTATCTTGGGTTTGGTCAGATGCTCTTTAAAGATCAGAATGGCGCCCAGGGCCACAAACACCGGATAGACAAAGTGCAGGGTGGTGGCAGTGCCCACCGGAATATAGTTATAGGACTGGTACAGCATGAGGGTGGTGACTGCGGAACCGATAAAGCTGATGATCAGAAGCTGCCTGAGCTGGCTTCTGGTCAGCTTAAAGGACACCTTCTGCTGCTTGAGGATAAGCCATAAAACCGGTACACAGAAAAAGGTCCTTAAAAAAGTCAGCATGATGGAATTGCTGCCGTTAAGGTAGGTGATTTTCCCCATGATCGGTGTAAAGCCAAAGATACAGGCCGAGAGTATGATAAACAAATTTCCTTTTAAGCTTTTCATTTTTCCTCCAACGATATAAATGCTTCCCAACAGCACAAGCATACACCATAATCCGGGGAAAAACAAGGGGTCAAAAAAGTAAAAAAGGCCTGCGCGATGGGCAGGCCCTTTTTAAATAAGTCTTTTTAAAAAGCGCATTTGTCAATGTATTCCGAGGTCGAGGCGTGAAGGGCGCTGACGTAATTGCAGCGGAAGGACACAATATCCCCGATTTGGTAATCACGGCCGCATTCGGTAATGTCCACAATCAGGTGGTCTGAGCTGGAGGCGATGATCTCAAGGTCTTTATCCAGCGGGGTCAGATCCTCCATGGTGGTATCCTGCTTGCCCAGGGCGCAGATGGCCCGCCTGCGGATACCGCGGTCCTCAAATACCGGGGTGCAGCCATAGGCGTCACAGCCGATTTTGCCAATGGGCATGGAGGGCTTATCCTTGATCTCGATGATTTCCACATCCAAAATAAAATTGTCATCGTGAAGCTTTTCATAGCGCAGGTTGTTGGAGGTGTCGTTTCCGATGAGGATCAGCTCGCCGATGCGCAGGTTGTTGATACAGGCCGGGATGGTGCTGTCCTCCACCATAAAATAGGTGCTGGACGCGCCGCCGGAGGTGATGGCGCAGTCCAGGCCAAAGCGTTTTCTGAGAAGGGTCTGGAAATCGTCAAAGCGCTCGTAGGTTTCCACGGTGGGCACGATGGCGCCAGTACAGGACAGGTTGGCGCCGATACCCCGGATGTCAATGTTTTTAAGCTTCAGCATCTCGGCCATATCCGCACAGAGGGATTCCTCTGTGAAATAGCCCTCGCGCAGGTCGCCCAGATCCACCATGATCAGCACCTCGTGCTTTTTATGGTGCCTGGCGGCCGCGGCGTCCAGAGCCTGGACGGTTTTCAGCTCAGAGTTTAAGGAAAGGGTGGCGTACTGGACGGTTTCTTCAACCTCGGAGAGCATGGGCATGCGGATCAGCCACTTGGGGCAGTTAAGGTCTGCGAGGGTGATGAGATTCTGGACACGGGAATCGCCAAGGGCGGTAACGCCCCCTGCGAGCAGGGTTTCGGCAATCTCATAGTTGCCGCCGGTGCATTTGGTAATGCCAGTTACGCAGATGCCCTTTTCCGCCGCGGCCTTTACAACCGTCTGTGTATTTTCAAGAATTTGCTGTTTGTTAAATCGCAATAATGGATACATGGTTCACCTCAAAAATTTTATACGTTCTCTTAGTATACCATGTTTTTATAAAGAGTGTATGAAGATTTTTAAAATAATTACGCCCTTTCCGTGGCTTTAGGTTGACAGTATTTTCCGCCTTGTTTATAATTAAGGGTGCACTTATACACGTATTTTGATTATTAATTTGGAGGAACCCATGAAGATATACGACCATCATCACATTGAGAAAAAATGGCAGAAGTACTGGGAGGATCACGATACCTTTAAAATCGAGCAGGACTCGGATAAAGAAAAGTTCTACGGTCTGGTAGAATTCCCGTATCCGTCAGGAGCCGGACTGCACGTCGGCCACGTCAGAGCCTACACATCCCTTGAAATCATTTCAAGAAAACGCCGGATGGAGGGCTTTAACGTCTTGTTTCCCATTGGCTGGGACGCCTTTGGCCTGCCGACAGAAAACTACGCCATCAAGACCGGCCGCCATCCGAGAGAAGTCACCGACGAAAACATCAAGGTATTTACCCAGCAGCTGAAATCCATTGGGTACTCCTTTGACTGGGACTGCGAGATTGACACCACGGACCCCAACTATTTTAAATGGACCCAGTGGATCTTCTTACAGCTCTTTAAACACGGACTGGTTTACAGAGACCGCACCTACGTCAATTTCTGCAGCGGCTGCAAGGTCGTGCTGGCCAACGAAGACTTCCGCGAGGGCAAATGCTCCATCTGCGGCAGCGAGGTCGTACAGCTTGAAAAGGACGTCTGGTTCCTGAAAATCCGCGAGTACGCCGAAAAGCTTCTGGCAGGCCTGGACGATGTGGATTACCTGCCGCGTATCCGCCTGGAGCAGGAAAACTGGATCGGTAAATCCATCGGCGCCGAGGTCGATTTTGACATCGCGGGCGCAGATCAGAAGCTCCGCGTTTTCACCACCCGTCCCGACACCCTGTTCGGCGTGACCTTTATGGTCATCGCGCCGGAGCATCCGCTGATCGAAGAAATGCAGGACCGCATCACCAACATGGACGCCATTGTGGATTACCAGGAAGCCGCCAAGCGCAAGACCGAATTTGAGCGCGTGCAGCTGGCCAAGGAAAAAACCGGGGTCATGATCGAGGGCATCCGCGGCATCAATCCCTTAAGCGGGGAAGAAGTCCCCATTTTTATCGCGGACTATGTTATGATGGGCTATGGCACCGGCGCCATTATGGCCGTTCCGGGCCATGATACCCGTGACTGGGAATTCGCGAAGAAATTCGGCCTGCCGATCATTGAGGTCATTAAGGGCGGCGACGTGAGCGTGGAAGCCTATACCGATACGGCCAGCGGCGAGATGGTGAACTCCGGCTTCTTAAACGGGCTGGAAGTCAGGGAAGCCATCGCCAAAACCATCGAATACCTGGAAGAAAAGGGTCTTGGCAAAAAGACCATCAACTATAAAATGAAGGATTGGGCCTTCAACCGCCAGCGTTACTGGGGCGAGCCCATTCCCATTGTCCACTGCCCAGAATGCGGCATGGTCCCTGTACCGGAAGACCAGCTGCCCTTAGAGCTGCCAAAGGTCAAGAGCTATGAACCCACCGACACGGGCGAATCGCCGCTGGCCGGTATCCCGGAATGGGTCAATACCACCTGCCCGCACTGCGGCGGCCCAGCCAAGCGCGAAACCGACACCATGCCGCAGTGGGCCGGCTCCAGCTGGTATTTCCTGCGCTATTTTGACAACAAAAACGACCAGGCACTGGCCGACTATGATAAAATGAAATACTGGATGCCAGTCGACTGGTATAACGGCGGTATGGAACACGTCACACGCCATCTGCTCTATTCCCGTTTCTGGCATAAATTCCTGTATGATATCGGCGTGGTACCCACAGCCGAGCCTTACAAAAAACGGACCATGCAGGGCCTGATCCTGGGCTCCGACGGCGAAAAAATGTCCAAATCCAAGGGCAATGTGGTCAACCCCAACGATATTATCGACGAATACGGCGCCGATACCCTGAGAACCTATGTCATGTTCATCGGGGACTATGAAAAGCCCGCTCCGTGGTCCGAAAATGGCACCAAGGGCGCCAAGCGTTACCTGGACCGTGTCTGGAAGCTTCAGGAAATTGTGACAGACGAAACAGGCTACAGTAAAGAGCTGGAAGGCATGATGCACAAAACCATCAAGAAAGTCAGCAGCGACTATGAGGAAATGAAATTCAACACCGCCATCGCGGCCCTGATGACCTTGCTCAACGAGTTTAACAGCGTGGGCAAGGTGACAAAGGACGAGTTCAAAACCTATCTGCAGCTGCTGTACCCGGTAGCGCCCCATATCACCGAGGAGCTTTGGGAAATCGCCGGACTGGAGGGCTGCCTGCACGACAGCCCGTGGCCGGTTTATGACGAAGCCAAAACCGTGGACGACGTCATCGAGATGGCTGTTCAGATCAACGGCAAGGTGCGCGGTAAGATCAGCCTGCCCGCCGACGCGGACAAGGAAGCCGCCAAGGCCATCGCCCTTGAGCATGAAAATATCCGCAGTTATGTGGAAGGCAAAAATATCGTGAAGGAAATCTTTGTGCCAGGCAAAATCTTTAACCTGGTTGTGAAATAAACATGAAGTATGTCGAGCTGTACACAGACGGCGGATGCCGCGGCAATGGACAGGCCGGTGACAACATCGGCGCCATTGGCGGTATCCTCATCTATCCGGAAAAAAATATCCGCAGGGAATATAAAAAAGCCTACCCCAATACTACCAACAACCAGATGGAGCTGCTGGCAGTCATCACTGGCCTCAAGATGCTCAAAGAGCCCTGTGAGGTCGTGATCCACAGCGATTCCGCCTATGTGGTCAACGCCTATAACCAGAACTGGGTTGCCGGCTGGAAGGCCAAGAACTGGAGCCGCGGCAAGGCAGGCCCCCTGAAAAACAGGGAGCTCTGGATGGAGCTGGACGAGTTGGTCAACACCCATGACGCCCGCTTCGCCAAGGTCAAGGGCCACGCCGATAACGCGCTCAACAACCGCGCCGACGCTTTGGTAAATGAGGCGATGGACGCGTATGGGAAGTAAGGAAATTAATTAGTAACAAATAAAAGCACGTTAAAGCCTTTATAAAAGGGGCTTTGACGTGCTTTTTTGATGTATTTGAAAGATGTTCGGAGAGTGGCGGTGAAGTAAAAAAAGTTCGCAGACTGTTGGTAGTCTGCGAATAGGCTGTCTGAAACGCCGTGAACAGTGATGCCGATCTAGAATCTGACCATAGCCTTGACCAGATTAGGGAAGAAATATAGGAGAACTAAACCTTTTAAAATTCGCTTAAATCCGCGGTATATAACAAAGAATTCTGACCATATTTTGACAAGATCGCCAGAAAGGAAAAAAACAAGATTATTTGGGTAGAGAAATTGATTATTGTTAAATTCCAGACATAAAAGTGATTTTAAATAAAATTATTTAATTTTTTTAAAAAAGTGGTGCATTTTTAATGAGGGAATGTTATAATAAATCACGCAGTTGAAAAACAGATTATTTTCTTAGGAAAAAAAATACAAAAAGTTCGCAGACTACCAACAGTCTGCGAAAAAAGGTGAGGTCAATTATGAGTGCTGGATACGCCATTACGACGTACAAAATGCAGCTGTGCTATAAGCATCTTGACTGGTTTAAGCAAACCCAGTCTCTTTTTGACGCAGTACTGGCCTTTTATTACGGGCAGATTGATCAAGCCCCCCAGACATTAAGTCTAACGAATCAAAATTTACTGCGCCATCTGGAGCTGAAAACCATCCCGCAGCGGGACGGCACTCAGCCGGAAAATCCGATTCCTTATGAAAAAGTACCGCTGTACTTCAGACGTTCTGCCATCAATGTGGCCATCAGTCTGTACAGAAGCTATGACAGCCGCCTCAAAGCTTGGAAAGAAAAGCAGAAAGACCAAGTAGGAAAAGGAAAACCCAACCCACCAGGCAGGCTGCATGCATCTATGCTCTATTACAAAGGTATGTATAAGAACTTTGACGACAGAAGCATCATGCTTAAGCTCTATACGGGAAAAGCCTGGGTATGGGTCAAGCACCGTATTACCGGAAGATCTTTTCCGGAAAATACCGAGATTATGAGCCCGACTGTTGTTATCAGAGGAAAAAAGGTGATGCTCCACGTTCCTGTAAAAGAAAAAATAGAGGACACAAGAACTGCGAAAGAACGTGTTAAACAGAGCGAAAGCTTTGTAGCCGTTGCTTTAAGCAACGCCGATACCCTGGCCGTTTGTACAACCATCAAAGCTGACGGTAGCGCTAGCCATCCAACCTTTATCAAAGGTGGAAAAGCACTGGCACACCGTAGGAAGCAGCTGATAGGGTATATCAAACGCGGGAAATCTAATCAAAATACCAAAGGCATTTTGCTCCAGAGTTCTCCATTGAGAGAGGATGGAGATAAGGCTGGAAGAACAAACACGAAATACTATCAAAAAATCACCTGTGTCACTGATCACTATGCCCATGAAGTTTCCAGAAAAATCGTGGACTACGCCAAAAGCCATAACGCCAAAATCATCGTCATGCCCGACTATGGCAATACCTTTGCCAAAGGCACACAGCATTATTTGAAAACCAGCGTCTATGACTTCATCGGCCGCCGGATCATCAACGATGTCAAGTACAAAGCCTGGCAGTGCGGTATCGTGGTACAGCAGAGCAACATGCGCGATAGCGCAAAACACTGCGCCAAATGCGGAGAAAACATTGCCAAGTACAATACTGAGTATCAAAACCCCAGCCAGAAGTTCTACGGCGGACAAAACTTTGTCTGCAAAAACGGCCATCAGGGCAATACCATATTAAATACCGCCAGAAATCTGGGAGAAAGTTTTTATCAGACCTTTTATGAAAAAGCGTCTTAATTTTTTAATTATTATATTTAGATGAGTAATAAATAAAACGTAAAATCAAAGCCTTTGGTGAAAGCCGGAGGTGTGCTTTTCGCCTATAAGGCCAAAAGTACAGGCTTAGCACCGCCTGTTTTTATTTCGCGTCGCATTGTGTTTGTTTTCTTACTTATTTATTAAAGAAAGCAGCCGCAATGCGATGAAAGTAGAGATTAAAGGATCCGTTGATGGTCATGAGTGCTACGAGTTTTAAATTAAATGATAAATCATAATGTAATGTAGGGAACGGTGCCCTCACCGTTCCGAAAAAAGGAACTACCATGGAAAAACAAGAAAAAATTTACCTTTCCTCGCCCCACATGGGCGGCGAAGAAATGAAATACATACAGGAAGCCTTTGACACCAACTGGATCGCCCCCCTGGGCAAAAATGTCAACCAGTTCGAAAAAGAAATGGCAGACTATGTGGGACTTAAAGCAGGAGCCGCCTTATCCGCCGGAACAGCCGCCCTGCATCTCGGCTTAAAAGCACTGGGGGTAGGGGAAGGCGACGTGGTCTTCTGTTCCAGCCTGACCTTTTCAGCCAGCGCCAACCCCATTATCTACCTGGGCGCAAAGCCCGTTTTCATCGACAGCGAGCCCGAGACCTGGAACATGAGCCCGGTCGCTCTTAAAAAAGCCTATGAAAAATACCCCAATCCCAAAGCCGTGATCATTGTGGATTTATACGGACAGGCCGCCGATTATGAAAAGCTGTCAGTCCTATGTAAAGCCCACCACACGCCAGTACTGGAAGACGCCGCCGAAGCCTTAGGTGCGACCTACCAGGGCCAGAAATGCGGGAACTTTGGCGATCTGTCCGTTCTATCCTTTAACGGCAACAAAATCATCACCACCTCCGGCGGGGGCATGCTCCTCGGTAATGACGAAGCCCTCATCCAGAAAGTCCGCTTCTGGTCCACCCAGTCCAGAGAGAATGAACGCCACTATGAGCACAAAGAATTAGGCTACAACTACCGCATGAGCAACATCGTTGCCGGTATCGGAAGAGGACAGTTAAAAGTCCTCGAAAAACGCGTTGCAAAGAAAAAGCAAATCTTTGAGACCTATCAAGAAGCCTTTAAACAAATCAGCGATATTGAAATGATGCCCGTTTCCGATAAAGGCAAGCCCAATTACTGGCTCAGCTGCATGACCTTAAAAGAAGGCAGTACAGTTAAGCCGTTAGATATCATGCTGGCTCTGGAAAAAGAAAACATTGAATCACGGCCAGTCTGGAAACCCATGCACTTGCAACCTTACTTTAAAGCCTTTGATTTCTTCAGCCATTGCGACAAAGAGAATGAACAGAGCATTGCAGAAGACATCTTTAACCGGGGCGTCTGCCTGCCGAGCGATACCAAAATGATCGAAGCAGACCAACAGCGCATTATCAAAATTGTCAAAAAATTGTTTTAGTTTATAGCAAGCGTGTAGGGAACGACACCCTCGTCGTTCCGCAAAACAAAGTCAAACTCTAGAGGTTCAAAATGATCTATCAGAAATACATCAAACGTATACTCGACATCACCCTGTCCGGTGCGGCCATCATCGTGCTGTCACCCGTGATGGGCATCACCGCCATCCTTGTCAAAAAGAAACTGGGAAGCCCCGTGATCTTCAAACAGAAACGGCCGGGTAAGGACGAAAAAATCTTTACCATGTATAAATTCAGAACCATGACCGATGAGCGGGACGAAAAGGGAGCGTTATTACCCGACAGCGTCAGACTGACCACGTTTGGAAAGATGCTCAGGAGCACAAGCCTTGATGAGCTGCCAGAGCTTTTTAATATTTTAAAAGGGGATATGAGCATCATTGGCCCACGGCCCTTACTCGTGCAGTATCTTCCTTTATACAACGAAAGACAGAAAAGGCGGCATGAAGTAAGGCCCGGCCTTTCCGGACTGGCCCAGGTCAATGGACGCAACGCTATCACCTGGGAAGAGAAATTTGATTACGATGTGGAGTACGTTGAAAAAGTCAGCTTGACACTCGATGTCCGCATTGTTCTAAGAACTATCATCAAAGCCTTCAGACAGGAAGACATCAACGCAGGAAGCGAAGTGACGATGGAAGTATTTACAGGAGAACCATCATGATTAAAGATCTGGCCATTATTGGTGCCGGAGGGTTTGGACGCGAAGTCGCCTGGCTGGTCGAGCGTATAAACAGTAAAGAAAAAACGTGGAATCTAAAAGGCTTCATTGATGATCAGCAGCCCATTGGGACAAAGGTTAATCAATACACCGTCATTGGCACCACAGAAAACATCAAACAATTCGAAAAAGATTTGTATGTCGTCTGTGCTGTCGGTAATGCAAAAACCAGAAAAAGGATCATACAAAGTCTGGAAAACACCAAAACAATACACTTTGCCACCGTCATCGACCCCGCCGTTATCCATTCCGATAAAATCATCATTGGAGAAGGGAGCATCCTTTGTGCAGGCACCATCTTGACAACCAATATCACCATCGGGAAACACGTCATCATCAACCTGGACTGTACCGTAGGTCATGATGCCATTATTGAGGATTACAGTACTCTGTATCCAAGCGTTAATGTTTCAGGTATGACCACTATTGGCGAAGAAAGTGAAATTGGAACAGGTGTAAATATCATACAGGGAAAAACAATTGCTCAGAATGTCGTTGTTGGTGCAGGTAGCGTTGTTGTGAAAGATTTATTAGAATCTGGAACATATGTTGGTATACCCGCCAAAAGAATATTTTAACAAAGGAAAAGAAAATGCAGATAATCATCATAGGTGCCAGCGGTCACGGAAAAGTGATCAGTGATATTATAAGTTATAGCGTTAAAAAAGTCGGGAGAGAGGTAACTATAAGTTTTTTTGGATGATAACATCAAAAGAGGTACAGAAATACATGGTTATCCTGTGATTGGGACCGTTGAAGAATGTGTCCATTATCCCGAAGCACACTTTTTGATTGGCATTGGAGACAATCTGACACGAAAAAAGATTGCGGAAACATATGAATTAAATTATATCACAGCGATTCATCCAACCGCAGTGACTAGTGAAAATGTTCATATTGGAAACGGCACCGTTGTCATGTCAAATGCCGTGATCAATGCCGATGCAGAGATTGGAAAGCACTGTATCATTAACACCTCAGCGGTCATTGAGCATGAGTGTGTACCCATGTATCGCCACAGGCTTGTTTGTGTGGGAATGTGCATGTGGGTGAGGAGTGCCATGTTGGGGCAGGAGCGACGGTGATTAATAATAGAACTATAGATAATAACACTGTTATTGGTGCAGAGAGTGTTGTAATTAAGGATATTAATGAATCGGGTACTTATGCTGGAATCCCTATCAGGAGAATTGGATGAAAACAGTCTTGATTTTAGCAAATAATGACATTGGGTTGTATAACTTTCGAAAAGAGCTCATTGAAAAACTTTTAGAAAAAGGGTTTGAAGTAGCAATCGCATTGCCGTATGGAAAGAAAGTCGATCAATTGATCCAAATGGGATGTACTTATTATGAAACCCCCATTGATCGCCACGGCACTAATCCTATCACCGATATGAAGCTCCTTCATAATTACAAAAAAATTCTAAAAGAATACAATCCCGATGTGGTTTTAGCCTACACCATCAAACCCACGATCTATGGTGGTATGGCCTGTCAAAAATTGGGCATTCCTTACATTGCCAACATCACCGGCTTAGGAACCGCCGTTGAACAAGGCGGATTAAAGCAAAAACTGATTCTGGCGCTTTACAAAAAAGCCTTTAAAAAAGTCAACATGGTCTTTTTCCAAAACCAGAAGAATCAAAGCTTTTTTAAAGAACAGGGCCTTTCAATTCCAAATCAGAGGCTTCTGCCCGGCTCCGGCGTCAACCTGAATGCCCATTGCTATGAGCCTTACCCGGAGAAGGATGACACCATCCGCTTCCTCTTTATTGGCCGCATGATGAAAGACAAAGGCATTGATGAGCTACTGGCCGCAGCCCAGATAATTAATGAAAAATATAGCCATGTTTTTTTTGATCTCATTGGTTTTTGTGAAGCAGACTACAAAGGAAAAGCCCAGCTGGAAACTTTACACAAACAGAAAATTATCAATTACATGGGCCACCAGGATGCCATTCATGAACATATTAAAGCTCATCATGTCTTGATCCATCCATCCTACCATGAAGGTATGGCCAACGTCCTTCTGGAAGCCGCCGCTTGTGGCCGCCCTGTGCTGGCCTCCAACATTCCCGGCTGTCAGGAAGCTTTTGATGAAGGCATCACCGGTTTTGGCTTTGAGCCAAAAAACGTCGACGACCTCGTCCGAACCATTGAAAAATTTATCGCCCTGCCCTATGAAGTTAAAAAAGCAATGGGAATCGCCGGTCGAAAAAAGATGGAGCAGGAGTTCGACCGCCAGATCGTCGTGGACGCCTACATGGAAGAGATTGAAAACATATTAAAAAACAGACATAAATAAATAATTAGATTCGATTCTGGAGAAAAAATGGATTTATATCAAGCACTTAAAAACAAACAGGAAAAACTGTCCCTCATAGGCCTCGGCTACGTAGGCATGCCCATCGCCGTCGCCTTCTCGGAAAAGCTCGACGTCATCGGCTTCGACGTCAACGCTGAAAAAGTCCAGCTTTATCAAAAAGGCGTTGACCCCACCAAAGAGGTGGGGGATGAAGCCATCAAAAGCTGTACCGTGGATTTTACAAACGACGAGACAAAACTTCGAGAAGCCCGATTTCACATTGTGGCCGTTCCAACCCCGGTGAGAGATGATAAAACACCAGACCTGACCCCCGTGGAAGGCGCCAGCCACACCCTGGGAAGAAACCTGACCAAAGGTTCCATCGTGGTCTATGAAAGCACCGTTTATCCCGGCGTTACCGAAGAAATCTGCATCCCTATTTTAGAAAAAGAATCCGGTTTAAAATGCGGCGAGGATTTTAAAGTCGGCTATTCCCCAGAGCGCATCAACCCCGGCGACAAAGTCCACCGCCTCGAGACCATTGTCAAGATCGTCTCCGGCATGGACGAAGAAACCCTGGACACCATTGCCAAGGTTTACGCGCTCGTCGTCGACGCCGGTGTCCACCGGGCCGAGAGCATCAAAGTCGCAGAAGCCGCCAAGGTCATTGAGAACAGCCAGCGGGATATCAACATCGCCTTTATGA
Organism: Eubacterium sp. 1001713B170207_170306_E7; assembly: GCF_015547515.1. Classification (NCBI taxonomy): domain Bacteria; kingdom Bacillati; phylum Bacillota; class Clostridia; order Eubacteriales; family Eubacteriaceae; genus Eubacterium; species Eubacterium sp. 1001713B170207_170306_E7. Next base: position 234,138 of record NZ_JADMVE010000007.1, read on the forward strand.
ACGAACTGTCCATCATCTTTAACAAGATGGGCATCGACACCCAGGCCGTTTTAAAAGCAGCCGGCACCAAGTGGAACTTCCTGAACTTTTTCCCCGGCCTCGTCGGCGGGCACTGCATCGGCGTCGATCCCTACTACCTGACCTACAAAGCTGAGCAGTTAGGATACCATTCCCAGATCATCCTGTCCGGGCGGCGCATCAACGACGACATGGGCAAGTATGTGGCCGAGAACATCGTCAAGCAGCTGTTAAAAAAAGACATCTCCACTAAAAACGCCAGAGTCGCCATTCTGGGCTTTACCTTCAAAGAAGACTGCCCCGATACCCGAAATACAAAAGTCATCGACATCGTCAAAGAGCTCAGAGACTACGGCATCGAGCCCATCCTCTGCGACCCCGAAGCCGACGCCCAAGAAGCGAAAAAAGAATATGGTATCGAATTTACAAATTATAAAGACCTGAAAGACTTAGACTTAACCGTCATCGCCGTCGCCCACCAAAGCTTTAAAGACAAAACCCTCGAAGAGTTAGATCAACTCTATAAAAATCCAGAAGCCAAAATCCTCATCGACCTGAAGGGCATTTTGGATAAACAAACCTGTGAAAAGCAAAACTACACCTACTGGAGGTTATAAAAATGGGATACGAAAACATCACATTTCCCCAAGAAACCAAATTTCTGATCACCGGCGGTGCAGGCTTTATCGGCTCCAACCTCTGCGAAGCCCTGCTAAAACGCGGCCATTTCGTGCGCTGCCTGGACGATTTGTCCACCGGAAAAGAAGAAAACATCCAGCCTTTTTTAGAAAACCCAAATTTCGAATTCATCAAAGGCGATATCCGGGATCTCGATACCTGCATGAACGCCTGCAAAGCGATTGACTACGTCTCCCACCAGGCCGCCTGGGGAAGCGTGCCCCGAAGCATCGAGATGCCCCTGCTCTACGAAGAAATCAATATCAAAGGCACCCTGAACATGCTCGAAGCCGCCAGACAAAACAACGTGAAAAAGTTCGTCTACGCCTCCTCCTCATCCGTCTACGGCGATGAGCCCACCCTGCCTAAAAAAGAAGGCAGAGAAGGCAATTTACTCTCCCCCTACGCCCTGACCAAAAGAACCAATGAAGCATACGCCGCACTTTACACCAAACTCTACGGCCTGGAAACCATCGGCTTTCGCTACTTCAACGTTTTTGGCAGAAGACAGGATCCCGACGGCGCCTACGCTGCTGTTATCCCAAAGTTTGTGAGTGCACTGCTCTATAACATTGCCCCAAAGATCAATGGAGACGGCACCCAGTCCAGAGACTTTACCTATATTGAAAATGTCATCGAAGCCAATCTGAAAGGCATGCAGGCAACCAGGGAAGCCGCCGGGGAAGCCTTCAACATCGCCTACGGCGGCCAGGTCAATCTCAATGAGCTCTACCAGAAGCTCAGCGAGCTGCTGGGTAAAAAGATCAAGCCGGTCTATGGACCGGAGCGGGCAGGGGATATCAAACATTCCAATGCGGATATTGACAAGGCGAGAAAACTTCTAAAGTATGCGCCGGATTATAGTTTTGAGCGAGGGATTGAGCTGACAATTGAGTGGTATGAAAAAAATATGTGTCTTTACGCTATATAGTTTAAAGGGAGCATCATCACATTACAGAATTTTGCAATTTAAAAACGATTTAGAAAAAAATTTCGATGCTAAATTTTTTTGTTTTTGGAGCGATAAGTATATAACAAAATATAGCTCTAATAAAAAAAAATATATGTTAAATATTACATTTGAATATTTAAAAAATATGTTTAAACGAATTTTTCAGATTTTGGTACTTGCACCAAAGTGTGATGTTGTTTTTTTTCAAAAAGGTATAATTCCTAAAAGTAATTTCTCTTTTTTAAGATATTTAAAAAAAAGGGGAGTTAAGGTTGTATTTGATGTAGATGATGCTATTTATCTAAATGAAAAACCAAAGGGAATATCAAAATGTATTGCTGCATTGTCGGATCTGGTAATTGTAGGGAATGATGAATTGGAAAAGTACTATAGCGACTTTGCAAGCAGAGTACTACTAATACCTACTGTTGATTATACACCAGCATATGAGCCATTTAGACGTGATACTTTTAATATGAAAGTAGTTGGTTGGATTGGAACTAAAGCAACAATCAATAATTTGGATTTAATAATTGAACCGATGAATAGGCTTGTAAATATATATCCAGAAGTTGAATTGCACATAATATGTGATGATGATTATGGATATACTAAAAAAATTAAAAACTCAAAATTGGTGAAATGGGATATCAATACATATAAAGAGAATTTAAGTAATATAACAATTGGGATAATGCCTTTAAAAGATAATGAATACAATAGAGGAAAGTGCGGATTTAAGTTAATACAATATTTAAATCTTGAAAAACCTATAATATCGAGTAATGTAGGTGTTAATAAAGAAATAACAAATGGCTTTGGATTATTGGCAGAAGATAAAGAGCAATGGTTCAAAGCTTTAGGGAAAATTTTGTTTAATAGTGATTGCTATTATAAACTTACCACGAATATAAGTGAGGAGTTTAACAAAAAGTATTCATTTGAGATAGCGTCTAAAATGCTTATAGAAATATTAGATAATATTATTTAAAGGCCATAAATGATTTAAATATTTGAAAAAAATTTTAAGGATGTTAAAAATGAAAAGCCCAAAGATAAGAGTTTTAATGTCAACATATAATGGTGAAAAATATCTTATTAAGCAACTTGAAAGCATTAAAAAACAAAAGGATGTAAATTTAAGTTTATTGGTTCGAGATGATGGCTCAAAAGATTCAACTGTAAAGATATGTAAAAAATATGATTTTCTTGAATTATACCAAGGAAAGAATATAGGGGCAGCTAGGAGTTTCTATGATCTAGTAAAAAATTCTGGTGACTATGATTTTTATGCCTTTTCAGATCAAGATGATATCTGGGATGAAAATAAATTGCATATTGCTATTCAACATCTAAAAAAAAATAGTTTAAAAAAGCCTTGCATGTATTGTTCGAATTACAGATTGATTGATAGCAGAGACCAAGTTATTAAAAATGGAAAAAATAAAAGTGTTTTGAAACGAAATAAATATACTTCTTTAGTGCAGAATATAGCTACTGGATGTACTATCGTATTTAATAAAAATGCAAAAGAACTATTCCTATCTTATTTACCGCAAAATATAGTAATGCATGATTATTGGATGTATCTTTTATGTGTATTTTTTGGTGAGGTAATCTATGACCCGATTCCTCACTTAGGATATAGACAACATTTAAATAATGTTTTGGGAGATAATAGTAGTGGCTTTTCAAAATTCAAGAGCAGATGTTTATCATTTAAAACCATAAAAAACCAACATTTTAGAGAAGAAATGGCAAGTGAGCTATTCAATGGATTTAAAGATCGTCTTAGTTATAAGGATGCTAAAAAAGTGAAAGAAATTATGCTGTATAGAAAAAAATTGATTTTAAGGATAAATTTGTTGTTTGACTCCGATATATATATGTTAACATTCGATAGAAATATTTGGTTGAAAATTCGAATTTTGTTAGGAAAATTATAAAAAAATGAATAAAATAGAGACAAGGAAAACAAACTTTAAAAGAGTATGTGCTTCAGTATTATTCTTTTTAATGCTTTTTTTTCCAACAGTAACTGAAATAAAAAACATTAAAATAGGTCTTATATTTTTTCTTGTTTTAATGATTATTTATGATATCTTTTCGAGTAACAGAACATTTATATCTAAAAAAGTGTTTGTGTGGATATTAATTTGGATGATAACGGGCTTGTTTTTCCTTTTAATAGGTATAGTTCATAATAATACTCAAGGTATTATTCAAATAGGAACATTTTATTTTTTATGGCCACTTATATATTTGATATTTATTAGTGGATGTCGCAATAAAAAAAGTTTTTTTATACTATATAAAATAATAATTATAAGTAGTATAATTATAAATTTATATGCAATTTATTATGTTTTTAGTCAATATGGATTTTTGCCTATACTGGATTTTTTAAACTTTCAAAGTACAGAAAGTGGTATTTACTTTGGTAATAATGGCGAGATAGCATATTCTTTAGTTAATATTTCAACTCTAGTTTTTACTATCCCATTTATTTTATCAGTTTTCTTTTTATGGCCTAAAAATCTACAAAAAAGAATTAGCTGGCCTTTAATCATGATTTGTTTGTTTACTAGTTTTATCGCGGCACTGTTAGCCCGAAGAAATGCACTATATATTGAAATAATATTTTCTTTAATAATAATATTCTTTATAAAAAATATATATTATAAAGAAGAAAAAACAAATTTAAAAAAGTATGTATTAGTATTTATCTTTTCTCTTTTAATTTTATATATGCTTATAGAATACTTGAATTTTAATTTCATTAATAGTGTTTTTTTATCAATTAAAGATGCGTTTGATTTTTCAGGAAAGAGTAATGATTTTGGAGCGACTTTAAGATATCAACAGTTTAAAGCTTTAATCAATGGTTGGAAAAACCATGTTTTTTTAGGAGCTGGACTAAACAGTGGTGTCTCAGAAATAGTGCGATCAGATGTTCAAAAATGGGCTTATGAGCTAACTTATGTTGCTCTTTTATATCAAATGGGAGTAATTGGAATATGTATATTTACTTTCCAAATTATATGGATAATAAAAAGATTACTTCAAATTATGAAGGATGAAGAATTCAAAAATTTAGTTGTAGTAGTTTTAGTAGGTTTATTATCTTTTCTACTAGCAAATGCAACAAATCCATATTTAATGAAATTTGATTATTTATGGGTTTTATTTTTACCGTTATCAATTATTAATTATTACCAAATAAATAATGGGGGAAATTATGAATCAACTCAGCTTAAAACAGATACAGTATAAATCGTTAGAAATACTAAAAAAAGTTGATAATATTTGCACTAAGAATAATTTAACATATTTTTTAGCGTATGGTACATTAATCGGTGCTGTTAGACATAAAGGCTTTATACCTTGGGATGATGACATAGATATTATGATGCCAAGAAAGGATTACAATTTGTTGCTTCAATATTTTTATGATAACCAAAAAAGTATATATCCGTTAAAAGTACTAAATGTGGAAACAACAAAAAATTATCCATATATGATAGCAAGAATTATCGACGATAGATTTACAGTAATAGAAAATAGAGTTAAGGTTAACTATGGTTTAGGATTATTTATCGATATTTATCCATTAGATGCTTTAGGAGAAAATACTTTAGAAATAAAATATACTTTAAGAAAAACTAATTTTTATGTCCAAGCAATAAAATGTTTTTTGCCTGAAGATAAAAATCTTAAGGGGTTAAATCATTATAAAGCAATAGTTTTAAGAATGTTTATCAGTAAATCTAAAGAATATTATATAAAAAAATTAATTTCTATTATAAAAAAGAAAAACTATGAAAGAAGTAAATGTGTTGGATGTGTTGTTTGGGAAAATGATTGTTATGAAAAAAGTCTTGTAGAAAAAACAATGAAAATGAAATTTGAAGATGCAGAGTTTCCTGTCCCCGTAGGTTATCATGAAATGCTTACACAAATATATGGAAATTATATGGAGTTGCCGCCGGAAAATGAGCGAATAGGACATCATGAGTACCAAGCATTTGTGAAAGATCAATATTTATGAAAAACAAAGTTTTAAAAGCGGGAATTGGTTATACATTTGGAAATTACTTACTTAAAGGGTTAAGTTTTTTGACCCTGCCTATTTTTGCAAGACTGCTGACGACAGAAGATTATGGAATATACAATATTTATCTTTCTTATGAGTCTATTATTTATATTATATTAGGATTAACCTTTCATGCAAGTTTTAGAAATGCTAAATATAAGTATAAAGATAAATTCAATGAATATGTTTCAAATTGCGTTTTAGTTACATTAATTAGTTTAGGAATATGGCTATTGATGAGCAATATTTTTTATTCGCTTTATAAAGATATCATTAATTTAAATAGAATTGCGATTAATTTATTACTTTTTCATAGTTTTGGAACAACAATTTTAACAGATTATAACACATATGTTGGAATTGATTATCAGTACCAATCTTTTTTAAAAATATCTGCTATAAATGCGTTAAGTAATATCATTCTTTCAATAATTTTTATTTTAACGATTTTTGACTCGGAACGTTATCTTGGAAGAATAATGGGTACAGCCATTCCAATTATCCTTATATCAATAATAATAAGTATTTTGTTTTTTAAAAAAGCTAAGCCTACCATAAAAAAAGAATATACTAAGTATGCTTTTAAATATAGCCTTCCAATCATACCACATGGTCTTTCTCAAATTGTTTTATCTCAATTTGATCGTATTATGATTAATACTATGGTTGGTGCATCTCAAGCAGGAATATACAGTTTTGCTTACAATATTTTTAGCATAGTTTCAGTTACAGGGGCATCGATAGATCAGGTTTGGCAACCGTGGTTTTATGAAAAGATGGCTGAAAAAAATTTGAGAGCTATTTATCATAGAGCGAATGAATTAATAATTGGTATGGGGATACTTATCAGTTGTATTATATTAGTTTCTCCAGAAATCATTCATGTTCTTGGAACGGAAGCATATGATGAAGCGAAATATGTCGTAATTCCAATTTTAATAGGAGGATATTTTACCTTTTTATATAATATTCCGGCTAGCGTTGAGTATTATTATGCAAAAACGAAGTTTATTGCTATTGGAACAATGTTAGCGGCTTTATTGAATATTTTACTTAATAGTTTAGTTATTCCAATTTATGGTTATGTCGCTGCAGCGTACACTACGCTTGTAACATACTTTTTATATTTTTTGTTTCACAGTATTTTAGCTTTTTATATTGAAAAGAAAATGGTGTTTTCAATACTAAAGACATTTTTTATAAGTTTCTCGATGATACTGACAGCCATAATAACTTTTGTTTTTATGGAAAAATTTGTTTATAGATGGGGTATTGTAGGATTGTTTATCATAACGAGTATCTTTTGGATAGAAAATAAATATCATATTTTAAATAAAAAAAAATAAACTTATAACGAGGGAGTTGAGATGAAACTATTTACAATTGGACCAACAGAAATGTACAAAAATACTTTAGAAGTGAAAGCACAAATGGTTCCTTATTTTCGAACAAAGGAATTTTCGGACCTTATGCTAGAAACAGATTCGTTGCTTAAAAAAAGTGTCGGAACAACCGAAGCTTCCAAATCCATTTACTTGACCGCTTCAGGAAGTGGCGCAATGGAGGCCACTGCTATGAATTGTTTTGACCAAAACGATAAACTGCTTGTTATTTCAGGCGGTACTTTTGGAGAACGTTTTGAAGATATTTGCCGAATTCATTTTTTTAATTACGAGGTGTTAAAAATTGAGTTTGGTCAAACACTTACGCAGGAAATGTTAATCCCCTTTGAAGATAAAGGCTTTACAGGGTTATTAGTAAATCTGCATGAAACCTCAACCGGCCAGTTATATGATATTGAAATGCTCTCTGAATTTTGTCAGAGGAATCAATTATTTTTAGTTGTTGACGCAATCACCGTGTTTTTATGTGATCCTTATAATATGGATAGATATCACATTGATGCAACCATTATCAGTTCACAGAAAGGTTTGTGCTTATCGCCAGGGCTGTCAATGGTCATTTTAAGTAAGCGGATGGTGGAAAAAGTATATCAATCAAAGGTAAGCTCATTATATTTTGATTTTAGAGATTATATAAAAAATATGGAAAGAGGACAAACTCCTTTTACGCCCTGTGTAGGGATACTTTATGAGTTGAATGATATGCTCAAAAAAATTGATCAGGAAAGTATTGAGAGACATCTCAACCGGGTAAGGGCGCTCTGTGAAAATTTCAGAGAGAGTATCAAGAATCTACCTATTTCCATTCCTGATTATCCATTATCAAATGGTATGACACCAATTATATTTGAAAAACCCATAGCAAAAGAACTTTTTGAAAGTTTGAAAAATCAATATGGCATTTATGTTAATCCTACTGGCGGCAAATTGAAAGAAAGGCTTGTCCGAATTGCGCATATTGGTAATCTAACCATTGAGGATAACCAAATGCTTATTGAACATTTAAAGGTATTTTTATAAAAATGAAAAATCAACAAAGATATTTAAAGGTAATGAGCCATATTAAAGAAAAATATCCCCAAATAAAAACCA
>NZ_JADMVE010000008.1 GCF_015547515.1 Eubacterium sp. 1001713B170207_170306_E7
TGGCAGGCGTCTTCATAGTCTGAGGGATCGATGCCGGGTGTGCGCTGCATGGTGCTTAATATCAGCGGCTTAAAGGTCATGAGCAGCAGCTCACAGGCGGCTTTGCCCTCTGCCCGCTCTGGGCTGTTTCTGGGGCTTTTCTGCCCTGTCTGGTAGCACTGTACGTATGCATCAATGGCTTTGTAATCGCTCAAATAAACCTCCTACGCGTCCTCATAGACGTCTGTAATCTCAAGCACAATGCCGGGAAACTGATCTTCCACCACGGCGCTGAATTCGTTAAATTCATCTTCGGCTTCTTCGGCGCTGCGGGCGTAAAAGCCCACCTGCGCCCGGCACTCGGCCTCGACCAGGTAGGCTCTGGAGCGGCACACAATGCCGGGTCCCTTTCCGTATCGGTTCATAATGTCTCTCCTTTCTGCTTTTTCTCTCTGGCGGCCCACATGGCCTCGAAGGCGGCCACCTCGTCATCTGGGTACAGGGCCTGAATGGCGGCTTTCTCGGTATCGGTGAGGGGCGGCAGCAGGTTGAAGCCGTGGATATTGGGCGGCGACTCCTGATTACAATACAATAGAGAAGCTTGTTTATGATTTAGATTATTTATTAACGGTGCGGCCATGTGTGCGGCCGGCGTGCCGGACTGCGTCCATACCTGCGTGCGGTATCCGGTTTCGGCCTGGGTTATCCACAGGGTGCAAAGGCCGGTATCATAGGGGATGAGCTCGTACTCGCCGGCCCGGTTTCCACCGTGCGGATGATAGTGCAGGCGTCCGTGACGCACCAGGTGCGCCCTTGCGCGCGCCACCTGGAACCGGTTTTCAAGCTCCAGGGCCACACACACGCGGCTGTTGGCGATCTTAAAGCGGATGGGCCAGTACCACCGGCCGTCGTCGGCCAGAACGGCGGCCTTGTTGTTGGTGTACATAAGCAGCTGCCAGTAGGCCTGAAGCACCGGGCTGAGGGGGTTGGCCTCCAGCCATTTGTAAAAGGCCAGCAGCTCGGTCAGGTAGTTCATCGGGCCAGATCGGCCAGACTTTTACCACCGCGGCTCATAGGCGCGCCGCTTTGGGGGGCCGTGCCCTTTTCCTGAAGGAGCATTTTACTGAGCTGAAGCTGGCCGCAGAGCGTGATGCTAATGTGATCCTCCTCAACCATGAGCTTTTCTTCCAGCGCTTTCCTTGTGGGCACCTGGGCGTACTTCCGGTTATTCTGGTAGCGGATATATCCCCTCTCCCGCAGCCAGGCGTACAGCCGGTGCAGGCCAATGTCCAGCCCCTGAGCCCGGAGCATTTGAGCCAGCTGCTCCACAGTGCATTCTGGATTGCCGCCCTCTGGCTTCTCCTCTGGCTGGCGCGGCGGCTCGGTCTTTTTCAGATAGCAGAAAGCCGCCGCCTCATACTTCTGCCACAGGGTCTCCAGCTGCTTTTCCAGAAAGCACAGCTCAATGCGCTGATCGATGTCGGGCAGGGTCTCGAAGCCGCCTAAAATACGATCCTCCTGTTTCAGGGCGCACGAACCACACCATGGGTTAAATGCTTTTGGGGCCGTTTGGGTTTTTGGGGTTGTCTGTTTACGATTCATTGTAAACCTCCTGTAAAATTTAGTATGATTTTGTCTTACAGGTAACAGGATACAATAATATTTCCGCTTTTACCAATCGAAAAAGTTTCGGTTAATGGTTATTTTTTTAATAATTTTACTTTTCGCTATTCCCGGCGTATTTTTTCTTCAAACCAATCCCTGAAGCGCCTGCGCCAGCGATAGACGGTGTTGTTCTCGCCGTAAAAGCCCAGCGTGTGCCATGGCCGGTTCTGCTTTCGGCGCAGCCGGCCTGTGCGCAGAAGCTCATCGTTTTCAAACAAATGCGTGAGCACATGCACCACAACGGTCAAGGCGTACCGCACCCAGCCCAGCACACTGGGCGGAAACACCCGCTGGTTCTTTTCGCAGGCTTCACACTGGCGGCTGCACAGCCACAGCAGGATCAGCCTTCCGCCCTCCACCTCCACGGGCTTGGGGCGGCCGTTGACCACGTGCAGCCGGCCCCCGCGGCGCACAACGCTGAGCTTTTTGGGCTTGAGCGCGCCGCCGCAGTGCCTGCAGGTATTGCGGGCTGCCTGTCCGTGAAAAATATATTCGCCGATGAGCTCCCGCCCCTCCTTATCCTCATAGCCGGTGTCCACAGGCTCATAATCTTCGGGGTGGTTCTGTATGCTTATGAGCAGTGAAAGGTACTCAAGCCCGTCTTTTGGTATTTTCATTTTCGCGCCTCTTTCTTAAACAAAAAACCCTGAAGGCCGTATACGCGTGCACGTATACGGCCTTCAGGGTTTTGATGGGTGACAGCCAGTGTCCCATTTTATATTTTTAATAGAATAATTTTTGCTTAATTTTAGTATTTATTTCTATTATAGACTATGTCAAACTAAAGCACAAGGTGTAATATGAAACAATTGACAGACATAAAAACCCCCGGTTCCGATAACCGGGGGCGCTTGAAAGGAAAAGTATTGGGGGAGATTAGGTATTTTGCTTAATCTAAGTAAGAGGTATGTGTGTTCAGAAGTATTTATACCCGCGACGGGGTACTTTAATCATCCTGCTTTATTTTTTTCGCTGCCAGTTTTTTCGTACTTTAAATTGAGTTCAAAAGGCGGTACGCCTCATATAGTGGCCGCAGTATGGACAATAGCGTTCGTCCTTCAAGAGGCGCTCACCACATTCGATACAAATCCGGTCGTCAAAATGATCGTTATGCATTTTTTCTGGCAGCGTATAGCCTGAAATATGCTTTACACTTTTGCCAATCTCATAATAGGAGCGTAAATCCAGACTGGAATATCCGACAAACACATATTTTTTTCTGAAAAGTCCCCATTGAATCGTAAAAAAATGATAGGCTCTCTTTTTACCATACTTGTCCATAAAAACTTCTCTTTTTAATTCTAAAAGTTTACCCTTAAAGCTAAAATCATGTGGAATATATTTTTTTCTGTTGATGTACTTCATCGGATTTATTGTTCCTTTTGTTTGAAAATTCTTTTTTGCTAAGCGGCCACGACTCATGGAGCAGGGGCCTGTTTCATAAAAGAAGAGTACCAGTCTTCCAGCATTATAATCCAAGGAGGACAAATGTGCCGGAAGGGCTGGTACCCTGTGTATATTTAGAGAGAAAGTGTCTTAATATCTTTATTTTCGACTAAAATTCGATTGCTTTAAGGCTTAATACCGTTGCCTCTGTCTCCAGAGCTTCACTTGTCTGAGAACATGTCAGCGGGGGCCTGTGCATCGTCTGGCTGTTTTTCTTCATAAGCGGCTACGGTATCATAGCTGTACTTATTCTGATCCAGTGTTTCTCCTTTCTTAACCAAAATGATCTGGATGGCTTTAATGCCGCGTCCGAGATCCTTACTGCCTGCTTTTTCGCCGTTTTTAGCCCAGCTCATCCAACCGGTATTTTCGCTGTTGACACGATAATACAGGTCGTACGCATCTGCCTTATGGCCTGCCAGGTTCATTGCAACGGCTTCTGTTTTTTCGATTCCTTCTTTTTCAAGGGTAACTTCTAAATCAGCCTTTGCCGGGTCTGTACTGACGGTAACATCGCCCAGAAGCGCATCACTGTCGGGATCGCCCAGGACTTCGCCGTCCTTTGCTGCTGTGCCGTCTGCACTGTAATTAACCTGTCCATAGCCTGGCGCTACCAGGTATGCGTCTTGGGCTTCACTGCCGTCGGCCGGTGCGCTTTCATAATTTCCAACCAGCGCTGTCTGCACGGCGGTAATGGCCTTGCCATAGCCGTGGCTTCCGGCGAGTTCGCCGTTTCTTGCCCAATTGGTCCACCCTTCGCCCTGCACATAAGCGCGGTAGCAGATGTCACTCTGATCATCTTCGCCCTTAAGATTATGCAGCGCAAACGCTTCAATGGCTTCCTGTCTGTTTTCATCGCCTGCGACTTCTCCGGACGCGGTGGTCATCATTTCCTGTCCGCTGGTCATTTCGGTGGTACAGGCAATATCCACCAGATCTGGATTTTGGGAATTAATCTGAATCGCATTGATGGCGGGCGCGCCTTCTTCGGTTGACCCGAGGATTACGCCGTCTTTTGCTGTTTCACTCCAGGGGGTGGCGGCTTCTGCCATCGGTTCTGCGGTTTGGGTTAAAGCCTTCAGATCATAGAGTGTGGCGCTGGCCTTCCGGCTGCTATTGACTTTTATCCGGTAGGATGCCGTGGACTCCAGTTCGCTGTTTTTGGCAAATTTCATATGATCTTCGGCACTGTTATAGCAATCCTCGTCGATCACATATTTAATTTCTGCGGTGCCTTCCTTGAGCCCGGTCAAAATCTGATTTTTCTGGCTGTCGGTCTCAATTTTCACCCGATCACCGCCACTGACGATTTCCCAGTGGCCCTGTCTCGCGTTAAATGTAGCATATTTTGCAGTGCCGCCCTTGCCGTCTGAGTACTGCTTATTCAGATATCCGGCAAGCTCAATATCTCTCAGATAAATCTGGCTGCCCTTTTTAATTTCTGTTTCATGGCTGTTTTTTACGGTATCCACACTCTTTAAGGGATGAAGCGGGATAAAGCCGCAGGTTTCCATAATGGTATCCTTGATGGATCCATTGCTTTCTGTTTCTTCTGCTGTAAAATAGGGCACAAACCGAGCCACACGGTTAACGGTGTCTTCTGCATTATACGCGTACTGGTTTTTACCAGCTTTATCTGTTAAATAGCGTAAGCCCTGGTTTTCTTTGCCATTATAAACACGCTGGAACAGATCTGACTGAGCGTCTGTGCTGCCGCGGTATCGATTTCCCTCATAGGTTGCCAAAACTTTGGGGACGCTTGTTCCTGTTTTATCGTTTCCGTAGTAAACCAGCTTGACATCATAGGAAAGTGCCAGAGGCGTATCCATACCGATTTTATAGGTGCCGTCAGTGTTGCTCTGTTTCATTGTGACGCCGGTATAGCCGGGCAGCGTTACGGACTGTGTGGTATTTTTGGCTTCTGAATAGGTTGTACTATTACTTTCACTCCATCCGCTTGAGAATGCCTGCGTCGCAGTGAATCCCAATTCTGACGTTATTTTTAACCAATCATCAAACCCTGCTTCAACACTAACCTTTGTGCTCTCTGTATATGAATGGGAAAAGCTTCCATTGTCCTCTTTTGTGTGGCTTTGAGCCTTCTGGATTTGTACCCATTGGTCATTTCGGACCTCAATGGGGGTATGGTTTACAGCGCCAGTGGACGTTTTCTGGTCCTCCTTGATATTATTGGTAAATACCGCTTTATCATGGTCTCTGGCCCATCCAATATAGTCATCATTAAGGACTGGTGTCACTCTGAAATTATACAGATAGACACCTAAAACACTGCGTCTTTTTTCAGGCCCATCAATTGGCTCATAATTGTAAATTGCGCCAATTGAGTGCTGTCTTTTTGTCTCATTTTCCAGCGCTTTCTTTTCAACCTTAAGTACGGGATGGCCGTTTATGCATTCTACTGCTTTATTTTCTAAATCTCTTAAACTTTCTCCTGAAAGACCTTCGGCATAAATGATGCCATATCCTTTTGAAGGTTCTACATCCTTATGGTCGATTCCTGAATTTTCCATAGCAGCAATGCCAACATCCGCCCATTGAGAAATCACTGAAGGACTTCCCCGTCCCATAGCCTCTCCGTCATAACCCTTAAAACATGACAAGGTTTTTATCAATTCGTTATAGATCCCTTTTGCATCACTAATATTTTTTTTAATGAGATTCGCATCATAATAGTAAACGCCATCCTTATACTCGAACAGGTGCACATTCGATTTATACCTGTCACCATGTATTTCAATTGACGTTGGCATCCTGAAACTAGCTTCTAGTCCGGCTTCACCTGCTTCCTCTGCCATGACTGGCATCATCGTTCCGGCCATCAAGGCAATGGCCATCACCAAACTGATTAACCGATTCGTCTTTTTCATCTCGACTGCCTCCTTTTCTTCTGTGGTTTGTTCAGTCTATCCTTCAGCCTATCACACAAAAACTTATGAAAAATTTCACCTCCCTTCGTTTTTTTTGGTGTAATGCCTATAGATTCCTTGATACGGTTATTATAACGCCCTCCTCGTGACTAAGACGTTACCGCCAAGCGTGTCTTAAGGCACCGCGCTGAAAAATTAAAATACAGTCTTTGGCAGGCTTTCCATCACAGTGACAAAGCCTCTTTATCTCAACCGCTCCGCTGCTTTTTTATCCTGGATTTTTTCAATAAAATTTTGAATGCTGACATTGGTATTTTCAGCCCACTCATATTCTTCCATATAGATTCCGCTGTATTTTTGTATTTTATCTTCTGCCCCTTTCATAAGCTCGTAATAATCACATTGAAAGGCGTCGGCATCGACCGCCTTTAATGCGGGGTCTTCCTGCAGAATAAAACGAATTTTCTTTTCCGCCAAAAAATCATACAGCCGCTTGAGCGTGGTCCGAAACAGATTTTTGGTTTTCTGGTCCTCTGGCCGGTCCTCCCAAAGCGCTGCGATGGCGTCGCCGGCCGTGAGGGTAGCGCCCTTGCGGTCGACCAGAACGGCCAGGAGCTCTTTTACTTTTTTTCGTGTGAATTTGAGTGGTATTCCGTCTATAAACACCTCGAATCTGGGCATCGTCTGAATATAAACACTGTTTTCCCGAATATTCTGCATACGTGACGCCTTCCCGATTTCTTTTTTCAGCTCTTCATAGCCATAAGGCTTTACCAGATAGCCGATCGCGTCGATTTCAAAGGCCTCCAGGGCATAGTCGCCATAGCCGGTTGTATAAATAAGCCGTATGTTTTGATCCATTTTCTTTAATTGCCGTCCAAGCTCTATCCCGCCAATTTCAGGCATTTCAATGTCCAATACCGCCAGATCCACCTTATGCCGCCGGGCGTACTGAAGCGCTTCCGCTGAATCATAAAAAAGCGCCGCCTGATTGTAAATGCCCGCTCTTTTGGCATAGCTCTTAAATTTAACATGCGCCATTGTTTCATCATCGACAAAGATTACCTTCATTTTTTTCTCCTTCCTCTTCTGCTTTTCCAATGGGTATCCACACGGTTACACAGGTGCCTGCTCCCGGTGCGCTCTCAACCGTCACCCGGGCCTTGCTGGAAATATGAAGCCGGGCTTCAATGTTCCGCAGCCCTACAGAGCCCTGCTTTTGGCCCGTTTTGTTCACATCATAGCCGACACCGTCATCTTTAATGGTAATGACGGCAAAGCCGTTTTCTCTTTTGCTTTTTAATGTCACCTCTCCCCCTTCTCTTTTTTTAGAGAGTCCATGCTTAATCGCATTTTCAACAATTGGCTGAATGGAAAGCATCGGAACCTGAAAATCTGTGAATTCAAGCGCGTATTTTATTGAAATTTTTCCCTGAAAACGCATCTGCTCAATGGAAACATAATTTTTAATCAGCTCGACTTCTTTCTCAAAGCAGATTCGCTTCTGCTTTTCCAGAACGGCAATGTTTGCTCTCAAATATTTTGAAAACGTCACGATGGCCTCATCTGCTTTCTGTGGGTCTTCCAGACACAGGGCTGAAATGGCGTTCAGGGTATTAAAAACAAAATGGGGCCGGATCTGTGAGATCATCATCTGCACCTTTGCTTCGGACAGCTCAAGACGTACGGCCTCTGTCTGTTCGGCCTCTTTAAATTTCTGCCGGATGTAGCTTACAATGAAAAGCATCTGCATCAACGCAAAAATCCCAATTCCAATGTCACACCATTTATCATTCTGCTGCATCGCCAATAAAAATTCTGAGATACCAATCAGGAAATAGAGCGCCAGTATAGCGCCCGATGACAGCATGTACATTAAGCTCAGCCGCTTATAACGCATGCACTCAATCAAAAGGCATATAAAGGCGGTCAGCACCATCATAAACAGAAACAGAAAGATTTTTATTTGAAATGTGTATCCGTCCATAATGCCTGCTATCTGAAAAAACATATAGAGTACCAGTATCAGCAGGGCGGTATACTCCAAAAGCCGTATGACAAGCTTCAGGCGGCTTTCAATCATCGTGCCCATATACCGGAAAATCAAGGCGCTCATCAGAAACAACAGAATACAATCCGCAGACAGTATGACGCCGTTATAAGCCGTCAGCACTGATAAATAACGCCCTCCGACCAGCATCCATAACCCCATCACCACAAAAAGATAAGCGCCATTGAAAATGATCTGCTTGACATTCACCTTTGTGCATTTTAAAATCATGGCGCCGATCCAGAGCGCAATGCCGTTTGCAATAAGAAAAAACGACAGCAGCAGATGGGGCCAGTTATCTGTAATGACCGCACGGATCATCTGACCCAGGCTGCCGCTGTAGATATTGTCTAAAAAGTAATTATAATCCTCTGCCGCCCGGTATTTTTCCAGGCCGGCCGGGTGCGTAAGCTTAAGCTCAATGGTGTCCTCCGGTGATATGCTTTGACGCAGGGCATAGTCATCCCATAAATCGCCTAAGGCGTCATATACCTCCGGGTATTTTCCTTCTTTTCCGTGGGAATAAACCTCTGTGCCGTTTTGAAGCATTTTTACACGAATGTGATAAATTCGAAAAAAAAGGATGGTATCCGCTTCAATTTTCTGCTTAAAGTGCCCCCGGAGCGTTACCTCGTTTCCGATATGCTCTGCGTCTATCTGCCCGTCCTTTATTTGCCCGGCCTGTCCTTCGGTTTGGTAAACCCCCTCAAATTCAATTTTCTGAGGCCGGATCTCGATGGCATTCACCGCATAAGGCTGATATTGTAAAACACTCACCAAAAGAAACACACTGCACAGAGCCGCAAGAATACCATAAATTATTTTGTTGTAAAAATTGATATTCCTGTTCATTCTTTCCTCCTGTTCTCTTGATATAAGGTGCCGTCCCCCTATTTTACAGATTTTTTGAATTCAATCGTATCCGCCTTTGTTTTTATTCCTGTTCATCCCGGTCTTTATAAATCTGTGCACACAGCGCGCAGCCGGTTGGCGTTGCGGCCATCCCTCCAAGGGCTGTCTCCCGCAGCTCTGGCGGCGCTCAGGCACATCTGGGGGGTGCCGCCAAAGAGCTCGGTCAATGCCCTGCTTCTCTGGCATATTTGAAGGAATCCCGGATACGGTAGTCCTCGGTGCCAAAGCCCAGAATTCCGGCTACCAGGGCTTTGTCTGTGCCGTGGCCGCGGTAGGTCTGGGCAAAGGAGCCGTAGAGCTCAAACACCACCTTCTGGATGGTTCCCCTGACCATTTTCCGGGCCAGCAGCGCGATTCTTAAGGCGCCTGCGGTATGTGAACTGGAGGGCCCAATCATGTTTGGACCGATAATGTCAAATACGGATAGTTCTTTCAATTCCTTCCCCCTGTATCCATTTTTTTATTTTTTCTTTTGATACTTAGACCATACCGAGGTGGTATCCTCAAGCTTCAGCAACGCCGGGTCGAAAACGGGTTCTTCAATGCCATTTCTCTTTTGAAGCTCGTAATCCTTCATGATTTTAGCCACCTGCTTGGAGAGCAGTAAAATCACAACAATATTGATCCAGGCCATGCAGGCCACACCGATGTCCATCACATTCCACAGCATGGAGGAATCCGCGATCCCGCCAATGAAGATCGCTGCCAGAAAGGCCACGCGCAGGACTGCGCGTCCCAGTGTGCCTACGTTTCTGAACAGGTAGCGAACATTGCTTTCAATCTGGTAGTAATACCCCAGCAGGGTTGTCAGGGCAAACAGCGCGATGATGACGCTCAGGATTTTACCTTCCCACAGGAGTGTGTCCGGTGTTAAATTGTTGAGCGCGGTTTGTACCCAGAGGGCTCCCTGCTCAATATTTTGGGCATTGTTAACCAGCATCGCGCCGGTTCTTTCATTCATCACATTGTAGATTCCAGACAAAAGGATGACAAAGCCGGAGATGGTGCAGACGATAAAAATACTCAGGTAAATCGACAGCGCCTGAATCAGGCCCTGCTTTGCAGGATGTGTCGCTTCCGCTGCCGCGGCCATGATTCCTCCGGAGCCGTAGCCCGCGTCCGTCGAAAAAATCCCGCGGCGCACCCCCCAGGATACCGCCGATCCCAGAATACCGCCAAAAATAGCGTTTATGCCAAAGGCAGAGCTGAAGATCATCCCAAGGACATCCGGAACCTTTGTGATATTCTGAATAATGACCGCGATGCCGAACAACAAGTAAATGGCACACATAAACGGCGCCAGCCCCTCCGCCACACGGCCGATCCGTTTAATGCCGCCCCAGATAACAATTCCAATAAGCCCTGTTCCGATAACAGCTGTCACGAGTGTATTGACTGCATAAGCGTTCTCTAAGGTCGATACAATGGCATTCATCTGGATTCCAGGCATTAAAATACCGATCCCAAGGATCAGGATCACCGCAAATATCTGAGCCAGCGGCTTACACCTCAGTCCGCGTTCAATATAAAAGGCTGGTCCGCCCAAATATTCATTGCCGGCCTTTATTTTATAGGCCTGCCCGAGCGTGGCCTCCGCCAGTGCCGTGCAGGTTGCAAAAAAGCCAAAGGCCCATATCCAGAACAGCGCGCCGGGCCCTCCGAAAAAGATCGCCGTTGCGACTCCCGCGATATTGCCAACCCCCACGCGCGCGCCGAGGGCTGTGGCAAAGGCCTGGAACGGCGTGATCCCATCATCCGTACCGCCTTTACTTTTTAACACTCTGAACATCTCCTTGAAAAAACGCAGCTGCGGAAATTTGAGCCGGATTGAAAAATAAATGCCTGCCCCCATTAACAGCGCGACAAGCACATTGCTCCATACCAGGTTCTTCACAGCTTCGGTTATTGTCATAAAAGCTTCCATACATTCTCCTCCTGATTAAAATATTCGTATCAGGAGTAATCATGCCACACCAAGTACACCAATAGTACACCAAACGAACCGCTGGCCCTGCGCCATCGTCACTGCCGCACATACAAAAAGAAAAAAGCATCAGATATTTACCTTCTGATGCTTTTGAGCCTTTGTTTTAAAAAACGCTTCTTTCTTTAAACACATTCACGCTTTTTAAATCGATCAACCATAAAAAAACACTGTCAGAAATAGAATTCTGACAGTGTTTGAAATGACTGTATATGGCGTGCCACGAGGGATTCGAACCCCCGACCTTTCGGTTCGTAGCCGAACGCTCTATCCAGCTGAGCTAGTGGCACGCATTGTGAGCACCTGTCGTGCTTACCTTTCATATTATAACAGCTTTCCAAAAGATTGCAAGTCTTTTTTTCAAAAAGTTTTAAAAAATTTCATGCGGCGGGCCTTTTGCCGCCAAAGTTCCCTATGGCCGTCTTTCGTCCTTCTCCTCCTGCATTTTCAGCTTGAGGGTGGTGGCCTTGGCCACAGCCTTTACGCGGGTCTCGATGTAACGCTGCCGCCAGCCGATTTTTTCCACGATGTCGTCGCAGAACACCTGGACGCTGATATCCGGCGCACCCTGTGCCCTTGCGGCGGCTGCTGCCCGTTCCCCGGCTTCCTTTTTTACAAAGGCCACGGCCTCGTCTTTATCCTGGAAGCTTCTGCACTGGCCGGCCACATGGGCCACGTAGCCGTCGTTTTCCTCATCGGGGCGCACCAAGGCGGTGACGCGCTCCTCCACGGCGGCCATGGCCGCGCCCACAGCATTGGCGACCTCGTAATGCTCTGGAACAATTACGGTGCAGCCGGTCTCCTCCTGAATTTTCTCGTACCAGGTTTTGGCCGGCGCGCCAATGGCGATGACGGGAACCTCGTGCGCCGCATACTGGCTGAGCACGCCGGTTTTGATGGTCTCAAGAACCAGCTGTCCGGCCTCGTCTGCGTAGGCCTCGGCGCTGCCGTCTGTCTGGGCGGCCACAGCCTGCCGGGCCAGCTCCCGGTCCCAGCCTTCAAAATCGCCGGTATAGTGCAGCAGGTCGGTGGGGGTCAGGCCCTCGCGGCCGCCGCGGCAGGCGGGCAGAATCCGGTGCCCTGTCAGGCTTGGACGGCCGTCCACCGGGAGGATCTGGGTGTCGCCGCCCAGGCCGCAGGTATTGATCTGGGCGGAGTCGATCTGGGTCTGCCAGTCGCCAACTCTTGCGCCGATGGGCGCCAGGGTCAGGGTATTGTCCAAAACGATGCCGCTGTCGGTGGTGGTGCCGCCCATGTCCACGACCACGCCATCGCCGCAGCCGGCCAGGCTCAGCGCGCCGATAACGCTGGCTGCCGGGCCGGACAGGATGGACTCGATGGGCTTTTCCCGAATAAAGGAGAGGCTGGCCAGATTGCCGTCACCCTTTACCATATATACGGACGCGTCAATGCCCTGGTCGGCCAGCGTCACCTCCACGGCGCGGATAAAATCCTCGAGGATGGGGATCAGGCTGGCGTTGAGGACGGTGGTGACCGTCCGGTCATGGAAGCCCAGCTGGCTGCTGAGCTCGTGGCCGCAGACCACGGGCAGGGCGCACTGCCTTTTAATGATATCCCGGACGGCCAGCTCCTGGCTGGCGTTGCGCACGCTCATCATACCGGACACGGCAAAGGCCTGTACCTGGGGCGCGATGGCCTTGCAGGCCTCGATCACCTGCGCCTCGTCCAGCGGGATAACCTCTTTCCCCTTGATGTTGACCTTTCCCTGAACCTGGGCCCGGTGCGCGTCGGGCAGCTCGCCCTTTGGCAGCTCGCCGATGATGATGAGCCCGGTGGGGCGGCCCTCGCCCTCGACGATGGCGTTGGTGGCCAGCGTAGTGGACAGAACCACCTTTTCAATGGTGTCTGCCGGGTCCAGGCCAAGGCCCCGGATGCTCTTTCCAATGCCGGCGGCCAGCTGGTCTCTGGTGGTCGGTGATTTGGCTTTTTTCAGCACTTTTTTTGTTTTCTGTTCCAGTAAAACGGCGTCAGTATACGTTCCGCCGGTATCAATTCCTAATACTGTCTGCATCAAAAATCCCTTCCTGTCTTTAAAAACTGTCTGTAATGTCCCCATTATAACAAATATTTGCCTGAAAGTCTCTCCTGTTTCGCGTTCTTTCCACACGGCTGCCTCTGGTTTTACCAGTGGTCTCCATTTCCTTTCTGTGTTAAAATAATCTAAAACCAAACGAAAATCAAGGAGCGCTTATGTATCCCACCATTCAAAATATTTTTCTGCTGCAAACCGGCGGCACCATCGGCAGCGCCATCCACGACGGCTGTATTGACGTGGACCCGGAAAAGGGCGATGTCCTGATCCAGACTTACCTGAAAACAGCGTCCCGGCGGGTCGATTTTGAGGTCTGCCGCCCCTTTACCATTCTGAGTGAAAATCTGGTGCCTGCCCACTGGTCCCAGATCATCGATGCCCTGAAAACCGTCGATTTTGACCGTTACAGGGGCATTATCGTGACGCACGGCTCCGATACCCTGCCCTACACAGCGGCGGCCTTAAGCTACTTTTTTGACACCACGCCCATTCCCATTGTACTGGTGTGCTCGAACCATCCGCTGGGTCACCCTGACAGCAACGCCCTGCCCAATTTCAGCGGCGCGGTGGATTTCATCTTAACCACTGGCCTGCCGGGCGTTTTTACCGTCTACGAAAACAAGGACGGCAAAACCCAGATTCATCTGGGCACACGGCTGCTGGAGGCCGACTGGATCAATGACAATTTCCTGAGCTTTGGCGGACGCCCCTTTGCCGTCAATGACCACCACTGCCTTTCCCACGGAAACGCAAGGCTGAGCCCGTCCATTGACGCCCTGAAAAACCGCGGACACCACACCGGCTGGGCCGAAACGCCGGCGTTCACCGAAAAGGTGCTGGCGCTGCGGGCCTATCCGGGCATGGATTACCGCTATATCGACCTGGGCGCCACGCCGCCGGCCGCAGTGCTGCACACCCTCTACCACTCCGCCACCGGCAACGCACAAGGCCCTGACGGGGCATCGCTGGCGGATTTCATCGCCGGCCACCCGGAGACCGACCATTACCTGATCTCCTTTAAAAACGCACAGGGCGACCTCTACGCCACCGGCCACGACCTCATCGGTCAGGGCGGTATCCCGCTGGAGAACATCTCCTTTGAGGCCGCGGTCACCAAGCTCTATTTTGCCTATAACCAGAAAAAAACCGATCCGGCTGACTACATGCGCGCTGAGCGGTTCTTTGAATTTGTGTAAATTAAAATAATTCGTATTTAGCAAAAATTTGCATTTATCTTTTCTGTTTTTCGTTATAAAATAAGGATATATATTAAGGTAACGAATCTAGGAGGTAATATCAATGTACGATGTTGTAATAATTGGCGCTGGGATCATCGGCACGAGCATTGCCCGTGAGCTCTCCCGTTATGATCTTAAAATCGCCCTGCTTGAAAAGGATAACGATGTTTCCATGGGCTCCACAAAGGCAAACTCTGCCATTGTTCACGGCGGCTACGCCGAAGCCCACGCCAAGCTCAAGGGCCGCGTGTGCTACCAGGGCCGCAGGCAGTTTGAAAAGCTGAACGAAGAGCTGAATTTTGGCTTTGCGCCCATTGGCTCGCTGGTGCTGGCCTTTGAAGAGGAACAGAAAAAGGGTCTGGAGGACCTGCTGGAAAACGGACGCCTCAACGGCCTGCCGGACCTCGAGATTCTGGACCACGACGCCATTATGGAAATCGAGCCCAATGTGAACCCTGAGGTCAAGTACGCGCTGTACTGCAAGGGCGCTGGCGTCTGCTCACCCTATGAAATGGCCATTGCTCTGGCCGAAAACGCCGTAACCAACGGTGTCGAACTCTATCTTGAAACCGCGGTGAAGGCCATCGAACGGACCGAAACCGGCTTTGACGTCATCGCCGGCGACGATCAGATTTTTTCCACCCGCTACGTGGTCAACGCGGCCGGACTGTACTCAGACAAAATCTCGGCCATGGTGGGCGTGGAGGATTTCCAGATCCTGCCCCGCTCCGGCGAATACCTGCTCATGGTACGCGGCTCCGGCTCTGCCATCAACCAGGTGCTGTTCCAGATGCCCACCAAGATGGGCAAGGGCATACTCGTCACGCCGACCTATCACAACAACCTGCTCATCGGCCCGGACGCAGTCAACGAGGAAAGCGTCGACCGTGACACCCACGCCGAACGCCTTTTAAAGATTTTCAAGGAAGCGACCCTGACCACCGACAAGCTGAACATCAAACAGTTTATCCGCAGCTTTACCGGCGTGCGGTCCGTCAGCACCACCGACGACTTTATCGTCGAGGAAAGCCGTGTGCCGCATTTCATCAACGTTGCCGGTATCCAGTCACCGGGTATTACCTCCTCACCGGCCATCGCCCAGATGGTCGCCGGGATTCTGAAGGACGCGGGCCTTGACCTCCGTGAGGACCCTGACTTCAACCCGCACCGCGATCCCATCATCACCAAGAAGGACTTAAAACCCATGAAGGAAATCCTGCCGCTCTTAGACCTGCCGCTGGGCGATCCTGAGCGCATGGTCTGCCGCTGCGAGCAGGTCTCCGAGGCCACCATTCTGGACGCCATGCGCCGCGGCATTCCCGTTACCACCATCGATGGGATCAAGCGCCGCACCCGCGCCGGCATGGGCTGGTGCCAGGGCACCTTCTGCCGCCCACGCGTGGCAGAGGTCATGTCCAAAGAGCTGGGCTACGAGATCGACCCTGGCTTTGACATTGAGCACAGCGGCGTCAACCGCATCGGCAAAAATGAAATTGTCGCCTACATCGAGGAACATATGAAGGATGAATAAGCCTGCGCTCAGATACAAACCCTGCGGATAAGTCTTTTCCTGCATGGTCTGTATCCTAAAGCGCAGAAAAAGCGGCAGTGCCTGAAGCAGACGCTGCCGTTTTAAATGTCAACAAATCCGAGAGACGAAGCCTTTTACCTAAGAAAGAAAAAAATGTCCTGCAGGCACCACTCTCTAGCCTGTATCGTCCTCACTAAAGCTGCTGCTTTATCTCGCCTGTGTCCGGCTGTTCTGCTGAAGCAGCACAATTCCTGGCCGTTTACCACAATGCCTGGACTTTTTTTCTTATCTGGATAAAAGGCGCAGTCTCGGACTGCGACGCCTCTTTGATCATATGAACGGCAGTGCCTGAAGCAGGTACTGCCGTTTTATTTTTCCTATACCATCAGGCTCATGACAAACTGAAAAACAGAATCCTCGTTTTCATCCCAGAAGGACTGCATGATTTCGGTATTTTCTTCTTTTTCAATGCCCTTTTGAACCTGGCCTTCCCAGGATTTGATTGCTTCTGATTTGATTTCCATGATTTTCCTCCTATTTATAAATGCCGTATTCGTGCACAAACTCGTTGACCGCGCGGAAATTCTCCGGCTTCACATCCTTAACGGTGAGCAGGGATTTATCCGTAGTAAACAGGTAGCCGCCGTCCGGGGCTGCCTTGTCGATGATTTCCTTAGCCGTGTCGATACACTGCTGCACGGTGCCGGTTCTCAGGATGCTGAGGGGCATGTTGCCCATGATACACATCTTTTTACCCAGCTTTTCCTTGACCACGCCCAGATCGTCCTCCTCAAAATAGCCGATAACGCCCTTTGGCAGCTCCTGAAGGAACTCATAATAGCGGGTCCAGTTCTTCTCAAAGAACACCTGAATGGTGTAGCCCTCGCCGGTCAGCTCGTCCACCAGCGCCTTAAAGCTTGGCCAGTAGAGCTTCTCAAAGTCCTTGGTGCGCATGTAGGAGGGCATGTGCAGCGGCATGAAGATGGATGCGCTGCCGCCCGGTGTGGGGTTGCTCAGACGGGCCAGCTTGGCCATGAGCGGCGTAGAGACCTCTGCCGCCTGACGGATCTGTTCGGAGTGGCGGCGGATATCCATGGACGCGCCGCTAAAGCCGCGCAGCTGGTCTGCCACAAAGTCAAAGGGGGCTTCGGTGATGCCGCGGCGCAGGTTGGGCACCCCGTACTTTTCTGCCACCAGGTTATTGCCGGCCGCGATTTTGCCCATGATGCGGTTGTTGGCGTTGATGGCCCGCGCCCAGTTCAGGCCGCCCTCCATGCCCTCTGCCGCCAGCGCCGGGTATAGTCTCGGCACTACCTTGTTGACAATGGTTTTGTAAGGGTCTGCGATGTACTCATCGTATTCGTCGGCGTTTAAGCCGGACACCTCCGGATGCTGTACGTAGCCGTTGCTGTCGTTGGGCACAAAGGATTTGGACTGCATGACCTTGTAGAATAGCGGGAAACGGCCCATGTAGCCGCCGCCGTCAAAATAGAAGTCCTCGTAAACCTTAGAGTAGGCCTCCGCGATGCGGTCCACATTCCAGAGGGCTTCCTTCATGTCAAAACCCGCGTATTCGATGGCAAAGGTCGGATCGACCTTACAGATAACCGGAATGCGGTCCGGTTGTTCAAGATTGACTGCCTTCTGGCATCTTTCCAAGCTTTCCTGATATTTACTCATTTTACACCTCGTAATGTTTAAAATTATGATTGATTTTTTCCAAAATTGTACGCTTATTTAAATTAATCCACATCCATAATGCTTGTCCTTTTCCCGGAAATGTGATATTCTAATGAAATATCTAATGAAAAGGAGCCGCTTTATGTACGAAAAAGGGGTTCAGACCCGCAACATGATCTATCAAACCGCCAAGCAGCTGTTTTACGATAAGGGCTACGAAAAGACCAAGATCAAGGAGATCGCCGACACGGCCGATGTCCCCATCGGTCTTTTTACCTACTATTTCAAGACCAAGGACAAGATCGTCCAGCACATTTACTCCGAGTTTTTCACCCAGATCAGCCTTCGTATTACCGACCAGACAAGGGAGGGGCTGGATAACTCCATCCTGCGCCACGCCATCCTGTCCTGGATTTACTATGAGATTATCTTCAGCGACGCGAACAACCGCCGGTTTTACTATGAAAACCTCAAGAAAACCTCAAATTACCGGATCATGAACAAGACCGCGACCCAGACCTACCGCCGCTACGTGGAGGACTTTAACGTCGTGATCTCCGACCATGACTTTGAGAACATCCTCTATCTCGACTTTGGCGCCCGACGGGAATATTTTCTGAATTTCTTCGAGAAGCCCCTCAACGACTCCACCGACGATGTGATCTTCCTGATCAACGGCATTCTTCCCAGACTGCTGGGCATTGACCAGAACACCATCACCACCATGCTTTACAAGGGCATCAACACTGCCAAAACCATCCGCTGCGATGATATTCACTTCCTTGTATAAAGGAGAGCGGTCAACGTCGCAAAGCTTTAAAAGGCGCAGTCTCGCGCTATGCCACTTCTTTGATCGTCCGCAGCCCGCTTCCAGAAAAGCAGGGCTGTTTTTTTATTCCTCCGCTTTTTTGGCGTTTTTAGCTGCCAGCAGAACCAGAATCCCCAGAAGCGGACCTGCCGCCATGGCGGTCCAGACCGAGGAAAAGCTGCCGGTGCTGTCAGACATAAAGCCAAATACCAGCGGCCCGATGAGCGACGCCAGCTGGAACATGACATTGGTAAAGCCTGTGGCCGTGGCCGAAAAGGCCGCTCCGGAATAATCAATGACAATGGCGTTGAGATGCGGGTTGGCCGTGTAGGAGAAGAAGCCAAACAGGAAGCCTGTCACCATCAGCGCGCCCACGCTGGTCTGCAGGCCAAAGACAACCGTGATCACCACCAGAACCAGGTAACAGCCCATGATGAACTTACGGCGGTCCAGATGGAATTTGTCAACGATAAAGCCGGATATCACCGAAGCGATGATGCCGCCGGCGCTGTAAAGCATCATGACCTGTCCGGCCACAGCGCTCTCAATCCCGAGAGAGCCCATATAGGCGTTGGCCCAGGTCGCGGTGCCCAGAGACACCCACATCAGGCCAAAGCCGGCCAGCCCTACGAGCACCACGCCCTTGTTTTTCAGGACATCACCCAGGCTTGAGAAAAAGCCAACCCTGGCGATCTGGCTTTTATCCACCTTTTCGCCCTTAACCAGTATAAAAACTAGAACCGCGATGACCATGGCGATGATGCCGATCACTCTGAAAGCGCCCTGCCAGCCCATGCTGTTCAGCAGAACCGGTCCCATGTAATTGCTTAAGAGCAGCCCGGCTGTGGGGCCGACAAGCAGAATCCCAAAGGCCATGCTTCTCTCGTTCGGCTTGAAGTATTTACTGATCATCTTTCCGCAGCAGGCCATGATACAGCCTGCGCCCAGACCGGTGGCCACTCTCAGGGCAAAGCCCATCTCGTAGCTTGTCATCATGGACAAGAAGAAGGTGGCCACGCCGCCGATCAGCAGCGAGATAGACATAACAAACTTGACGCCGAAGCGGTCGGCCAGCATGCCGCCCGGAATCTGAGTGATCAGATAGCCGGTGTAAAAGGCCGACATATAAGCCCCCGCCTCGGTGGCAGACAGGCCGAATTCCTTACTCATGGTAGGAATGAGCGGCGACCAGATAAACCGTGTCATAAAGGTGACGGTAAAGCTGGCCAACAGAATAAATAACATAAACCAACGGAAACCAGAGCTTTCTTTTGCTGCTTTTTCCATTTTCCCCTCCAAATTTTCTCACAATCAATTTTTATAAACCTCATGAAATTTACAATATTATTGTATGCGTTATCCGCCAATTTGTCAACTAAAATTTTGTATTTTTTAATTATTTTATAATTTTTATCGATTAAGTTTCAATGTTGTTTTCGATTTTTTGGCTTTTTTAGGTTGTTTTAAAGTTATCTCACACAAAATCTCAATCGGATAATCCTTTCAAATTTTATAATTTACTTTATTTTTATAATATTATATTTTCTATTCAAAACATAAAAAAAGAAGCCGAAATCAAAAGATTTCAGCTTCCATCCATTACAGCCGCCACCCTACCAGCCCATGAAACCGCCGGCAATGGGCACCCACACAGCCACCAGGCCTGCCAGAGCCAGCTGGATAAAGGCCGTCGATTTCGGCATGTCCATCATGGTGTAGTATTTGGTGGAATAGGTGATGAGCGGCACCGTATCCAGCGGGAACAGGTAGCAGTTGCTGGCGCAGATGCCCATCGCCACCAGCAGGATAATCGCGCTGACACCGGTGGTGCCCGCAAAGCTGACCATGGCCGGTGCCAGAACCGCGATGAGCGCCGGCGCCACCGGTATGACCAGCAGCATCAGAAAGACCAGGATGCTCACCGTAAACACCACGCCGGCGGTTGGCAGGCTCAGGGTAGCGGGCAGCACCGTGTCGATGAACCAGGCACTTACACCGTTGGCCACAATGCAGTTGGCAATGCAGAGCACTGTCCCCACCAGGAAAAAGGCTTCCCAGCTCACGCTTTTCACAAAGCCCTTCCAGGTCAATACCTCCACACCCGGCAGAAAATAGCAGACAAAGCCAAACAGGGCAATGACCGTCACATCCAGAAACGGCAGCCAGGAGCTGGCGATCCAGAAGGCCAGCATGCCCAGCGTGATGATGATAACCATCGCCTCCTTTTTCTCGATTTTATCCGGCACAGCGATGGTCTCCAGATAGGCCTGGATTTTATCGTGCCCGACCTCCGCGGGCTTGTAGGCCTTGATGATGGCAAACCAGGCGATGGGCAGGAGCACCACGGCGATGGGGATGCCCACAAACATCCACTGGACAAAGGTGATGTTCATATCGGTCAGCTGGTTCAGTAAATCCATGGTCAGCAGGTTCAGCGAGGTGCCCGCAGGCGTCATGATGCCGCCGATCATGCTGGACACCGGAATGGCGATCATGATGGCCTTGCCGGTGCGCTTCCGGTCGGCCTCCGACTCAAAGATTTCCAGAAAGCCCAGACCGATGCCCATAAAAATAGCCGTGGTGGGCACATTGGACACCAGCGACGAGATGGCCGCCGCGCAGATCATAATGGCCAGCAGGATGGTCTTGACATTTTTTCCAAAGACCCACATGAGGCCGATCAAAATCCGGCGGGACAACGGTACTCTGGCCACCGCCTCCGAAATACCGAAGGACACCAGCACAAAGTACAGGATCGGGGTGGTGTAACCGCTGAGCGCGGTTTTCAGGCTGTCCGCGGCGTCCAGCGTGGGCAGCAGCGCGATACAAAGAATGCAGATAACACCGATGGGAAGGGCCTCTGTTACCAGAAGCATCAGAAACGCCAGCAGAATACCAATGGTCGTAAAACCTTCACTGGTAAGCCCCTGAGGGGCCGGCAAAACGAAAACGGCCGCTAAAAGAACAACACTCACGATCAAGCCCAAAAGCTGTCTTTTTTTCATCTTATTCCTCATTCTTATTTAATTCGTGGTATAAAAAAGGAGCTCCCGAAAAAAGAGAGCTCCTATGTACTTTTCTATGAAGGTTTTATACGGCGGTCTGGTCATCCGCTTCAGCCTTTTCGATGGCAGCTTTTTTGCGCAGGGCAATCTCGCCGTCCATTTCCATGACTTCCTTGTCACTGAGCTTGTAGAACAGCAGCGGAATGATGGCAACCGCGATAAAGATCGCCGGAATGATAAAGCACATGACGGTCGCGCCGCTGACTAAGCTGTCGGTAATGGCCGCTTCGGCAGAATAACCGATGATGCCAAGGCCAGTGGTGATAACCAGACCTCTGAGCACGATGGACATCTTGATGGAGAAGGAACACAGCCCCATGATAAAGCCCTTGGTGTTCTTGCCGGTTTTGTATTCGCTGTAGGTGGCGCAGTTGGTGTAAAGGCTGGTGGTGAGCCCGTAAGCCACACCAAAGAATACCTGGCTCACAAAGATGAGCACAATAACCGCAATCTGGCTGCCCGCAAAGAAGTAGGCAATGGCCGTAAAGACCACACAGCCTGCCATGCCGATGATGGTGGACATTTTTGTCCCGAATTTGGCGACCGCGTGCTTGGAGAGCAGCGAGCCGACCAGTGTGCCGAGGTTAAACGCTAAGAGCACATTTCCGGTTACAGCCGCTGAGCTTTCCGGGAACATTACCTTTGAGTAGTAAGCGACAAAGGCCATAAGGGCATAGTAGCCGATCAGGCGGATAAAGTCGCAGAAGACCGTGGCGACCAGCGGCGGGTTGGCGAACACGCCCTTGAGCATATCCAGAACCGATACCTTTTCCACAGTAGCGAGCTCTGTTCCCTTTTCAGCCTTTGGCTCTGGCAGGTCGTAGCCCTTTGTAATAAAGTAGTGCACATAATAACCAACCAGCATCAGTGCCGCGCCGACAAGGGCTGTGCAGGTATAGCCCCAGACAGCGCCGCCGCCGCCAAACAGGCCGGCAAAGGCAACCGCCATGAGCGGAACAAGCTTCGATGCAAACAGTTTACCAATGCTGGAGCCTGCTGAGATACGGCCGGATAAGTGGGCGCGCTCGGTGGGCTCGTCGGTCAGAGCGCCGACCAGTGAGCGGTTGGCGGTCCATGCGATATTCCAGATAAAATGACTGATGATAAATCCTAAACAAATGACAATCGCAGCGGTGAGGTCTGTGCCCACCTTGGTAAACTGGAGTGCGAAAAAGACAATGACAAAGGGCGGTCCGTAGAGCAGCCAGGAACGGTACTTGCCGTGCTTCAGGTTGCATTTGTCCACGATGGCGCCGGCCACAATGGCGGAAACCGTATCGCAGACACCGGTTAAGGTTGAAATAATGGCCGCCCAGGCCAGTGGCAGGTGCGCAACGTCTGTTAAAAAGATGAGGAAGAATGACGTTTCGACCGTGGTCATGAAAGAAAATCCGGCGTCCCCCAGGCCAAAGAAATTCTTGATCTTACTGTTAATACGCTTCATAATTTTATTCCTCTTTCCCCTGTTTTGAAGCTGGAGCCGGTCTTACCCGGCCCCGTAACATCTCCATGCGTGAATTTTATAAAAACAACTGGAACACAAAGCGGTAAATGGCTTCCTCGTAGGACTGCACCACTTCCGCGTCCGCGATTTCCTCTAACTGAGGGCGTTCCTTAACGTA
Organism: Eubacterium sp. 1001713B170207_170306_E7; assembly: GCF_015547515.1. Classification (NCBI taxonomy): domain Bacteria; kingdom Bacillati; phylum Bacillota; class Clostridia; order Eubacteriales; family Eubacteriaceae; genus Eubacterium; species Eubacterium sp. 1001713B170207_170306_E7. The sequence goes on from NZ_JADMVE010000008.1 coordinate 22,922, forward strand.
TTCTTCCCAGGTTGTGTAATATTCGCTGTTCATGATTTTTTCTCCTTTAAATTCTTAGTAGACGCCGTAAGTTCTAACGGTTTCAATCACGGCCTTCAGGTTGTCAGCAATCGGTCCTGCCAGTGAGTACAGGCTCTTGTCCGTGTTGAAGATGAAGCCGCCGCCCGGCGCCAGAATGTCGATCAGCTCTTTGGCCTTGTCCACACATTCTTTCTCGGTCGCGGTCTGGAGCATGGTGATCGGGAAGAAACCGGAAATAATATGGTCCTTGCCCACCTTTTCCTTGGCAAGCTTTGGATCGCCGAATTCAAACTGCATTTCGACACGGTCCTTCAGCGATGCCAGATAATCAATCTTCTTCATCCAGTCCTGCTCTACAAACAGCTTGACGCCTGCGCCGTGGTCGGACAGGTACTGCATGAGCGCTTCAAAGGTCGGCCACCAGAATTTGGCAAAGTCCTTTTCCTTCATGAAGGGCGCCATGTGCAGCGGGATAAAGGTTCTCGCATAGCGTGAGGAGCCTGGTACAATCCCGATTTTTTCCATGTGCGGCAGAATGGCCTCAACCGCTGCGACCACCTGTTCCTTGTTCCGCCGCATATCCTTGATGATGCCGGTGAAAGAGCGGATAAAGTCGGCCATGAAGTCCAACGGCGCTTCGGTCATGCCGCCCTTTGGCAGTGCTGCAAAGCCGTATTTGTTCGTCATCGCAACGGCAACGCCGCCCATGGCCGCGTCGATGTCGCATTTTGCCTTGTAGCCCTTGGCAAAGTTAAGGGCCGCCCGCATGGGCTCAGTGTCCAGTGCGGCGAACAGGCGCGGCATCAGCTTTTCAACCATACATTTGTAAGGGTCGGCGATGAATTCGTCGTATTCCTCCACCTCCAGGCAATGGACCTCAGGGTGCTGCATGGTGCCGGTGTTGCTCATGATAATGCCCTTGGCGCCTAAGATTTCGTAAAATCCCGGCGGCCGCAGGGTGGGCGCGATGGGCGCTTTATCGGTTGGAAACTCAGAACAGACCTTGTCAAAGAAAGTCTCAAAGGTTTCAGGATTCCACTGGGCTGTTTTCATGTCCATGCCCGCGTACGGAATGGCTGCATCCCATGTGATCGACAGCTCAATGGGTACGCGCTTTGGCTGTACGCCATCATAAACATCCTTGAACAGCTGGGTTCTTTCCGCTTGCAGTTGTTTTACATCACTCATTTTAATTCCCTCTCTTAAAAACCAACGCATTGCTCCGGATCAGTGCGTTTTTAGTATAATCTTTTTGCTTACTGTTTTTTCAGTAAATTTCTTTTTGTTTACTGAAATGATAAACCTTTTCAGGATTTTTGTCAAGGATTTTTTTATTAAACTTTTTATTTTTTACTGTTTTAACAGTAAAAAATAACACTTTTTCTGGAATCTAGGCCCTTTGAAGCCTTTTCCAAAAAAAGTGTCTTTTTGATTATATTAAGCTATTGCAGCAGTCCGATGACAAAATTCATGAACGCCGCCTCATCACCCTCCCAGATTTCGCGCACCAGTGCTTCCCGTTCCGGGTCCAGCGCCATGGTTTCTTTGACATCCTCAAAGGGGAACAATCCTGTTTTTACGTTTGTATCCATGCTCAGCCTCCTAATATTTTCCATGCTCGCGGACATAGGCGTTGACCGCGGTGATGTTTTCCATGTTGATATCCCGCACCGATGTGGTGATCTTGTCAAAGCCAAAGGCGTAGCCGCCGCCCGGCGCCAGAATATCCATCAGCTCCTTGGTCTTGTCAAGGCAGGCCTCCTTTGTTCCCTGAGCGATGGTCGTCACAGGGAAAAAGCCCGTCACGCTCATGACCTTTCCGAGACGGTCCTTGATGATCCTGGGGTCTGCGTACTCAAAGCGGCCCAGAATCCGGCCGGCCGGCAGCTCTTCCAGATAATCGTAATAGCGGGTCCAGTCGCCCTCAAAGAAAATATAAAGGTAATGGCCCTTTTCCACCAGCGCTTCTACCATCTGCTTAAAAGTCGGCCACCACAGCTCGCCAAAGACCTTTTCGCTGAGGTAGGGCGGCATGTGCAGCGGCATAAAGACCATCTGGTGGGCGGCCGGCGGCGCCACGCAGGCTTTCTGGATCATCAGCGGCAGCAAGGCTTCACAGGCCTCCTTTACCTGGCTCTTATGGCGGCGGATGTCCTTTGAAATGCCTGTAAAGCTTCGGAGCAGGTCGGCCAGAAAGTCAAAGGGCGCTTCCGCCGAAGCCGTCGTGACAAGCGGCAGGCTGTTATCCTCAAGAACCTGGCCTACCGCCGCGTTAAAAGGCCCAAAGGTCCGGTTAAAGGTCATCATGCCTCTGGCCAATGCCATGGACCGGCAGGGTTCGGGCTTATCAAAAACCCCGTAGAGCCGCGGCAGGCAGGTGCCCGCCAGAAAAGCGGCCGGATCGTCGATGAGCGCGGCGTATTCAGTGTCCTCCATGGCGTGCACCTCCGGATGCTGAACGTAGCCGTCCCTGCTCTGCACAAAGGATCTGGCCTCCAGAGTGCTGTAATACCGCGGTGAACGGTAAAAGGTGCTCCGGATAAAATCGCCGTCATAGGCCGGCATGGCCTTTCCCATGGCGTCGATGATGAGACGGGTGTCCCAAAGCCCCTCAAACATGGGATACCCCGCGTACTCGATGGCCAGTTCCGGCGTGACCACATGCTCGATGGGCACATAGTCCGGCGCCTCCAGCGCCACAACTCTGCGGATATTCTCAATCCGCTCCTGTTTTTGATTCATTTGATTACCCCTTTCCCAATACATAATTTACATAACCGTAGAATCCTCACATTATTTTCGGCTTTTTTAAAAATAGCCGATTTATAACTTGCATTATAGGGCCTATTTCAGGCTTTGTCAAACATTTTTATTAAAATCTTTTATTTTTACTGTTATTTTTTCACTGAAAACCCTGTTAAATCCACGTCTTTCAGGTTTTTTAATTTTTTTCAGAACAAAGTTATGCTATACTGTTAAAAACAACAGCAGGGAGCGCACCATGGCAAAAGCAGTATCCGACAAGGGATTGAAAACTAAAAACCGAATTCTTGAGATCGCCCGGGCCGATTTTCACAGCAAAGGCTTCGCAAAAGCGTCGGTCAAGGAGATCTGCGCCCAGGCCGGAATCCGCACCGGCACCTTTGCCTATTATTTTAAGACAAAGGAAGACCTGATCAAGGCCATCTACTCCGAGCTCCACCTCCAGACCTACGCCTTTGTGGAAAACCACCGCCCGGAGCAGGGCCTCAACAGCATCGAGAAGAACACCTACACGGCCTTTCTGTACTACGCCGCTGTCTTTAAGGATGACGCCACTACCCGCTTCCACGCCGACACCCTCCGGCGGGAATCCATCCAGACCTTTCTGGGTCAGAATTTCCGCCACGTTTACCGTCAGTTCATCAACGACTGCGGCTATACCCTGAGCGACGCCGAGCTCTACACCCTCAGTCTGGCCGACCTCGGCATGCGGCGTGAGATCGTCCTTGATTTCATCGAAAATCCAAGGCCTGGACACACCGTCCGGGGTCTCATCGCCCACCTTTACCTTTACCGGAGCCGGCTTTTTAAAATTGATGAGGAGCAAATGCAGGCTTACCTGCTGCGGGGCGAAGAATTTGAACAAAAATATGACCATTCAAAAATAAAGCTTCTGGTCTGAAGCCATCGCTAATATTTACATTGACACGTCAAAATTCTGCCCGGTTCAGGCGCTTTATGCCTTGTCCTCCCCAAAAATTCATGTTAAAATTTGGTGTAGTATTTCTAAAAAGGAGCCCATCTATGCATAAAATGACAAAAGGCGAAATGACGAAGGAGCGAATCCTCGCGAGCGCCAAGGAACTGTTTTACGAACAGGGCTATGACGCAACCACCATTCAACAGATCGCTGACCGTTCGGGGACAACGCTTGGCTCTATGACCTACCATTTTGCGACCAAAGCCACCTTTGTCAGCCGTCTTTTTGACGACTACTTTACCAATCTTGACACGGCCATCCGCCAAAAGCAGTACGAGCCGTGGAATTCCTTTGAAAGCCATTTCCGGCTCACCATGATCTATTACCACAACCTGCTGTCCGACCCACACACCCGTAATTTCTATTATGAGGTCTTTAAAAACGATACGCTGTTCAGCTCTCTCCACGGGAACATCAGCCAGATTTACCATGATTTTATAAGAGACTACAGCCTGCGGATCCGGCCCATTGAGTTTGACGCCATCGTCACCGCCGACTTCGGCGCAAGGCGTGAATGTCTGCTCTCCTACTGCGAGGAACGCCTGAAGATGCCCATCGAGGATTTCGGCATTTTCCTTTTGACCAATACCGCCCGCTGCATCGGCATTCCCGAGGCCGCCATCTACAAGACCAGCTACCAGTCTCTGGTTTTTTACCGGAGCCATGATTTTTCAAACGTCCAGCTCTTAAAATGACCGCGCTGGCCTGAATAAGGGTACAAAAAATGCGAAAAAGTCCAAAACCACGGCGATTTTAGACTTTTCCGCATTTTTTGTACCCTATTTTCGTGTAATACTGCTTAAAAATTCCCTGGTCCGTTCGTTTTTCGGATGCTCGAAAATGTCCTCAGGCGTGCCCTCCTCCAGAATAATACCATCGTTCATAAAGAGGATTTTGTTGGCGACCTCACGGGCAAAGCCCATCTCATGGGTAACGACAATCATGGTCATGTGGGCCTCGGCCAGCTGCTGCATAACGCCCAGCACCTCGCCGGTGAGCTCCGGGTCCAAGGCGGAGGTGGGCTCATCAAAGAGCAGAATGTCCGGGTTCATCATGAGCGCCCTCGCGATGGCCACCCGCTGCTTCTCGCCGCCGGACAGGGTGGAGGGCATGGCGTCGATTTTGTCGAGCAGGCCGACCTGGGCCAGGTGCTTCTCGCACCGCAGGTCCATAGCTTCGCCCTTTTCCTTTTTAACCACCTTTGGGGCAAGCTCCAGATTCTGGCGGACCGTGAGGTGCGGAAAGAGATTGAAATGCTGGAACACCATGCCCATTTTCATGATAATGGCCCGGATTTCGTTCTGGGAGGCGTAGAGACCGTCCTTCATCAGGTCTCTGCCCTCCATGGTGACCGTGCCGCTGTCGGCCTTTTCAAGGTCGATCAAACAGCGCAAAAGTGTCGATTTTCCAGAGCCGGAGGAGCCGATCACGGCCACGACATCGCCCCGGTTGACCTGAAAGGAGATGCCCTTCAGCACATGATTGGTGTCGAAGCTCTTGTTCAGATTGGATACATTGATGATTTCTTCCATGACATTCTCCTAAAATTCGTATTTCTTTTCCAGTTTTTTAAAGATAAAGGTGAGCACAAAGTTGATGACCAGGTAGATGGCCGCTGCCACAACAAAGGCGAAAGGATTGGCGTCCCGGTTAACCGCGGTCTTGGCATAGTGGATAATTTCCGCCACGCCAATGGTGGTGACCAGCGCCGTGTCCTTAAGCAGGGTGATGGTCTCATTGCTGATGGAGGGCAGGCAGACTCGGATCATCTGCGGAATGACCACGCGGACCATGGTCTCAAAGCGGGTCAGGCCCAGCACCTTTGAGGCCTCGTACTGTCCCTTGTCGATGGCCAGAAGCCCGCCCCTGAAAATCTCGGCAAAATAGGCGGCGTAGTTGAGCCCAAAGGCGATGCAGGCAGCCACAAACCGGTCAAAGACCAGAAACTTGCCCACGCCCGGCAGCAGCGGCAGCCCAAAGTAGACAAACATGAGCTGGAGCAGCAGAGGTGTCCCTCTTAAAATATAAATATAAACCTCCGCAAAGCCGCGGAGCACCACAATCCTGCTCCTGGACATCAGGGTGAACAGAAAGCCCAGCGGCAGCGATGAAACAATCGTGACCGCAAAAACAGCCAATGTCACCAGGCCGCCCTGGAGCATTGGCGTAAGCACATTCATAAAATAGGTTGAATCCATAATCTCTCCCGTTTTTAGGTGGAGAATTGAGAATGCAGAATGGAGAATTAAAAGGAAAAAACATGGTGCGTTTTCAGAGTATCAAAAAACCTCAAGAGACGAAGCCTTTTACCTAAGGAAGAAAAAAGTGTCCTGCGGGTACTGCACCCACCCCGGCAGCTTCTTCACTAAAGTTAATGCTTTATCTCGCCAGTGTCCGGCTGCTCCGATAGGTCGGCTCGGTTTCCGGCCGTTATCCGCAGCGCCTGGTCCTTTTTTCTTATCTGGATAAAAGGCGCAGTCTCGGCCTATGGCACTTCTTTGATAATCTGTCAGATGTACATAGCACATCCGGTCCTTTAATTCTCCATTTTCAATTCTCAATTCTCAATTCATTTAGTTTCCTGTATAGAAAATGTCCTCGCCGAACCATTTCTTGGAAATTTCAGCGGCAGTGCCGTCAGCGACCATGTCGTCGATGGCTTTCTGAATTTTTTCCTGTAATTCGGTGTTGCCTTTCTTGACCGCAACCGCGTAGGTTTCCGGTGACAGGCTTTCGTCTAAGATCACATAATCGGCGTTTTCACTTGAGATGTAGTAGCGCGCGACCACAGAGTCCACGATGACGGCGTCGATACGGCCAATGCCCAGGTCCTGGAGGGCCGATACATTTTCAGGGTATTCGTTCATGGCCGCAACCTTGGTGTGGATGTCGTCGGCTTCAAAGGCATCGTAAGCCGAAGAACCCTTCTGGAGACCCACATTCTTGCCCTCGAGGTCGGCTTTTTTAGTGATGCCGGAATCCTTCTTGACCACGATCACCTGATCGTTTTTCAGGTAAGGCTTGGTCATGAGCATGGCTTCCTCGCGTTCCGGTGTGACGGACAGGCCGTTCCAGATGGCGTCGATATTGCCGCTGTCCAGCTCAAGCTCCTTGGTATCCCAGTTGACAACCTGCATCTTGGGTTCCATACCCATGCGTTTGGCCGCTTCGGTGGCCAGGTCGATGTCAAAGCCGACGATGTTGTTCTGGTCGTCGCGGAAGCCCATGGGCGGGAAGGAATCGTCCAGACCGACCACAAAGGTCTGGTCGTCATTGGCACTGTTTCCGGCTGACTGGTTGTCGTTTCCGTTGCTGCTGCTGCAGCCTGACAGCATCGCTACGGCCAGAAGCGCAACAAACAGCAGGGTAATCATACTTTTCTTTTTCATTTCTCTCTCCTTTAAAATGACAGTATTCATATACCTGTATTATACACTTCATTACAGTAAAATGCTACTACAAAATGTATATTTTTTTATTATTTATTTGTTGTACTTATTTATTGTCCATTAGCAGAAGCGTGCCTTTTCCTCATAATCAATCCTCGCCGTCCAGGGGCGAAAAGGCCGATGCCGCCTCGTACAGCCGCTTTTCACCACATTCCGGGCAGGCGCAGTCCGCCAGGTCCAGCGCCTCAGAATCGACGGGCTCAAGCGTTTCGCCGCATTCACAAATATATTCCGGCATGGTTTTCTGTCCATCAGTCTGTTCCACCGCGTAGGCGAAGCCCTTGTAAAAAGCGCCGCAGGCCGGGCAGCGGTACACGCCGTAGCGGTAATCGGTGATAAGGACGCTGCCCTCCTCTTCCACCATGCGCCGGATCCAGGCCAGCGCCTCCGGATCTCTTACCAGCCGCGGCAGCACCGCGTATTCGGAATCAAAATCCGGCGGCCCGGTATGCAGCAGTCCGACCCCCAGGTAAAAGTCCTTTTCATAGCCGCATTTCCGGCAGCGGATCGCAAACGTATTTTTCATGTGTTGTTCCTCCCGTGGTTTTTCTCTGCCTTTTAGGTACAAACAATGCCGAAAAGAGGCCTTCTGGCCTTTACCGGCATTGTTTATAGCTCAAAGCCTTATAAAAAAACAGGTGCGTCCTGTTTCGCGACGCACCTGTTTTCAGGATCACTTTATTTACGGCATATGGTTGTAGAATACTTCCAGAATTTCTGCGGAGGATGCAGCGCCCGGGTCCAGATGGCCGATGGCGCGTTCGCCGAGACGCATGGCTCTGCCCTTGGTCGCAACGATGTTGCGGGTAGATTCCAGGCCGTCCTTGCCGGCTTCCACAGCCTTCGCCATGGCTTCCTTCGGAGCTGCGCCGCCTTCATAGGCGGATTTTAAGGTTTCAACCGCGGGCACTAAGGTATCCAGCATGGTTTTTTCGCCAGTGGTGGATTTACCGCGTTTTTTGATGATGTTGACGCCGGTTTCCATCATTTCGATGAATTCGTCAAAGGTGACGCCGTCGTCCGGGCCCTTTGTCTTGACCGGCAGGCCAAATTTCATGAAAAAGCTGCCGTACAGCGGTCCAGAGGATCCGCCAACCTTGTCGAGCAGCGCGGTACCGACTTTTTTATAAAAGCCGTTAACGCTTTCCTGCTGCCATTCGTCCAGATTTTTGTCCACTTCTCTGAAGCCGATGGACAGGTTCATGCCGTGGTCGCCGTCGCCGATGGCAGAGTCCAGCTCGGTAAAGTAATCCTTGCGGTCTTCTGCCAGCTTGATCAGATCTTTTACGACGTCTACAAAATACTGTTTATCTAAAACATATTCGCTCATTTTTTGGTCTCCTTTTTGTTCTTATTTCACCAAATGCGCCCTGTCCTATTGATAGGGACATAGGACAGGACGTACTTTGTGAAGTAAAGAATCCCGGACCCCCAGAGGGGCCCGAGACACATTTAAAATTTATTCTCTCTTAACGGGTCTGGGCTGAAGGCTTATACCTGTGTGAAGTAAGGTGTGTCACATGGGTAGTCTAATAATTCCTTCAGTTCGTCGTCCAGCTTACATAAGGTTACGGACATACCAGCCATATCCATGGAGCAGGCGAAAGGACCAACTAAGGCTCTGTGAACCTTGATGCCTTTTTCTTCCAGGATCTGGGCAACACGTCTGTAGCAGATGTGTAAGTCAAGAACTGGTGTTGCACCCAGGCTGTTTACCAGCACGTAAACTTCATCGCCAGCTTCGTATGGCAGGTCTTTCAGGATTGGGTCCATGATTTCGTCGATTACTGCGTCAGCCGGTTCGATCTTGCCTCTTCTGACACCAGGTTCGCCGTGGATCCCCATACCGATTTCCATGTCGCCGTCTTCCATGTCGAAGATCGGGCCGCCCTTAGACGGTAAGGTAGCGGAAGACATGGCAACGCCCATGCTGCGGGTATTGTCATTACATTTTGAAGCGGCAGCGACAACAGCATCCAGGTCTGCGCCCATGGCAGCTTTCGCGCCGGCAGCCTTGAATACGAAGAAGTCACCTGCGATACCACGGCGGTCCGGGATATTTTCTGAGGAAACAACATCGTCTGTTACCAGAACGGTTTCAACACGGATATCGTCTTCTTCATCGGCTTTTTCCGCGCCCATGTCAAAGTTCATCACGTCGCCTGCGTAGTTACCATATAAGTAGATAACGCCCTTGCCGTTGTCAACTGCCTTAGCGGCTGCGTAGCATGGGTCCGGAGAAGGAGAGGTATTGATGTTACCAATTACAACGCCATCTGCAAAATTTTCACCGACATAACCGATGAACAGCGGTTCATGACCGGAGCCACCGCCGATAACAACGCCAACCTTGTCTTTTGTTCCAGCATCCTTTGTCACAACGACACGGCCCTGTGCTTCCTCAAGGTCGCACATTTTTACATAGCGGTCATGTGCTTTGACATATCCTTCCACCATTTCTTCCACTACGTCATAGGGATCGTTGATCAAACGTTTCATTGTCATGATAAATTTCCTCCTGAAATTCTTTATTTTAACGGGTGACTCCCGTTATTAACATTTACACAGCTCTTTGGCTGATTTGGACACATTCATGATTTCTTCCGGGTCGTCGGTAATGGTCGCCTGCACCACGCCGGCGAAAGCACCCTCCACAATCGGGCAGTCCACCATGTGAACTTTTTCCTGCAGATCGTCGTCGAGTAAATCGATGGCGGTTTCCGCACTGATAATTGAGCTGCCCATATCGGCATAAATTAAAATATTACTGCAGTCCTCCAGCGATTCGATGGCATCCTGAATACGGATCGCGCTGGTTCCGATTCTTCCGCCGTCTGCGCCGCCTGCCGCTTTGATTTTTACACTACCATCGTTCATTTCTTCGACAATTTCTGCCAGACCTTCTGCCAGCTTTGCACTGTGAGAAACGATTACAACACCTGTACCTGCCATAAATATCCTCCTAAAATTTGATTCACTGAACTGTGAAGCTTCTTTTGCCTCCGGCGGCTGCCAGAGGGCACGCTGGTTATATAACGCAAGATGCGTGCCAAAACCTGAGCCGTGATCTTTTTTATGTTAACCCATATTTCTTAGCTTTGGCTGAAACCGTCTTGTGGTCAAGGCCCAGGGCCTCACCGGCTTTTCTGAAGCTTTTGTATTTTGACAGGGCTGAAGCGATGAGATCCCGCTCCATTTCCGCAAAGGTGGGTATTTTTTCCCCGTTATTGTCCAGCACGCCTGAAAACCCGGGGATATTTTCCCCAATCGCTCGGACGTAGGACGGCAGGTCGTCTATACCGATCCACTCGCCAGTGCTCAGGGTGACCCCGCGCTCAATGATGTTCTCCAGCTCGCGGACATTTCCAGGAAAGACATAGTCCTCCAGACACTGAAGCGCAGGCTTTGTGATACGCTTGAGCGGTAATTGGTATCGCATACATATTTTATCAATAAATGCTTCCACAAGCAAGGGAATATCGCCTTTTCTTTGTCGTAAAGGCGGTAAAATGACCGAAATAACGTTCAAACGGTAATACAGGTCCTTGCGGAAGCTGTTATTTTCCATTAATTTCTCAAGGGGCGCGTTGGTGGCCGCGATGACCCGCACATTGATCTTGACAGGTGCGAGGCCGCCGACCCGCTCCACTTCCTGCTCCTGGAGCACCCGCAGCAGCTTGGCCTGCATGGCGCGGTCCATATCCCCGATCTCGTCCAGGAAAATGGTGCCGCCGTCGGCCAGCTCAAATTTACCCGGCTTCATGCGCACCGCCCCGGTGAAGGCGCCCTTCTCATAGCCGAAAAGCTCAGCCTCCAGAAGGTCGGCCGGAATGGCCGCACAGTTCATGCTCACAAAGGCCGCGTCCTTCCGGGTGCTGGCATTGTGAATGGCCTTGGCCACCAGCTCCTTGCCGGTACCGCTCTCACCGCGGATGAGCACCGTGGCGTCAGTTTTCGACGCCTTGGAGGCCAGAGACAGGGCTTCTAAAAGCACCCCGCTCTTGCCGATGATCTTCTCAAAGGAGGAGCCGATGTCCTCCCGTTTTTCAAGCTCCTTTTCCAGCATGTCCGTCTTTCTGGAGAGCTCCTCCACCTTGGCCGCCAGCTTGGTAATCTCCGTGAGCTCCCGGGCCACAATGGCGTTGCCGCTCACTGCGCCGTCCACCGCGATGGGCCGCACATCCAGCATAAATTCCCGGCCGTCGGCATTGGTGATGACTGTGCCGCTCTGGCCGTCAAAAAAGCCATTGGGGATTTTTTCCCCAGGAAACAAAATGCCGATGCTCTGCTCGGTGAGCTCGGACACCCGCTTTTTCAGGATACCGGTAAAGGCGTCGTTGGCGTAGGTGATCCGGTGGTCCTTGTCCACCAGGCAGATGCCGTCGTACACTGCCTCCAGGATGCTGATGAGCTTGCCCTCCAGCTCCTTCACGCTGTTCAACTCCCAGGACAACGCCTCGATCTGGGAGATATCCTGAAGCACTGCTACCGCGCCCACGGTACTGTTCTCCACCACCACCGGGCTCTTGTCGCTGATAACCCAGTTGCCGCCCACGGTCTCCTTCACGCCCAGCTTTTCCCGGCCGGTCTGGATGAGCTCCACCGCGCCGAAGCCAGGGATCAGGTCGTCCACCAGGCGGCCGATGGCGGTCTCTGCCTCGATACCGGTCATCTCCTCGGCCGCAGCGTTAAAGATGGTGATCCGGCCCGCACCGTCCATGACAATGAGGCCGTTGTGAATGCTCTCAAAAATTTTTTCGCTGGTCAGGGTATTCTTCTGGATGATGTTGTCCACCTCATCCTGATCCACGACGCCCGCGCCATCCATAAAGGCGGCCAGCGCCGAGACAGCCTGCTCGCTCCTGGTACCGTCGCCGAACAGCTCGATCTGCTCGCCCTTTTTCAGCTTCATGCCCACCAACGGCAGCACGGAATTGCAGGGCACGATCAGGGCGCGGTCAACCCGCTTGATATACAGGCGGCATCCAAAACGCTCCTCCAGCTCAGTTGTCTTCTGGACCACCATGGCGGCCACCCGGGTATGAATGCCCTTCTCGTAGCCAATGGTCACGGTTTTTTGTGTTCGCAAGCTGCACCCCTCCTCTTGTTCGATTTCATTTATTCTATCCTGTTTTACTGTTTTTTTAAAGTGTTTATTTTGTCGTGTTCCTGTAACCTTAATAAAACGTGGGCTTTTCTTTTGAAATTAATTTCTGCTATGCAAATAATTAAAAATATGGCATAATAGACATAAAGAAACAAATAAAATTCCAGGAGGATTTACAAATGAGAATTGCTATTGATTGTGATGATGCTGCTTTTGATTTCAAGGATGCGATCTACGAACATTTAAAAAGCGAAGGTTACGACATTACGGACTTAAAATATTCTGCTGACCACGACTGCGATTACCCGGACATTGCTTTTAATCTGGCTGAAAAGGTAGCAGACAAAACCTATGACAGAGGGATCATCATCTGCGGCACCGGCCTTGGCGTTGCCATGATGGCCAACAAGGTACCAGGCGCTTTCGCAGGCACCTGCCATGATACCTTTGCCGCTGAACGTCTGGCAAAATCCAACGATGCCAACATCATTACCATGGGCGCGCGCTGCATCGGTGTTGAGCTCGGCAAAATGATCGTTGACGCTTACATGAAGAGTGAATTTGCCGGCGGCGGCTCAACCAAAAAGGTTGAACGCATGCGCGAGCTTGAAAAAACCTACATGAAATAATCCAGGTTCCAGCATGAAAAAGATGTTTTTAGGAACAAACTGGAAAATGAATAAGACAACCGCTGAGGGGTTGGCTTATACGGACGCGCTGACGGACATCATCGCCAGATACCCGGAATTTGAATTTTTCATTATTCCGCCCTATGTACAGCTCTGGAAAATCCGTGAGCTCATCGACTCTAAAAAATCAACTTTAAAACTGGGCGCCCAAAACGTGCACTACGAGGACGCCGGACAGTTTACCGGAGAGATCTCTCCAACCCAGCTAAAGGAAATCGGCGTGGACATCCTGGAAATCGGCCACAGCGAACGCCGCCAGTACTTTAACGAGACCGACTATACCGTCAATCTCAAAACCCTTGCCGCCTTAAAGCACGGCTTTACCCCGCTTGTCTGCATCGGCGACAGCCTGCAGGACAAGAAATACGGTGTGTCCAAGGAGGTGCTGGCCCGCCAGCTCAAGATCGCCCTGCACGATGTACCCGCAGAGGCCATCGGCAAATTCTGGGTCGCCTACGAACCGGTCTGGGCCATTGGCGTGAACGGGATTCCCGCAGAAGCACCTTTGGTGAACGACATCCACAACCACTTGCGGGACGTCACGGTTGAGCTCTATGGCGAAGCCGGGCGTGAAATTCCGCTGCTGTTCGGCGGCAGCGTCAACATTGACAACGCAAAACAGTACGCGCCTTTTGAAAATGTCAACGGCCTGTTCATCGGCAGAAGCGCCTGGCAGCCGGACACCTTCGAGGCGATCATGAAATCTTTACATGAAACTCTGGCATAAACCAAAAGCCCTCCGGGGCTTTTTTTAGTGGTCTGGCGTCCATATTCGCTCCCCTTAAAAAAACATGTCAGCCTTGACAGCCGAAGCGCCAACTGATAAGATGCCAATAATTTACCGGGTGCCTGTGCATCTGGTATTAACCGCAAAGGAGCACAAATGAAAACACAGCACTACGACGGCAGCCGCCTCTGCCTCTACGCAGGCCAGCTTTCGGTCGATGAGACCGTAAAGCGGCTGGAGGCCATCCTCCGGGAAAAGCATATTCCAGTGTTCGCCAAATTTGACCACGCCCTCAACGCAAAAAAGGTGGGGCTTGATCTGCACCCTACCACGGTGCTGGTCTTTGGGTCGCCACAGGTGGGCACCGGGCTCATGCAGGAGAACCAGAGCATTTCCCTTGATCTGCCGCTGCGCATCGCTGTCTGGGAGGACGAGGCTGGAAGCACCTGGCTGGCTTTTCCAAAAACCGCAAAGATAGCTGAGGCCTACGGCCTGGAGGACCATCCGGCAGTGCCCAAAATGGAAGCCCTGATGGAAAACCTGGTTCAAGCGGCCGCCAGGCCCTAGACGCCCGCGTGGGTTTTGCGTCAGGCAGTAGTACAAACAATACGCATAAATCCCATTTTGACTTTTCATCATTGTTTGTACTTTTTTTATGTCACGCTTTTGTGATATAATCCCTTTAATCAGCTTTAAGGGGGCGCGGGCATGAAAAAAATCACCATGCGGCAGGTCATGATGACCTTTATCGGCATCTATCTCGGGGCAAGCTTTGTCTCGGGCCAGGAAATTTACCAGTTTTTCGGGGTGTTCGGCGGCTATGGCATTGCCGGTATAGCCGTGGCTGTATTTATTTTTTTCATTTTTGGCTGTATGATCATGCGCATCTCCCACCGCACGGGCATCCGGGATTTTGAGAAGCTGGTGGTCCAGGGCTGCCATCCGGTTCTGCGTCTGGTCTTTGGCGGCTTTACCCTGCTCTTTATGTTCACGGTGGTCATGGTAGTGGTGGCCGGCGCAGGGGCGCTGCTCCAGCAGCTCTGGGGCTTTCCGGCCTTTATCGGCAGTCTTTTCATGGGTGTTCTGCTCACTGCCGCCGGCACCACCGGCGCCCGGGGTATGGTATCGGCCTTTGGCTTTGTGGTGCCCTTTATGGTAGCGGTCGGGCTTCTGGCAGGGGTTCTGTCTTTTTTTAAACTGGACCTCTCGCCTTTGGCCGCCTCGCCCGTCTCAGGCAGCAACCCGCTGGTGGGCAACTGGCTCATCGCCGCCCTGACCTTTGTCTCCTATAATCTGCTGGTGGCCATCTCGGTGTTGACGCCCATCGCGCCCCATGTAGATTCGGACCGTTCGATTATCCGGGGAATACTCTGGGGCTCTGTTCTGCTGTTCGTCATCGCCCTGTGCGTGCTGGTGCCCATCGCCCTGCATTTACCGCTGGTCCAGACCTCCAGTCTGCCCATGCTCACCCTGGCTTCGGCTATTCATCCGGCCATTGGCATTGTCTACGCCCTGCTGCTGCTCTGCGGTATGTTCGCCTCTGGACTCTCCTGCCTCTACGCAGTATCCACCCGGGTGCGCCGGATCGGCCCTGTCCGTGGAAAGGGCCTGCTGATCACCATCATGGCAGCCGCTACCCTGGGCAGCATCGCCGGGTTCAAAAACCTCATTGCCACCCTCTTCCCCCTGTTCGGCTACTTCGGTCTGCTGGCGCTGGCGAGTGTGGCGTGGCACTACCACCAGATCACACGCAAAAAGCCGGAGTGATTTTCCGGCGGCTGAACTTTTCAAATGCGCCTGTATCCCAAAAATGCGGAAAAGTCCATTTTTGACTTTTCCGCATTCTTTGCATGGGTCTGGCATCATACCGGGATGCGCAGCACGGTTTTCAGCCGTTCGGGTTTGGTCCGGCGCGGATCGGAGAGGTAGATTTCATGATGCTTCTGCTCCCAGCCCGGACGGCGGGCCAGGCCCTCGGCTTCCATAAAGGCGGCCAGCTCGTCAAAGGAGCGTCCCTCGTCCGCGTAAGGGCCGGCGTGCATGATCTGGACGCAGTCTCCCTCGTCAAAGGTCCGAAACCGGACGCTTTCGAAATCAATCTCCGGCTTTTTCTCCCTGCTCTCTGAAAGCACGGCTTCGTACAGCTCAGGCGTCACAAATTCCGGCTGGCGGATCATGGACGTCCACTGCCAGTCGTTCCGGTCGTCCGATACGCCCCACCACAGGCCCTCCAGAGGCGGCACAACGTATTCAAAATAGCCCGCTGGCAGCTCGCCCTTCATCTTGCGCATCTTAATGCCAAAGCTGAGGGCGTACAGGGCGCTCAGCGCGTTCTGATAGCATGGGCTCTCCGGCGCGCCCATGCCGTCCACCAGGATAAAGGCAATCTCCGGCACGGCGATGTGGACAGGCTTCTTTCCAGGCATGTATAAATTCTTGTATTCTTTTTTATAATCCATCTTGTTTGCAGTCATCGGTGTATCCTCCTGTTCTTTTCTTATCCTTATGATAACACCTCCCGCGCAGGGGAAGGTCAAGCTTTTTAAAACGCCTTTTGGCTTCCGTCTGCTCTTTGTGCTATAATTTAGGAAAAGCATTGTCATAAGAAGGAGGCTTTTAAAATGATTTGTCATTCTCAGGATGCTGAGACATCCGGTATTCTTCACGTGGCCCAGGGCATGTGTGTGGCGGCCCGCACGGCGCCTAAGGCAAGGGGGATCGACCATATCGACGCCTGTTACCTGACCGGCGGCGAAAAGGAGACGCTGGCGGCTGAAATGGACCGTCTGGGCAAGGCGCAGGAGCTCGCCTTTTTTATCCGCGACGCGCAGAATGTGCGTGACAGCGCCGCCGTGGTGCTCATCGGCGCCAGCCTTGGCCAGCGCGGCCTGAACGAGGCCTGCCGGTACTGCCATTATCAGAACTGCGCCGAGTGCGCCAGCCAGAACGGCGTCTGTGCCTTTGACCCCATGGATCTGGGCATCGCCCTGGGCTCAGCCGTGAGCGTGGCTGCGGCAGCCCATGTGGACAACCGCATCATGTTCTCGGTGGGCAAGGCGGCCATCTCCTTAGGCTGTCTGGGCGAAGAAATGTCCATGGTGCTGGGGATTCCCCTTTCCGCCAAAGGCAAATCGCCCTATTTTGACCGCGGCTGAGCCTGAAGCCCAAAGTCCTTACCCGCGTCAGGCAGAAGCCCAAAGCGCGCAGGACAGCCCATCGAAGCGGTGGGCTGTTTTTTTACGGTATCTGAATATCAAAAACAGCGATCTCCGGCACAGCGCCCAGGCGGGCCGGGATCTGGGTACAGCCGATGCCCTGGCTGACGTACAGGGCCGTGCTGTTTTCGGGGTCGATGGTGTAAAAGCCGCGGATATACTTTTTTCCGAGGTCGGTGGTGACGGTCGGCAGCAGGGGCAGGCGGATCTGGCCGCCGTGGGTGTGCCCGGAGAGGATCAGGTCCACCCCGGTCCCTTTCAGGCGGTCTGCGCCGTCGGGCTCGTGCATGAGAATGATTCTGTAATCACTGCCCGCTGTGCCTCGGGCGGTTTGTTGAACATCGGGCTCGCCGTAAAGCAGATCATCGGTGCCGCCGATGGCCAGAGTCCGGCCCTGCCCGGCCGGCAGGATCACGGCCTCATTTTCCAGCAGGGTAAAGCCTGCCCGCTCCAGCACCGGCGCGTACCATCTTGCCATCTTGGTACAGTCGTGGTTGCCCCAGACCGCAAATTTGCCCAGAGGCGCCTGAAGCCCGGCCAGAGGCTCGGCTGCGTCCTCCCGCCGGTAGCGGATGAAGCGGTCATACAGGTCACCGGTAAACACCACCACGTCGGGCGAGAGCCGGTTGACACGGCGCACCAGGCGGGCCACCCTGCGCCTGGAATAAAAAGGGCCGATGTGGATATCGGTCAGCTGGACCACCCGCAGGCGTTTCTGCCCGCTGCCCACGGCATGCCTGCGGACCGCCAGGCGGTTCGGTTCCACCAGTACGCTGTAGGCCGCCAGCAGGCCAAGGCCGCCCAGCACTGTCACGATTGCTTTTTTCATTACTTATCAAATCCTTTCAGGTCATCATTTCTCACAGATAAGGTACAAAAAATGCCGAAAAGCCTTTTTTAGGACTTTTTGGCATTTTTGGTATGTCATATGAAGCTTATTGTAACGGATGATGCTTAAATTATTCAAAAGACCGGCGGACGGGGCTGCATGATTTTCAGCCCTGTTTCACGTCCTTTTCTCCGGACGCTTCCCGCACAATATAAACCGGGCGCTCCTTGACCTCCAGGTAGGTTTTGGCCAGGTACTGGCCCAGAATGCCTACGCAGAGCAGCTGGATGCCGCCGATGAAGATGACGATGCAGGCCAGGGAGGGCCAGCCAAAGGCGGAGCCGCCGTAGAGCAGCTGGCGGATAATGATGAACAGAATGGCGATAACAGCCACGCCGCACAGGGCCATTCCTCCGAAGGAGGCCAGGGCCAGAGGGGCCACGGAAAAAGCGGTGATGCCCTCCACCGAGTATTTGAACAGCTTCCAGACCGACCACTTGGTCTCTCCGGCGGCGCGCTCGATGTTTTCGTACTCCAGCCATTTGGTCTTAAAGCCCACCCAGCTGAAGATGCCCTTTGAAAACCGGTTGTACTCGGTCACGCTGAGGATGGCGTCGACGACCGGCCTTGTCATCATGCGGTAATCCCGGGCGCCGTCCACAATATCGGCGCTCCCGATTTTGTGCATGATCCCGTAGAAGCGTCTGGCCAGAAAGGAGCGGATTTTCGGCTCGCCCTTGCGGCTCACCCGCCTGGCCGCCGCACAGTCATAGCCCTCTGCTGCAATGGCGCGGTACATCCTGAGCAGATAATCCGGCGGGTCCTGCAGATCGGCGTCCATCAGGGCCACCAGGCTTCCACGGGCGTGTTGAAGCCCCGCGTAGATGGCGGCCTCCTTGCCAAAATTGCGGGAGAAGGACAGGTAGCGCACCCGGCTGTCCTGCTCTGCGAAGCCGCGGATCAGGGACAGGGTGCGGTCGGCGGAGCCGTCGTCCACAAACAGAAGCTCAAAGGTCTCGGACGCCGGAAAGGACGCAAGGGCCTGACAGACGGCTGAATAAAAGGCCGGAAGTACTGCTTCCTCATTATAACAGGGGACCACGATGGTGATTAAACCCATGACATTCTTCCTTTCCAAGTTACTTTTTATTCATTATAACATGAACATCCCCTCAAATGGCTTTAATTTTTGACCAAAAAAAATGCGGAAAAGGCGCATTTCCTGACTTTTCCGCATTTTCTGTATCTTATTATTTTAAAAGAACACTGCCGCAGTAAGGGCAGATGCTCCGCTGACAGCTGATCAGCTCACCGCACACGATACAGACCACCTCCGACTCCTCGGACTTGTCGTACTTTTCGGGAATCTCATGGCCGTAATGGTGCCGGACCCGCTCGCCCTCCTGATAATAGCCGGTCAGGTCGATCTCCTTCACGCCTTTAAAGACATAGGTCCGGGTTTTCGCGCCTTTTTGGATCACAAAGGTATGAAAGCTGTAGAGCCGCTTGGAGTCCGGCACGCCGGGGTCACGGGCCACGCGGCGCTCAACGCGCACCAGGCGGCCATCAAAGGTTTTATCTTCGTCAAAAAAACTTCCCCTGGCATAATATTTTTCTCCCTTGCGGGAAAAACCCGGGGATCGGTCTTTTTTCATTTACTGGCACCTCCCATCCTTATCATCCAGCAATGATAAATAAGCAGACAGCGGAAAAGGCCTGCTTTCCCGCTGTTCTCAGAAAGTCCAAATAAAAAAGCTGTGCAGGGCAGACGTCCCCCATACACAGCTAAAAAGATTCTTCTTCTTAAAAATGCTAACACAAACAAAAGCCTACTTAAATAGTTGGTCGAATCCCTTGTTTTTGGAACTCAGATCATCTATAATAAGTAATGCGGTACGTGCCTCCTTGGGCCGTTGTGTACGGTGGGTCTTCACCTTGCGCAAGCCGGATTAGTGGTGCGAACACTTTTCCGGATGCCGCATTTTCTATTCAGTTTTCTACCCTTTATTATAAACTGCTTTCGCCTTTTGCGCAATCTCTTTATTTAAAATACTAAATTTTATACTGCCGGTAAAGCTGACTCCTGTGTTCTCCGGACTTTTCTGCATTCTTTGTACCGCTGCTCACGCTATTCCCTGCGCCGGCTCTGGAATTTCCCCGAGAGGGTGGCCTTTTGCAGAATGTGCCCCTCCATGACAGCCAGCAGCTCTGCCCGGTGGCTTTCCGGCGGCAGGCTGACCTCACAATCCAGCACATAGGCGGTAAAGGTATAGGTGTGGATGGCTTTAAACGGAGGCTTCGGCCCCTTGTAGGCATGCCTTCCGTAGGCCATGCCCTGCACCGCGCCGCCCAGGCTGTCCACGATGCTGCCCGCTGGTATGCCGCCCGGAATCTCGGCCTGCACGGGCAGGTTCCAGATGACCCAGTGGTTGTAGTTCTTAAACAGCGGATGGGATGCGTCGTCCAGGGTGATGGCCAGCGACCTGGCCCCGGGCGCGATCCCCTCCAGGGTCAGGGAGGGGGAGCGGTCCTCGCCTCTGGCCGAATTTTTTTGGGGAATCCAGCCTCCGGCCTCGAAATCTCTGCTGCTCAGCTTTAGTGCTTCCATTTTTCTGTCCTCCAATCCTTTGATGCCCCTATTATACGCCGCATTGCTTTTTATTTTCTTTTATAAACCTGAATTTACTTTTCTTTGCCCCGGTTCTGGGGTACACTAATACTAATCCCAAAGGAGGCCATCATGAAAAAGAAAGCACCCATTCCCGATAATTTCACAGAAGAATACATTGCGGTCGGCGGTATTGAGGAGTACACCCTCCACTACACCGCCCCGCCCGAGCTGCCAGTTCTGCTCTTTGTCCACGGCGGACCCGGCTCCTCCGAGGCCTATTTTGCCTACGTGATGGAGGCCATCTTCTCCGATCTCTGCACCGTGGTCCACTACGACCAGCGCGGAACCGGCAAGACCTTTATGCGCAATCCCGGCGCTGCGCCCGACCTCGAAAACCTCAAGGCCGACCTGCACGAAACAGTCGAAGCCCTGAAGCGGCAGTACCACAAGGAAAAGCTCTTTATCCTCGGACATTCCTGGGGTACGGTGCTCGGCGCCCTGTACGCCCTGGAGCATCCCGAAAACGTCGCCGCCTATATCGGCGTGGGCCAGCTGGTGGACGTGGTCGAAAACGAACAGGCTGGCTATGACGCGCTCAAGCGCGTCGTGATCCGCTCCGGCAACAGCCGGGACATCCAGAAACTGCGCCGCATCGGCCCTTACCCCGAACGCCCCTTTGACGAGGCCATGCTCCGCAAAATGACCAAAATCAGCGCCTTAAAGCAGAAATACTTCCCGGACACCAAGGGCGCTACCGTAGTGGGCACGGTGCTCAAAAGCCCGGTTTTCAAGCCCTCCGACGTGCTCGGTATGCTCCAGAGCAATAAAATCAACACCGCGCTGCTGATCTCTGTGGCCAATTTTTCCCTGTACGATTACAGCCTCCATTACAACGTGCCTGTCTATCTGATCACCGGTGACCGGGACCTGACCACCCCGGCGGACGCGTCCCGCAAATACCTGGACGCCCTCACGGCCCCGGCCAAAAAGGAATTTCTCATCAAGGACGCCGGCCACAGCCCCATGCTCGACGATCCCCAGGCTTTCAAAGCCGCCATGACCGCCATCCTTAAAAATTAAGCGGCCCCCGGCTCCAGATACAAAAAATACCGAAAAGTCACAGCTCAAGACTTTTCGGTATTTTTTGTATCCTCCGTCATGTTCGTTTTACACGGCGGCGATGACCTTATTCTTAATGGTGAGCTCCCGGCCCAGCACACGCTTAAATTTCTTGCCGCACTCGGAGATGATCATATCCGCAAAGACGGAATGGGTGGTGGTCAAAACCATCATTTCCACCACGTCCTCCTTGATGTTGCAGTCAAGGTCCTTCACAATGCCGTCCATGCTGCGGTCCAGATACTCGGCGATCTGGAGAAAGAGGCTGAGCTTGTCGATGAGACGTTTGTCCGCCTCGCACAGCAGGGTCGTGTACTCCGCCTCGACCTTGACCTTCTTGTTGGTCCGGTGGTTCAGGGCGATAAAGGCGCTCATGAGCAGCTCCTTCTGCAGAAGCCCCTCGAGGCCGGAGTTCAGAATCAGGTAAAAGCTGTGCTCGTGGTGGTTGCTGTACTGAATCTTGATGCCCACGTCATGGAGCATGGCGCTGGTCTTCATCATCCGGGACACATCCTCCTCAATGCCGTGCAGAGGCGCGAGCTGCTCAAACAGCTTGACGGACAGGCCGTACACGTGGTAGGCGTGGGGAATGTTGACGTCGTAGTTGAGCATGGTGTTGACCAGGGAATTGTCAAAAATATTGTGAACCAGGTCCTCCGGGCCATTGCCAAAATGCTGGAAGATCAGGCCGTCCCGCAGGCCGGCGTCAGAGATGATCAGCTCGGGTGAGAAAATGGTCTGCATAACTTTGTAAACCGCCTGGCTGGCGCCCACAAAAATGTCGGTGCGGCCCTTGGACAGGCCCTTGAGGTTTTTGCGTTCCTCCAGGTTCATCTTAGCGGTCATGTGGCAGATCTTCGCGACCTCGTCCTCGCACATGCGGTAATTGTGAGCGATCTCCAGCGGATAATCGACTACCCGCCGGTGGATACGGCCAATGTTTCTTATGGTGCCGCCCACGCCCAGCACAGGCAGCCCCCGGGCCTTTTCAAACAGCGCGACCTTTGAGAAGGCGTCCTCTAAAAAGGCGTGCAACCGCTCCAGCTTGCCCGGGGTGGCCACATCCTCCAGCCCGAATTTTTCCGTCAGGTCGATGGAGCCAAAGGGCAGGCTCACCGCGTCCGCCATCTTCCGGTCACGGATCAGCACAAACTCTACGCTGCCCCCGCCGATATCCATGAGCAGGGCGTCGCGGATGTCAATGGTGTTGATGGCGCCCAGATAGTCCATGGCCGCCTCGGTCTCGCCGGGGATAATCTCAATGGCGATGCCCGTGGTTTTTTTGATGAGGTCGACGAACACCTGCCCGTTTTTGGCCTTGCGCACCGCTGCGGTGGCCACGGCGATCACCTTGTCCAGCTTGTAGGTATCGCACATATTTTTAAACATCATGAGGGTCTGTTCCCCCAGCGCCATGCGGTCCTCCCGCAGGCAGCCGGTTTCCGACAGGCCCTCGCACAGACGCACGTTCACCTTGACATCGTCAATAATGTGAAAATACTCGTTGTTATGGTATTCCCCCACCACCAGATGCACACTGTTTGAGCCAATATCAATGACTCCGATACTTTTATCCATCGCTCTCCCTCTTCTCTTTTTATCTTTTGTCTCAGCTTTAAAATGGCCGCTACTCGGCCTTCAGCCGCAGCGCGAGCCTGGCCTTCTCAAACTGCTGCTCGGCCTCCTCGCAGAAGTACTGCTGACAGCTTAACAGTTCCTTGCCCCGTTTGTCAACCCGGATATATTCGCCGGTCTCGGTCATCACACGGGTTTTGATGGTATCGCGCAGGGTGATGTCCAGAATATGCTTCAGCTCAGCCTTCAAATCCGGATCCTCCACCGGGAACAGGGTCTCGATGCGGCGGTTCAGGTTCCGCTGCATCCAGTCCGCGCTGGAGAGGTAGATATCCTCCTTGCCCTGATTATAGAAATAGTAGATACGGCTGTGCTCCAGGAAGGTGCCCACAATGCTGTGGACGGTGATGTTCTCGCTCACGCCCCGTATCCCCGGAATCAGAGAGCACATGCCCCGGACGACCAGTTTGATCTCCACACCAGCCTGGGAGGCCTCATACAGCTTTTCCACGATCTGGTCGTCGATGAGGGAGTTCATCTTGGCGATGATCAGCCCTCTTACCCCCAGCTTCACGTTCTCGATTTCCCGGTCAATGTAACGGTTAAAGGCGTCCCGCATGGTGGTGGGCGCTACCTCCAGCTTTTTCCACAGGGTATAATGGCTGTAGCCGGACAGCACGTTAAACAGGGTGGACACGTCCGAGCCGTAGCTCTCCTTGGCGGTGAGCATACCAATGTCGGTGTAGAGCCGGGCGGTCACGTCGTTGTAGTTGCCGGTGCCCAGGTGCACGTAGCGGCGGATGCCGTCCTCCTCCTTGCGCACCACCAGAATCATCTTGCAGTGGATCTTGAGGCCCACCAGACCGTAGATGACATGGCAGCCTGCGCGCTCCAGCTTCTTGGCCCAGACGATGTTGTTGGCCTCGTCGAACCGGGCCTTCAGCTCAACCAGCACCGTGACCTGCTTGCCGTTCTGGGCCGCCTCGATAAGGGCCGCGATAATGGGCGAGTCCCCGCTCACGCGGTAAAGGGTCTGCTTGATGGCCAGCACGTCCGGGTCGGCCGCCGCCCTTCTTACAAAATCGACCACGGTGTCAAAGGACTGGTAGGGATGGTGCAGCAGACGGTCCTTTGCCCGGATCACCTCAAAAATATCCTCCTGGCCGTAAAAATCTCTGGACGGCAGAGGCTTATAGACCGGCTCGCGCAGCTCGTCAAATTCCGGACGTCCCTGGAATTTCATAAAGCAGGTGAGGTCCAGCTGGCCCTTGAGCTCATAGACGTCCGTATCTGAGACTTCCAGCTCCTCGATGAGCTTTTTCCGGGCCTTTTTGCTCATGGCCTTTGTGATCTCCAGCTTGATACAGGCGCCCCATTTGCGCTGTTGAATGGATTTTTCGATCTCGATGAGCAAATCCTCGGCCTCGTCCTCGTCGATGGCGAGGTCGCCGTTCCGGGTGATGCGGAACTCGGACACATGCTTGACGTCATAGCCGGTAAAAAGCTGTCCGGCGTTGTGGATGATGATGTTCTCGATAAAGATATAGCGGTAGGGCGCCTCCCGGTCGGTCCGGGGCAGGGCGATGATGCGGTCCAGCACCTTGGGGATCTCCAGAATCGCCATGTATTCCTCGTCCTCCCTGCTGTCCTTCTTCTTTTTCTTTTTGTCCTCCAGGGTGTCTGAAAGCTGAACACAGAGGTAGACCTGGTTGTTCTTGACCAAAGGGAAGGGCCGGCTGTTGTCAATGGCCTGGGGGGTGAGCACTGGGTAACAGGTTTCCCTGAAATAGTCGTCGGCGTATTCCCGCTCCTCGTTCGTCAGGTTCTCATATTCTACAAAAAAGATGCGGTTCTGGTTTAACTCCGGCACCAGGGATTTCAGCAGGCAGTTGTACTGGCGCTTCATCATCTCCTGGGTGATGGTGTTGATCTCTGCCAACTGCTCGGTGGGGGTTTTGCCGTCCAGGCCTTTTTTGTTGTAGCCAACGTTGACCTGGTCCATGAGGCCCGCGATCCGCACCATGAAAAACTCGTCCAGGTTGGAGGCGGTAATGGCCAGAAATTTCAACCGGTCCATGATCATGTTGGTCTTGTCATAGGCCTCCTCCAAAACCCGGTAATTGAAATCCAGCCAGCTCCGCTCTCGGTTGATGTATAAATTTTCTTTCATATTTTTTCCCTCTTGATTTTTAACACCGGCTTCAGGCCAAAAACCTTGCGCATGGCCAGCTTGCTGCTGTTAAAGAAATAGCTCTCCAGCTGTACGTTCTTGCTGGTAACCGCAGTGATAATAAACTCCCGCTCCTCGATCCGGCACTGTATTTTGCTGATCTTCTGCTTGTGGCTCTTGTCTAAGGCCGTGGCCAGCTTGAGAATGGCCGTGAGGCAGGAGACTGTCAGCTGCTCCGCGGCCGACATGGTGCTGTCCAGCAGGGACTCGTCAAAGGGGATGGTCCGGACACAGTCCGCCACAGCGCCGATGAGCCGCCGTTCAGCGGCGCTCACCCCGATGATGTCAGCCTTCTCGATGATCACGCGGTTCATGGGCACGCTGTTCTGCCCGCCCACGTAACGGCCCACATCCAGAAGCTCAGCCGTCAGGCGTAGCAGCCGGCGCGCGTTTTTATCCAGCTGGTAACGCTTTTTCAGAAAGTCAAAGAGCTTAAGCGCCAGCTTCTCAACCGTCTCGGCGTGCCGGCTGTCCACATGGTACTTTTTCCCCAGCATCCGGGCCGAGCTGTAGCTGCTCTCCTCGATCCACTCCCGAAGGCGCTGGTCCTTGGTCAGGTTGAATTTAAAATCGACCATGGCGTCGCAGAGACTCAGCTGCACCAGGACGATCTCGTCCATTTTGGTATCGTCCAGCAGCTTCAGATAAAACATCAGGGTATGCCGCATGGTCTCGGCCTCAAACAGGTTCAGTTCAGGATATTTCCGCTGCAGCTGTCCGGAGGTCAGGCCCTTAAGGCTGCTGTGCAGCTCCACAAAACGCTCCCGGCTGATCCGGTAATAGTCGCTCCCAGCCTCCATGCCGCAGAAGCGGGCGATGATCTCGGCGTCATGGGAGGTGACCACCAGGTTTTTGATCTTCCGCTTGTGGATGTTATCGGTCACGGTGTGCAGGTTGATGGCGAAAAAATCCGAGAGCAGGTTTTCAAAATTCCCGGTTTCCTCCTCAATGGCCCGCAGCACCTCGCGGATCTTCAGATACCCCATTTCCAGGGTCTGGTAATAGTCGATAAGGCCGCCATTCATCAGGGCCAGGGCAATGTTGCCGCTGGAGATGGAGCAGAGCATGGTCTCCTCCTGCACCCGCTCCTCGGTCAGAAAATCCTCGCATTTGAGCAGCATGTAGCGGTAGATCAGCTCAATCTCGTCTTCCTTTTCCAGCAGATGCACCCGGTAGCCGCCGGTGTAGGTTCTTATCTGCTCCAGCAGGTAGATGCGGTTCTCCGCCTCCCGCAGCGCAGCGGTGGCTACGATTTCAATCTCCTCGGCGGCAGAAGCCTTCGCAATCTCTATGTATTCGCCGATGATCCGGCACAGGGCGTAGACCGAGCTGAAGGATATTTTACCGCTGGCAAAGCTCTGCTCGCCAAAGTCAATGGGGTAGACCGCGCGGTCCAGAATATTGATGGTTCCCTTGCCGCGCTGGCCGACCACCAGCTCACATTTGCTGGAACCGATATAAATCGCTGCAAATCGTTTAATCAAGGAGGTTTCACCTCTTTCGTTTTTATTTAATATTATAGCATACGAAGCTTTTTCGAATGTTAAATCTTTGAAAAAATTTCTTTTTTCGTTTCGCTGGTTATGATAGAATTTATAGAACAAACGCTTTAAAGCATTCTTGTAAAGGAGGGCATGTCTGTGCTCGGTACCATCATCAACGTCACCGCCATCTTAGTGGGCGGTTTTTTAGGACTTCTTTTCAGAAAGGGACTGCCTGACCGCATCAGCACCACCATCACCCACGGGCTCAGCCTGGGCATCATGATGCTGGGCATCTCCATGGGCATTCAGACTGAAAATTTTCTGATCGTTCTGATCTCCCTGGCCCTCGGAGCTGTGATCGGCGAAATTTTAAACATCGAGGGCCACCTCAACAGCCTTGGCGGCCGGCTCGAACAGCGGTTTGAGGGCGGCGAAAACAGCAGCTTCGCCCAGGGCTTTGTCACCGCGTCCCTCTTGTACTGCACCGGCTCCATGGCGATCATGGGCGCCATCGAGGGCGGGATTTCCGGCACCTACACCATTCTTGTCACCAAGGCGCTGCTGGACGGCATCTTCGCCATTATCTTCGCCTCCACCATGGGCGTCGGCGTCCTGTTCGCCGCGGTCCCGGTGCTCATCTACCAGGGCGCCATCACCCTGGCCGCCGGTTACATCAAGGTCTTTTTGACCGAGCCTATGATCACAGAGATGAACGCAGTGGGCGGCGTGCTCATCATGGGCATTGGCATCAACCTGCTGGAAATCAAGTCCCTCAGGCTCGGCAATCTGATCCCTGCTATCTTTATACCCATTTTGCTGCTCTGGCTCATGGGCTGCTTTGGGATTTCACTGTAAAAAAACAAAAAAAGCAAAACGGACAGGTCATATTAAGGGGGGGGATTGCCTGTCCGCTTTGCTCTTTAGATATGTTTATGAGTCTATTGATATGAGGGATGAGGAGTCGGATTAGTGACTTCTTCTGAGTTTTACGGTTATTGCTGTTGTCTATTTATCAGTGCTGCAGCAGAACCCGCAGGGTGCTCCCACACTGTGTTTATTTTCCTTGCCAAATACAAACATTTTATATACCTCCTGATGTCCTTTAATGACACGCTGTTATTCAGCGGATTCTTCTAATTCAGAGTATAATTTTCTTAATGGATTATAGTACATCATTTTGAGTACCTCCCTTTTCTTTTTTAGTTTTATGCTTAGCGGTGATGCCGGTTATTTTGCGGATTTTTCCGCCAGCTCGATTTCTTCTAATAATTTACGGATTGGATTGTAATACATCATAATTTTTACCTCTTTCTTTACTCTTTATTTTATGTAAAGCGAATCATTCGCCAGTTTATCTTGATTAACGGGATGCTTTTTCTAATAATTTACGGATTGGGTTGTAATACATCATTTTGCTGACCTCCTTTTTACTTTATTGTATTTTCTGTATGTTCTTTATTTGGAAGCTTTTGCTCCGCGTTCTAATTTTTCAAGTAATTTTTTCATTGGATTGTAGTACATCATCGTTTTGACCTCTTTCTTCAATTTTTTATTTTCTTATATCAATCTAACAAGTTACCAAAAACGGACTAATTTGATTCTTCTACAACTTTTTTAAGTTCTAACAGCAATGCTCTTCTTGGATTGTAGTACATCATTGTTATGACCTTCTTTCTTGTTTGTCTTGGGTGTTTCCCTTAACTTGGTTATAATTTTAGACCCTAGAGCATACTCTAGGTCAATACCTTTTTATGGTTTTATTTTTATTTATCATCCCGGTAAAACCCACACAGGTTGTGGTGAATTTAACCATTTTCTGACAGGTCGTTTACATCAGCTAAATACAGTGCTTTCCAATGTTCTGATTCTCGAACAATTTTTATGGACCGTAAATTAGAACGATTCTTTTTTACTAAGAATTTTTTAAGGTTTTGCATTGTATTTCCGAAAGGACAATTTTTTAAACGAAAACACTAGAGTTTACTCTAGTGTTTTCGGGAGAAATTATTGACTTCAGCGTCTTTTTAGGGTATACCTATAAGGAGAAAACAGCTGTTTGATGGAAAGGAGAGGCGTTTATGAACACCTATACGATCAAAGAAGTGTCTGAAAAAACCGGGCTCAGCATCTATACCCTCCGTTATTATGACAAGGAAGGCCTGCTCCCCTTTGTGGAGCGCAGCGAGACGGGAATCCGCCAGTTTACCGACGCCGACCTGGAATGGCTGTCGACCATCTGCTGTCTGAAGGATACCGGCATGCCGCTGAAGGAAATCAAGGAATACATCGACCTGTTTCTGGAGGGCACCTCCACCCTTGAAACCAGGCGGCAGATCTTCATCGACCACCGGGTCCGCCTGCTTAAAAAGATTGAGGAGCTGGAAAAAAACCTGGAGATGGTTGAGCACCGTATCCAGTTCTATGACGAGGCCTGCGCCATCTATGAGGCCCGCAGCCGTGAAAATGAAGCGGACCGTAAGGAAAGAGTGGGCTCCTCTGCGGCGGAGAACGCCAAAAAATAAAAAATGCCGGATCACCGGCATGCTTTTGACCATCATCACTGGGCTCTCCAAACAGAGCCCTTTTTTCTTTTTCTGCATTCTTTGTACTTATTTTGCCGCTGGTTTAAAAGCATCCTTATCCACACCACAGGTGGGACAAAACCAGTCATCCGGCAGATTTTCGAACGGGGTGCCTGGAGCAACGCCGTTTTCCGGATCACCTAATTCCGGATCATAGACATACTCACAAATTTCACATTCATACTTCTGCATGATCGTGCCTCCTTGACGGTCCTTCTTATTTTAACAGCGCATTAACACTTTTTTAACTTATTATTATATTAATAAGAAGGAAAATTTTAAATTCACTTCCCCTATCATAATCAACTCCATCCTATTTTGCAAGCTTTTTCTTTAATTGCAAGGTCTTTTCTTAATCGTACAAATATTCCTTAATGCAGGAGGCCCCCACCAGGCCCGCGTCATTCTGTAAGGTGGCCAGGACAATCTCCGGCTTCACCAGGCTTTTATAGGTGATCTTTTCCGCGGTGGATTTCTGCACCGCCTCCAGCAGAAAAGAACCCGCGTGGGCCACACCGCCGCCCAGAACACAGAGCTCAGGATCCAGAACGTCGACGAGGTTGGAGATGGCAATGGCCAGGTGGTCCACCAGTGAGTCAAAGCATTCAAGCCCCACTGCGTCGCCGTTTTTGGCCGCGTCGATGACCATCTCCGCGTTCACAGCCTCCGGGTCGCCCCCGGCCAGGGACAAAATCTCCGTTTCACGCCCCTGCTCAATGCGCTTTTTCGCCAACCAGATCACCGCCGTGGCGGAAGAATAGGTCTCCAGGCAGCCCATCTTGCCGCAGTTGCAGCGGTAAAGCCCCTCGCCAACGATCATATGCCCAAACTCTGAAGCCACGCCGTGGGCGCCGCTGATGATTCTGCCGCCCGCAATCACACTGCCGCCCACGCCGGTGCCCAGGGTGAACATAACCGCGTCCCGGCAGCCCCGGCTGCTGCCAAAGCGGTTCTCCGCGATCCCGGCCACGGTGGCGTCGTTGGCCAAATAAACCGGCAGTCCTGTTTTTTCCTCTAAATCGCCTTTTAAAGGCTTGTTTTCCCAGAACAGGTTTGGGCAGGACACCACGGTTTTTCCGTCCGCAGAGACGATTCCAGGCACACCAATGCCCACATTCGCGGGGGACTCCCCCTTCATCTCTGCCTTCACCTGCCCAATCAATGCCTCAATCCGCCCGAGAACCGCCTCATAGCCGTCCCTTGCCCCTGTGGGCTGTTTTTTCTTGACCAGCACCTCGCCGCTGCCGCCAATCAGGCCGGCTACCAGATTGGTGCCGCCGACATCTATTCCGATATTCATGCTCTGTCGCTCCTCCATTTTTTATTCTTATTATAGCATTTTATACCCTTAAGTTCATCACGCTTTACATTCCACAGTTTCTGCGTTATAATAACTTCCGCAATTCATTTATCTTAATGCAACCGGAGGACCTCATGAAGAATCAACTGAACACGAAAACCCTTGTTTTTACCGCACTGCTCATCGCCTTATCCTATTTAGGCTCCCTTGTCAAAATATTCGGCAGTGTCGCCTTAGACGCCCTGCCAGCCTATTTCGGCGCGCTGATGCTCGGCGGCCCCATCGGCGCCTTAATCGGCGCGCTGGGACATCTTTTTTCCGCCGCCCTTTCCGGCTTCCCCATGGGGCTGCCCATGCACCTGCTGGTGGCGGTCTGCATGGCCGGCGCCTGCTACGCCTATGCCTGGATCAACAAAAAGACCAACCTGGTTGTGGCTTCGGTCACCGCCATTCTGATCAACGGTGTGGTCATGACCTTCCTGTCCGGCGTTCTGGCCGTGCTCCTCGGCATCTCTCCCTCTGTCATGGGCTTTGTGATTCCCATGCTGCTGCCCCTGCTCATCGCCTCCACCGTCAACGTGGTCATCGCCGCGCTGCTGTACCTGGCCTTTGAGAAGGCGCTGAAGGGCCGATTTACGCAGGAATAAAAAAAGCCCCAGATTGGGGGCTTTTTTTATTCCTGCAGAAAATCGCGGATCACCGCGGCCATCATGGGGTTATGCTCCACATAGCTTTCGTGGGTTTCGCCCTCGTAAATCTGAAGGCGGCTGTCTGAAATGGAGTCCGCGATATAGCGGGTATGGTCGTCTTCGATCATATCGTCGCTTCCGGCCGTCACCAGAACGGGGATCCTGATTTTGGCCAGGTCCGCCTTGGAAAGATTGGGCTGCTCCAGCATCATTTTAATGCTGTCCCTGCCGGTGCGCTCGTAGGCGCGGCGGAATTTATCCAGCCAGACCTGCTTCAGCCCATCCGGCGTGGTGTTGGCCCCGCTGATCACCAGCGCAGAGAGCAGCTCCGGGTACTTACAGGCCAGCATCAGGCCGATGATTCCGCCGTCGCTGAAGCCGTAGACCGCAGGCTTCTCAAGCCCCAGCGCCTGGATAAAGCCGCGGACGTCCTCCGCCATTTCACGGTAGTCAAAAGTATCCACCGGGGTGCTGCTCCCGTGTCCTCTGGAATCCAGGGCATAGACGGTAAAATCCGCGCTCAGCGGCCCCACAATTTTATCAAAAATCCCATGATCCTCGCCGTTGCCGTGAATCAGGATCAGGGGCTGGCCCTCCCCTTCTTTTTCGTAGTAGAGCTCAATGTCTCCAATTCGCTGTTTCATTTTCTACCTCCGGTCATTTTATCCCTTATTTTATACGATTTCGGGACAAAAGAAAAGCGCCTGTTCTCGTTTTAAGAAAACCAGGCGCTCCCGCTATTCATGTTCGGTTTTTTCCTGCCCGTAGGGGTTGACATGGATCATACAGTGCTTGAGGGCCGGGTAGGCCGCCTCCAGCACATCGTGCACATTCTCGGCGATGGCGTGGGCCTCGACCAGCTTCAGCTCCCCGTCAACGGCAATTTCCAGATCCACATAAAATTTAGACGCGAAGGTCCGGGATTTAAGGTCGTCGATCCGCTTGACGCCATCCTGCTCCATGATCAGCCCGCGGATTTCCCTTTCGGTTTTCTCGTCGATGGAGCTGTCCAGCATTTTGCTGATGCTGTCCTTTCCGATATCATAGGCTGCCTTGATGACCAGCAGGGCGATGACTACCGCCGCGATGGGGTCCAGAATCGGGAAGCCCATGCGCGCGCCGGCAATCCCGATCAAGCTGCCGATGGAGGACAGCGCGTCGGAACGGTGGTGCCAGGCGTCTGCCTTCAGGGCGCTGGAGTTAATCTTGTTGGCTGCGGCGCGGGTAAACCAGTACATCCACTCCTTGACCACAATGGAGACCAGGGCCGCCACCAGGGCCAGTATACCCGGTATCTCCAGGGCGTGGCTCTCAGCGTCCATGATCTTTTCGATCCCGGTCCAGCCGATGCCCACGCCGGTGGCAAAGAGGATTGCCGCCAGCAGGATCGCCGCCACACACTCCAGCCGGTCATGCCCGTACTGATGCTCGTGGTCGGCCTTCTGGCCTGAGATATTGACCCCGATAATGACCACAAAGGTGCTGAGCACATCTGACGCCGAGTGCACCGCGTCGGAAATCATGGCGCCGGAATTGGCTAAAATCCCGGCGATGAATTTAAAAACCGATAAACCGAGGTTAACAAAAATCGAGATGACAGACACGCGCATGGCGATTTTTTTGTTGCTGTTCTCGGTATATTCCATTTCTTCAATATTTCTCACAGATGCCCCTTCTTTCACTTGCATGACAAAGTTAATACCCCTTAACTAAAATAGATTCATTCTATATTACATGTTTTTAGTATAAATAAAAACCGGACCCGCGTCAAGGATGTTTTGAATTTAAGGCAAGAAAAGACCTGAAATACACGGTTTTGTACTTCAGGCCTTTTTTAAGCTTTACACATTTTGGAGCAGCTCAATCTCCTTGGCGTAATCTGCGAATTTTTCCTGGGGTGTCTCCAGGAAAAAGGGCTTATCCCGGAGCAGCGGATGCTTCACAATGGCGATAAAGGTGTCCACCCCTATGCTGCCAAAGCCGATTTTCTCGTGGCGGTCCTTATGGCTGGCAAAGGGCGTCAGGCTGTCGTTCAGGTGCATGGCCTTAAGATAATCCAGGCCCACCACCCGGTCAAATTCCCCGATGACGCCGTCCAGGTCATTGACAATGTCATACCCGGCTGAATAGATGTGGCAGGTGTCAATGCAGACCCCGATTTTATCCTTGAGCTCCACGCCGTCGATGATGGCCCGTAGCTGCTCAAAGTCGCGGCCGACCTCGCTGCCTTTACCCGACATGGCCTCCAGCAGCACAATGGTCTTCTGGTCCGGCTTCATATTGCGGTTGAGAATATCCAGAATCAGCTCAATGCCCTTTTCCGGTCCCTGGCCCACATGGCTACCGGGATGAAAATTATAGAGCTGGCAGGGCAGCTGGTCCAGACGCTCCAAATCCTCCCGGAAGGCGCGCTCCGCGAAATCCCGGGTCGCCTGTGTGGCAGAGGCCATGTTGAGCGTATAGGGCGCGTGGGCCAGCAGTGGCCCGAAATCGTTGGCCTCCATGATCTGCCGAAGGCCGTCCGCGTCACTGGGGTCAATGGCCTTGGCGTTGCCTCCCCTCGGATTCCTGGTAAAAAACTGAAAGGTATCTGCCCCGATGGATACCGCGTCCTTTCCGGCGGCGGTAAACCCCTTGGCAATTGAAATATGCGGTCCTATATGAATCATCACTGTGTCCTTTCTCAGCCCAGGGCTACGTCCATGAGCATCATGACCGCAAAGCCGACCATCACACCAATGGTGGCGACATCGCCCTCGCCGTCATGACCCAGCTGGGATTCGGGAATCAATTCCTCTGCCACTACGTAAATCATCGCACCCGCGGCAAAGGCCAGCGCGTAAGGCAGGATCGGGTTGATAAAGACCACCGCTGCCGCGCCGATAACCGCAGAGACCGGCTCCACCAGCCCGGAGGCCTGGCCGTACATAAAGGATTTGAACCGGCTCATATTCTCCCGGCGGAGCGGGATGGACACCGCCGCCCCTTCCGGGAAGTTCTGGAGCCCGATCCCCAGAGCCAGCGAGATGGCCCCGGCCAGGGTCATGTATTCATTGCCCGAGGCCAGGCCGCCAAAGGCCACCCCGACCGCCAGCCCTTCAGGAATATTGTGGAAGGTGATGGCTAAGACCAGCAGCACGCTGCGCTGCCAGGAGGTGTGAATACCCTCCTGATGGCCGGTTCCCTGGTGAATATGCGGCAGAAGCTTATCCACACACCATAAAAACGCGCCGCCGCCCAGAAAGCCAACTACCGCCGGCACATAGGGCGGTACCGGGCCGCCCTCCGCCATCTCGATGGACGGCGCCAGCAGCGACCAGAAGCTGGCCGCGATCATAACGCCCGCGGCAAAACCCAGCATGGCGTTTAATACCTTTTTGTTAATCTCCTTAAAGAAAAAGACCATCGCAGCGCCCAGGGCCGTTAAACCCCAGGTGAAAATCCCGGCGACCAGAGCCTGGCCCACCGGAGGAATACTGTTCAAAATTTCCATATTCTCCTCCTGTCTTTACATCATTTATAGTCATTATAATTTACTAAATCATAACACATCCCACACACCATTTCAAAACATTTTAATCATTTATACCCCATTTGCTTTAAATAGCACTGCCAAAAAAATAAAACCGGCAGGCAGCAATCCAGCCGCCTGCCGGTAAAACGTTTATGATCTCAATCAGCGGGTTCTGACCCAGACCGATACCGATCCGGGCGCCACATGGAAAACGCCGTCGCCGTTTTCATTGACTGTCACTGTGCCGTCCACATTTCCGGTAATGTCATAAAAATCCTTTCCGGCAAAATGATGGCCCATATACATCTGCTTTGAGCCGCCGTCACCGTTTGTCATCAGCACCGCCAAGCCGGACTCCGGCTCTGCCGGATCGCCCTCACGCACCCAGCCGATGATATGAAAATCGTCAAAATAATCCCGCTGCATGCCATAGGCCGATTCACGCCTTGCGCAGAGCAGCTTGTCCAGAATATCCCGCATGGGCGCGATATCCTGGGCGGGAATACCGAAATAGTCGCCGTAAAAGACGCAGGGATAGCCGTCGGCCCGGAGCAGAATAAAGGCATAGGCCAGCGGCTTAAACCACGGCTGCACCCAGGATTCCAGCGACTGGCCGGGCTGGGTATCATGATTGTCCACAAAGGTGACCGACCGGGTGGGGTCGTGAGCTGTCAGGGTATTGTTCAGCAGCTGCCGCATATCATAGCCGCCGCCGCTGTTTCCGGCGTCAAAAAAATGGTAGTGGAGCGGCACGTCAAACAGGCACATGGCCCGGTCGGTGGTCTCCATATAGCGCTTGAGATCCTCCAGGTCGCCAGACCAGTACTCGCCCACGGCAAACAGCTCCTGGTCCCAGTCGCGCCGGACCGCGTCCAGCCATTCGTTGAAAAAATTAAAATCAATGTGCTTGACCGCGTCCATCCGAAAGCCGTTGACCCGGGTTTTGGCCAGATACCACTTGCCCCAGCGGATCAGCTCCTCGACCACCTCGCGGTTGTTTAAATCCACATCCGCGCCCATCAGGTAGTCAAAATTGCCGTTTTCACGGTCCACATCCCTGGCCCAGCGCTTGCCCTGAAACTGAAATACCGCGCTGTCCTCCTGTTTTTCATCCCAGTCGATGCCGGCAAAATGTGTCCAGTTCCATTTAAAATCCGAATAGGTATCGCCCCGCCCCGGAAAGTCAAACTGCGTCCAGGCCTTGATCGGGCGGATCGGCTCAATCTGTTCATTCCGGTTTTCATCATTTTCCTTGCAGGCGTAGACATTTTCCGTATCATCCGCGCCCAGGCGGTGGTCCAGCACAATATCTGCGTAAACCTCTATTCCGTTATCCTGAAGGGCATGGATGGCGTCACAATATTCATTGACCGTTCCGTATTTTGTGGCGACGCTGTTTTTCTGGTCAAACTCACCCAGATCATAAAGGTCATAGGGCGCGTAGCCCACATCGCTCTTTCCCGCAGCACCCTTATAGGCCGGGGGCAGCCAGACCGCAGTGATCCCGAGCGCCTTCAGGCGGCTGACATCCTCTGCCACCTGCCGCCACAGAGACTGGTCCTCGGGCAGGTACCACTCAAAATACTGCATCATCGTTCCATTCATAAAAAATCAACTCTTTCTATTTTAGAATAAGCGTTAATTAAAGCATTACGCAGTTTAATAAATACCCAGAGTTATAAAAATTATAGATTTTCTCCATATTATTTCGCCAAGACTTAAAAAAGCCTGTATCCTTATTCAACGGATACAGGCTTTTTATCTATTGCGTCATGGCCTGGCTGACAATGCTTTCCATCATGCTGGAAGTCAGCATTCCCGGCACATAGCCCGCCACATAACCCTCCTTGTCGATCATAAAGGTCGTGGGGAAAGAACGGATACCGTAGGTCTGAAAAACCGCGCCCGTCCGGTCCATGAGCGCCGGATAGGTAAAGCCGTTGTCCGACATGAACTCCGCGATTTTTTCAGGCGACATGTCATTATTATTCGGCCCTTCCTCCGTATGCGGATTGGCCACGCTCAGCACCACCAAGTCCCCGGAGTTATCGCCGTATTTCTTATACAGCGTCTCAATATCCGGCATTTCCTTCTGGCATGGGCCGCACCAGGTGGCAAAGAAATTGAGGAAAACCGTTTTGCCGCGGTATTCCGACAGCGTGTGCGCCACCCCATACTGGTCCGTGAGCGTGAAATCTGGCGCCAGAGTCTTTTTGGCGCTTTCCTCCAGCGTATTTTCCGGCGTGGGTGTGGGCGCAGGTTCCGCGGTTACCGTGGGGCTTGGCTGCGGCGCGCTGCTGCCAGCCCCGGCCTGAGAGAGATAACCGGTGATCCCGTTCATCCAACCCGTAAACATCATAATCCCCATCACGATCATGAGCACGCCCCCGGCCTTAACCGTGTAGCGGACCGCCTTCTGGTGCCGCTTGAAAAAGTCCAGCAGCGTGCTGGTAAATAAGCCCACCGCCATGAACGGCAGCACAAAGCCCAGCGTATAAACCCCGATGAGGATAAAGCCCGACGAAAAGGACGACGAGGACGACGCCATGAGCAGCACACTGGCCAGAACCGGCCCCACACAGGGCGTCCAGGCAAAGCTGAAGGTAAAGCCCAGCACAAACGCCAGCAGCGGATTCATGGCCAGCTTGTCCAGATTAAAGGGCAGGCGGTGCTCACGGTTCAAAAAGTCAAAATTGAAAACCCCCAGCTGCACCAGGCCAAACAAGATAATGATCACCCCGCCGATGCGCGCGAACAGCATCCGGTTCCCCGTAAAAAACTGCCCCGCCGCGGTAAAGCCAACGCCCAGAATAAAGAACGTAGCGCTGATGCCAATGACAAAAAAGAGCGTGTTGATGAGCACCGTCCGCTTTTTGTAATGAACCGTGCCGTCCGCGTCCACCGTCTTTGTTCCGCCCGCCAGATAGCCGATGTACAAAGGCACCAGCGGCAGCACACAGGGCGAGAAAAAACTGAGAATCCCCTGTAAAAATACCATAATGGCCGGAACCCCGGCCCCCGAAGCAAATCCCATATCAAAACCTCTTTTCTGTGATGATTCTATTTATTTTCCCATAAAGTGTAATTTTAAACATTACAGTTTCTATTTTGTAATCATAAATGTTACAGATGGATTTGTCAAGGGGTTTAAGGAAAGTTGGTTTTGAATAAAAAAGCTAAGTGTCGCGTTTTTTCGAAAAAAGTTAGAAATGGTGAAAAAGGCTCTGAGCAATAAAAACGTTAAAGATCAACACAGGTACTGCCTGTTACTGCTGAGCGGCTAATCAAGACCCAGAAATGGGGTGATATACCATGGACACGAACCCGTTAATTCTCATATTAACTTTAATATTGTTCATAATTGCGTATACCAAAAAATTAAATAGCCGTCTCCCCTGAGAAAGTAGACGACTATAAATCAATGCTGAATTGAGGTATGCTGTTTTCAGCAGTACCTGTATTACATGTATTATAACACCTTTATTAAAACTGAACAAGTGTACAAAAGGCCGAAATACCTCAACCAATTGATATGAATTTTTTATAGCTTTAACACGCCTCTGTGGGCACAACGGGTCAATTTCCAAAAACCTTAAAATAATCACAAACCTTTCGAAACTGATCCTGTGCCAATAAACATGTATCCCTCAGATATCCTTTTTCTTTTCTGTATTCGCCCAGCCCGCGATAATAATATAATTTATACTCATCCAAAATGATAAATGGAAGGATTCCATTTATCAGGCACTCTTTAAACAAAATCAGCCGCCCAACTCTGCCGTTCCCGTCCTGGAACGGGTGAATGGTTTCAAACTGCGCATGAAAGTCAATCAAATCATCAAAGCTTTTTTCGGGAATAGCATTGTATTTTTCAAGCAGCACTTTCATTGCCGACTGCACTTTATCCGGCGGTGTTGTCTCTGTGATTCCTCCGATAACATTGGGGTAAATTTTATACTTACCGGTGGAAAACCCTTCGCGCTCATAGGCGGTGCCGCGCTTTAACAAATAGTGAAGTTTTTTTATGATATCTTCTGACAGGGGCTCTTTGGCGAGATCAAGAATATAATCGAAAGCCTCGAAATGGTTAGTTGTCTCGACGATGTCATCAATTTTTACAGGGCTGTCCCCTTCTGGTAAAATGGTATTGGTCGAAAAAATGCTTCGTGTCTGTTCTTCTGAGAGCATGCTTCCCTCAATTCGGTTGGAATTATAGGCCATTTTAATTTGTGTATGGTGGTAGATACCATCAGACAATTTTGCTTTCTTCCCGCTTATAAAACGACTGTGTAATGCGTCTATTTTCATAACAAACTCCTGTCTATAATGATCTATTATAACATTTTCCCCAGACTAAAGGAAATTATAGAACGACAAAAAGAGACCCTGAATTTTAAGTTCAGGGCCTGCTTCATAAACCGCGGTGCTGCAATACAGGGTCTTTTATTTTTAACTTTTATAACCGTTGCCACCCTTTTGCCAAATCCCAATGGGCCCTCTTAGTAGTCAGCCGGCGGCTCCGGCTTTTGTTTTCCCCTTAACCAGCGTACCGGGGTATTTTTCAAGCGCGCGCTTTTCTCAAAAAATACACGGTCTGTGTTCCTGTTTCAAAGGGGATTGCGGGCGCCGGTTCTTAAATGAACCGACATTTTAATGTGTAAATCACTGGGAAACAACGGCTTCAGATCGCTGCCTTTTAACACCATTCTTTTTTCCATCGTTTTAACGGGATTGGCTGAAATCAGCGTTTTCGTTTTGGGATTGGGTTATTGAGTCTGGCGTTTTGGGGCTGGGATGTCTGATTGGTTATTTCTTGATTGATCTGCTTTAATCATACCGCACCGGTTCTTTGCTGGCAAGTTCATTAAGAGTGTAATTTTGATGGTAGGCGATGTATGGTCGGACAGATATTTATTAGAAAAAATCTTAGAAAAATGCGAAATAAAAAAACGGCTGATTAAGCCGTATGACGTCATATAATGGTGATCCCGATTGGGCTTGAACCAACGACCTCTACCAAATAGCCGGAGGTTTTATTTTAGGCGTTTTATTGTTATTTAGCGATTTTCAAAACACACTACAAGCACCTATAAGCACAGATTAGCGTTAAAAATGGCGAAAAAACATGCCTTTCCTTACACAAACATTTTATAACCAAAAACTATAATTCATTGTTTCATTTCATTAGCTTGCACAAAATTTGTAGATATGCTATAATTTGAATATAAAGATGGTACCGTCAGGAGCGACAGGTGCCCGGATTAGTTATTCTTTACGAAAACCGCTGTTTCCTAGGCTAGCGGTTTTTTTTATTTCCCTTACTTCTTTTCATCCGCCGATTCAATCGAATTGATAAATACACACTAATGCATATTCCAACAATTTCAATTAAAACCTCTGGTGGAATGTAAATTGTAATCTCCATAAAGGCTCCCTTCTAGGGGCGCCGCCGCTATTTTACCTGACGGGATACCTCCTGCGGTACCAAAGTTATTATACCATGCCCTATCATAAATGTCATTAATATTATAAATAATATCTTTTTATCACACTTGACATTATAATAAAATAGTATATAATAATAATGGGGAAGTATGTCTATATAAATATAGACCACTCATAGCCCTTAAAAGGATCAATTGCTTCGCGATTGTCCTATTTTTATTTTTTGATCAAATTGCAAGGCGGGGACGCTGTGCTCCCCGCCGCACTACTTCTCAATTAAACGGTGCTGCGCTATGCCCCTAGCTATTTTGGTTGAGATTTTCGCTTTGCTCAAATCTCCTATGAAATGGGGCGCTCCTGCCACCCCCATGAAACCAACGTTCGTTGGTTTTCCCCCGGCCATGCCTGTGCTTCGGTCGAAGTCCGCTCCTTCACCCTACGGGTTCAGTCGCCAAGCTTCGATCCGATGCTCGGCAGATTATCTATCTTCCAACTCATGGACCATAATCCCGCCGCATTTCTTCTTTAATCCTCTCTGCCGTATGAGTCCTTCCCGCTTCAACATCTGCCATTCCCTTGGCAATTTCGGCCTCAAATTCTTCTTTTGTCAATGAATCATAGGAAAGCAGAACGCTTTTTGTTAATTTCATTTCAAAAGGAATCCCTCTTTGAAGAGCGACCTGTTTTAAACGGATATAAATATTTGATGTTCTAGCCATTGCTATCACCTCCAATTACAATATACGCGTTTGTATCGCGAATCGTAATCATAATTTTGAGCTATGCTAAAATCAATAAATTTCGATGCAAATTTCTGTCCGGTGCTGACTATTTTTTATTTTCTTCTATATTCTGGTATCTTTCTTAATAATACCATCAAATCCAGTGCCTTTTTTTGACCATCTTCATTCAAATCTGACATAAAATTGAGTATATTCAAATAGTTATCTGACCCTCTTGCTGGCATCTTTAGCTCTACATAATCATATTTAGAATCCGAATCATTAAAATAATCATATTCAAATCCCTTCAAGCTAAGCTGTTCATGGACTATTTCAGCATCTTTAAATGCCTTTACTAATTCAACATCCTTAGACATCAAAAGATTTAAATCTACTCCAAATATTTCAGAAATGTCAATCATTACTTTAAAAGTCGGTGATCGAATTCCTTTTTCATAAGCACTTATCGTTGCCTGAACCAGACCTAACTTTTCGGCAAATTCTTTTTGAGTTAAACCTTCTTTTTTTCTTATTTCTTTTATAAATTCTCCAATATTCATAACAATATCTCCTTCTAAGTACAATAACATGCAATTTTAAAAAAAACAATATAAAAATATTTGATTAAATTACGATTTGATTCTCTTTAACACATGTTGACAAACAACTTTTTATGTTGTATTATATCAAAAAACAACTATAGTTGTTTTTTTGATATAACGTCACACCAAAAGGAGTTATTATGCAAAAAATGTACAAAAAATACCAAGACCAAATTCAAAAAAGCCTAGAAAAAGCCGAAAAGATCGAGCAGGAAATGGATCGTTACATTGCAATGGGAATGACGGCAGAATCCGCCTTTAATCTGGAGAAAAATTCAAACGATGATCTAGAAAAAATACTGGGAGCGATCATTGTGTTTTTCAAGGATAATAGCCTGCAAATCGCTCAAAAAGATGGCGAATGCACCATCATTAAAAAGACTGCCGTACCGTCCGCAGCACAAGATTAACACCTCTTTGCTATCCCCCTTTTTTTCTTTTTGATCAAACATGCCCAGCATGTTTAATCAAAAATCCGTCCGTCTGCTAAATGGCGGCGGGGGATAGGCAAGCTTAGTGTTTGGATAGCCATTCTGGCTACCAACACCGCTTGCGAGGGGACTCTGTCCCCTTCGATCCCCTTGAGTTTAGCGTTAAAATTTAATATTAAATTGGGAAGGTTCCATAAACGGAGGTGAAATCATGGCACGGACAAGGCGGCGAAAAAATCAAATACTATTTCGCTTGAACGATCAAGAAAAAAAGATTTTTTTAGGCAGAGTAAAACGTTCAGAATTAACCCAACAGGAGTATATCCGCCGAGCGGTTTTGAATAAAAAAATAAATGTTTTTGAAGGACTTTCTGAAGTGATTTTGCAGCAAAAACGTATCGGCAACAATCTAAACCAGCTCGCCTATAACAGCAACGTTGGACTTCCAGTTGACAGGGCAGCGCTTGAGGCATTACAGAAAGAGGAGAAACAGGTATGGCAATTATTAAAGCAGTTGCAAGTCACGGAGGCCTGAATCAAATGGTGGATTATGTCCTCCAAGATGAAAAAATAAAAGGAAAATATGTCTCTGGTATTAATTGTAACCCAGCAACCGCAGCGGAAGAAATGCAGGTGACAAAAAAATACTATCACAAAGAAAACGGCGTCCAGTATTACCATTATATTCAATCTTTCCCAGTAGACGAAAGGATCACACCGTGGAAAGCCAACCAGATTGCCAGAGAACTGGCTGAACATATTTTTCGAGGGTATGAAATTTTAATTGCAACCCATGCCGATCAGGCGCATCTTCACAGCCATATTCTTGTGAATTCTGTCAGCCTGGAAACGGGACTAAAGTTACAGTTTGGCCCGCCGGATTTAAAGAACATGAAAGCGACAAGTGATCAGCTCTGCCTTGAAAATGGCCTCAGCATTTGTGAAAAAAACGAGGCGGTGACCACCTATCGGCTGTCAAAGTATAAACAGCTTGAAAAAGCTGATGCAGGAAAAGGAAAAAGCTACCTGATGGACTGCGCTAACACTGTGATGAACGCATTGGAAACGGCAGCGACCCGGGAAGAATTCATGAACCTGATGCTGCACGCCGGATATGAAACCCTCTGGAAAGACACCCGCAAAGCCATCACTTTTATCTGTCCAAACGGAAAGAAGGTGCGCAACACCAATTTAGAAAAAACTTTTAAACTGCCTGTAGGAAAGGAGGCGATGGAACATGCAATTCAAACGAACGCCGAACAGCATCGGCAGCTCGCCCGTGCCTTTATCATTGAACCAGCTGCTGGAGCAGGCCAAACAGACCATCGAGCGTCTAGCATCGGAGAATCAGGAGCTGAAGCAAGAGAATCAACAATTGATTTCGACAAATTCAAAACTGAACTCGGAGATCTGCGAGCGGAATCAGATAATCGGCGAACAAAAACAGCTGTTACAAGAACAGAACTTGCAGCTGGTCGAAGACGGGAAACTGATCGAC
This sequence comes from Eubacterium sp. 1001713B170207_170306_E7, assembly GCF_015547515.1. Taxonomy (NCBI): domain Bacteria; kingdom Bacillati; phylum Bacillota; class Clostridia; order Eubacteriales; family Eubacteriaceae; genus Eubacterium; species Eubacterium sp. 1001713B170207_170306_E7. Next base: position 66,503 of record NZ_JADMVE010000008.1, read on the forward strand.
GAACTGAAGCCCCTGGCCTTGAGCGTGTCGGGTATGGAGGCGAAGATCGAGAAAGAGAAGAAGTCGCGGATGAGTGCCATCAAGAGAGCGGAATCAGCCGAGGCTTCTCTCGATGAAAGCCGGCGCATTACACTGAAAAAACAGAAAGAGGCCGAGGAAGAAAGGAAAAAAGCCCAAAGAGAAGCGGAAAGCTATCAAAAGGCCCAGAAACTTTTAACGAGCGGCTTTTCAGCAGCGGCCATCATCTGCGCGGTCTGGGTGATTCGTGAGCTGTCCCAAAATAGGAGTGTTCTGGCCGAAATGGGCGGGTGGTTCGTCAGCCGCTGGGAAAATATCCTGTGGATCCTGGCCACAGTAAAATCTTTTTTCTTTATCGTCAAAAATGGTTTAGTGCAGCACATAAATGACCGGGCAGCTGCTTTATTGACGATTTGCGTCTTTCTCCTGATATTGGGATTGTTGCTGTTTTTGGCGATTATTGGCATTAAAAAAGGGCTTGAAACCATCCGGACCCTTTTGGGCTGCTATGACGAAAACGGTGGTTTGAAAGCGGTTTTAAGCGTGGCTTTCAGCCTTGCAGCATTACTTATCTGTATTTATCTGCCCGAAACCGTCCGCATGAAGCTTCCCGTCAATATCTTTACCGTCTGGCTTATTTTGTCTCTGATATCAACCGTTTTGGTCAATTTAAAAGAAATCATGAAAGCCTGGAAGGGCGATAGGAGATACTATTAGATGAAAAATGAAGTTTTACCCCCAAAGAGCAGCGATTTGATGCAGACCATTTTATCTTATGTATGGAATGATGCCGACTTGTTTAAAAGCACATTTAAAACGCCAGAACCGGCCATTGAACATGTGCTTTATGATGGGGTAACCGTTCTTGGCGGCGCGCCTAAATCTGGGAAAAGCATCCTTGTTGAGCAGATGGCCTATGCCATCGCAACCGGAACAGACTTGTTTGGCTGCCGTGCCCGGCAGAAGGAAGTGCTCTATCTGAATCTTGAGAGTGACCCAGCCAATGCGCTTGGCCGCCGGAAAGCCATGCAGCTGCCAGAGACCGGACATATCAATTATTATTTTAACAATGATGTGGATCTCAATTCCATCGGCAGCGTAGCCGAAAAAGCGGCTGCCAAAGACCTTGGCCTTATTATCATTGACACCCTCCAGAAAGTGCGGGGCTGCAATAAATCTGCCGATGAGTATTCGTACCAGGATGCCGTCCGGGACATTGATATTCTTCAACATATCTCTAAAAATATCAATGTGCCCATTCTGGTTGTCCATCATACGAAAAAGGACAGCAACGATCTTTTAGGCAGCCAGGGAATTTTTGCCACAGTCTCCAGCAAGCTGATCATGCTCAAGGAAGAAACGGCGAAAACAGGGCAGCTTTCCATTGTATCACGCTTTCACCCGTCCCATGTGATTGATCTAAAATTCAACGAAAATCCGCTCAGATGGGAATTGGATGAAGAAGATCACGGAGAGATTACCATTGATCCGATTATCTCAGCGATCATGGCTTTTTTAGCAAAACAGAAAAAGAAAGCTTGGGAAGGTTCCATGAATGAGTTATGGCAAGCCGCAGGACTAGCATCTTATGCTGCTGACCCAACAAGATTGAGTCGTCATTTATCCAATCATCTAGAGGACTTCGACCGCAACGGAATCATAATAAAGAAAAAGAGAACAAAAAACAAACGTCTTATTAGTCTTATGTGGAAAAACTTTTAAAACATGCAGTTATAGCGTCACCTTTATAGGATGCTGATTCTAGCGTCACCAGCGTCACCCCTGCTGTCAAAACCGCTAAAAACCTGACTTTCAAGGGTGACGCTAGAGGTGACGCTAAGGGTGACGCTAGCCTAAAAGGTGTAGCTACAGCGTCATCTTAAAAAGTTAAAAACTTTAATTTTAAAAAAGGAGTCCTACAAATGAAGAAAAAACATCATCACTACTTGACCATTAAAAATATTGAAGTGGCAGAGCTTTATAAACAGTATCTGGCTGATTTCAAAGATGAAGATATCACGTTTAAAGAATACCTTGCAGCACTATACGTTCATATTCTCGAAAACATCTGTATACTGCTTGGAACAATAAAATGATTAATAACTGGAGGTTTAAAATGATCAACTCAATGTCTGGATTTACAATTATCACACCAAAAGAAGCAGCACAGGAGCTAAGAATCAGTATAAGAAAAATGTATGAAATAATAAAAACTGATCCCGAATTTCCCGCAGTTCCCAACGGCCGAAAATGGCTTATCATTAAGGATGAAATACCGGAATGGTTAGAGAAAAAGCTGATTGCCAGATCAAATGCACTTGTAAGCGACCAAAAGACAATGCTAAAATAAAAACGTAAGGAAAGGTCTTTTTAAGGAGGAAAGACAAAAATGCAAGAATACAGAAAAAGAACGGTAACCGCCCCGAACGGTGAAAAATACATCTATTATTATTACAAATATCATGACATTTATGGAAGACGGCGTGAAATCACTGCAAAATCCATTGAAATCTTGAATAAAAAGCGAAAAGAAATTGAAGCTCAACTAGCTTCAGGTGTGAACCTCAGTGAAAAAACGCTTGCCGACTATTGTGAAATCTATTTGCGAACAGTCCATTTTAATACAGTTAAGGAAAAAACGAAAGAACGCTATTTATCAATCCTCAACAACCATCTGCGCAGAACGCCCCTAGGTGAAATGAAAATGTGCGATTTAACCCTTGATACTGTCCAAAGCTATTATAATACACTGTCAGCCATAAATGCCAAGACACTTCATAAAATTGTCAACCCAACTCTGCGCTATGCCGGAGTAAAAAAGGAAATTAATTTTATGATTGTCCCAAAGATCTTCACACTTCCACAGGAAGATTCAGCAGAAAAACAGAGAAAAGCATCCCGAAACACCGCAAGACCGCTTTCACGGGCAGAACATATAGCTTTCAAGGATGCCATTGCAAACCACAAATACGGCTGTCTTTTCCGGACAGCGCTCGATACTGGAATGCGTCAGGGTGAGCTTTTCGCCTTAACCTGGGCCGATATTGACTTCCAAAATCGCCGTATTACGATTAATAAATCTGGCGGTATCACAAAGGGGGATCAGAAAAAAAGCCGGTGGATCGTGGGCCTTCCCAAAAATGGCCAAACCAGAATAAACAGATTGCCAGAAGTTCTGCATACTATTTTAAATGAGCATCGAGACAAACAGAAAAAAGAGCTGGCCAAACTTGGAATCATTCAAACACCGCAAACGCTGGTGTTCTGCACACCGCTCGGCACACATCTTGATTCCTCAAACGTCCTTGCTGCATTAAAAAAGGTCTATATTTCTTTAGGTATCAGTTCAGAAAAAACATTTCATGATCTTCGACATACCTATGCAACCCGTCAATTCGAGGCTGGCGCGGAGCCGCTGGTGATATCAAAACTCCTCGGGCACTCCGATCTATCCGTTACTTTAAAAACCTATATTCATATTTTAAATTCCCTGAAAGACGCCACCGCAGACAAAACCGACAGTTTTTACGCCTCCATTGCTGATGAAACTGGCGAAAATCTGGCGAAAAACGTCATTTCCATGCATTAAAAAAGAGACCCGGAGGTCCCTATCTAAGCGAAATTTCTGGTGATCCCGATTGGGCTTGAACCAACGACCTCTACCCAATAGTTTGCTTATTTTTTGGGAATCTAAAAAGCTTGGAAAAGTGTTTGAATTCGCGGTCTTCAAGAGAAACAGCAGGATAATCTCGAGAAACAAATATTAAAAATTTGCAGGACAATTTTCGGGCACAAAAACAAAAAGCTCCCGGTCTTTGGATCAGGAGCTTTCAAAGGAAAAGTATTGGGGGGGGGAGATTAATTCTGTTATTCTGTCAAGTAAGAGGTATGATTGTTCGATAATATTTATACCCGGCAATAAAAATTTAAAACAAAAAATAAAGCCGTCCTGAAGGCGGCCCTTTATTATTTAATCGCCAACGCTATCCCGTGGCCACAGCTGCACATGTACAAATTGGCTGGAATAATACCGGATCACGCCTGGGATTCCAACGGCTAATGCTGCGTTTGCCACTTCATCCACTGAATGGCCGGAGCAATACAAGTCGCAGGCATCTCCGTCCATATGCAGGCTGTCTGGAACGCCGCCGTCCTTTGTGTTCTGGTATGCACAGCGGAAACCAGAGGTAATGGTCACTGGATCGCCCAGGTAGTCCCGAAGCTTCTGGATCAGGACTTTTAATTCTGGTTTAATGTCCCCGCCGCACCCGCACTCGCACTTAAACTCATCGGGTCCGAAGTTTGGCAGATCGGTCGCATCTATAACAGGCTGGGCCTCTACATCCATCAGATGAAGGAATACTTCCCGGCCTGCGATCCGATCCACACACAGGCCATTGTCCCCCTGGTAGCTTTCCACGCAGTTCCCCAGGCCGCCGCCAAAGACTCCCGGACACTCGACACCGCCCGGATCATACCCCTTAAGCAGCAGTAGAATTTCCAGAGCGGTGACCATGTACTGGGTTTCGCCTTCCCGGACGTTGTGGCTGCCAAAGGCGGTATTGCTGGCGCTGCCCCAGGTGCCATCCACCTCCAGGCCTGCGCCGTAATCCAGGTTCATGGCGTGCTGGACCAGGCGAACGCCCTGTTTTTGTGTTTCGGCACCTCTCAGGCCGTCTGCTGCGATCTTGTTTTCAACAAAGTTATTGCTGTGTTCCTGTCCTAATCGGATTAATTCATTACTCATTTTTTATTTTCCTCCTTGTTTTCATCTTCGATAATTTCCAATAATTCATATAATTTCTTTGTTGCAAGCCCCTTTATGGCCGTTTTAAGGTTATCGGCAGCCACTGCCGGGGCGGTAAAGCTATTGTTTTTCCAATAGCACCAGAATACGGATATAAGCGTCAGTGCGCCTGTTATAAAATCGTTGATGGCTTCATTTTCGATTGGAATAATCGGATAACCGGCCATTGTGCAAAACTGGTTTATTAAGGTTAAAACCAAAATAAACAGGCGGGCCAATGGCTTGGCGTATCGGCTTAAATTTTCTGGGTTTATTTTCATTTTTTCTCCTCTCTATGGATTCATCCGGCTTTTTGTTTTGTGGGCCTGCTCGGCCAAAAACTCGTTAATCTCGTCGATGGATTCGTCCACGTTTCCATTGTTCCTTTTCCCGGATACGGCTTCAAGACAAGAGCGCATAGAACGCATGAGAATATAGCGTTCCACGGCGCTCACGTCGATGTCGTGCTGCTGCTTGCGCTGCCAGCTCTCCACGTCCCCGATCCGGTCGTTTAATACCTCGATCTGCTTGTCCTGCTGCTCGTCTGGGTGGATAAGCTTGTTATACAGCCATTGCCGTGCTGGTTTATAGAAAAACATAAAGCAAGCACCTATCCCCATCACCCACCCGGCATACTGCGAAAGTATTTCGATTGTCATTTTTCCTGTTGTCCTCCTGAAATTTGCATACTAAAAGGGCCTCCCGGCCCTGTTCTGTCCACCTATAACACCTCTTTTCTATGCAACGCTTAACCGCTGCTCCAGCTGCCAAATTTTGCTTTTAAGCTCACCTATTTCGCGCTGTAAATGTTCGATTTTGGCATCGCGCAGGTCGTTTTCCTGAATGATTTCTTTGGTTGCCTGCCAGTTTATCCCGGCCATTGAATACAGATTAATCGCGATATTATCATGGTCGGTTACCTGTTCGGGGGTTTCCCGTTCGATAATGAAACCATAATTTTTATTAACAATGCCTCGTTCAAGATCTGTTTTAAGGTTGTATTCATAAATCCTACTATGACGCATGATTGAGAGAACTCCCGTATATTCACGAATATTTGTCTTGTATCTTTCTTGTGAAACAGAAGAAAAATTTGAAGCCCTTACCTCTGTCCATCCACTGTTTCCATAATTATTAATTGACACCCCGCTGTTGCAGCATATATGCAGATTGTTTGAATTTCGGATAAAGAAATCACTTGTTCCAACATTATACAGATCACAGGCAGCCCCGATATGCATAATACTGGAATGGTCATTCATAAAAATATTTCGGAACATTCGGACTTCATCATTATTTGCCCTTAGGAGTAACGTATTGGAAGTTTTTGTCCCCAAAGAAATATAACCGTCTGACCTCAGTAACAGGTTTCCGATACAGTTAAAGTTCCCATATCCAGGTGTGTTCATTATTATATACTCTGATGCATTGCAAGAGATTTTTGTTCCATTTTGTACGTAAAGGGAATCTTCAATGTGCAGCCCTTTTGTCCAGCCGCTTACATCTTCTTTTGCATAGAGCATACCTACCGCAGCAGATCCCGGCGTTGCACTGTTCTCAAAAGACCATGAAAAATATTTTCCTTCGTTGGACGTGTAAAACCGGATTCCTTTATTACTAGTATTTGTGCCCATATATGTCGCACCCATATTCGATATAAAGGTACCGTTGGTATCATAAAAATTCACAGCGCTGTTTGTCATGGAAGCTCTCAGTTTTCCGGCGCTGTCATAGTTGTAGAAATCGCCGCGCTGCTGTAAATTCCCGTTGGTGTCTGCCCATAACACATTGGTGCCCGCATTGTTTTGAATCCGCAGGCCGCCGCCCTTAATGGTCAGCCCGGTATTGTCCATTGTAAATTTTGTGGTGGTAAACTTGGTGCCGCCGTTAATCCCGGTGGTGATGGTCGTAATCAGGCTGGTGGCCGTTAATTTCTGTTCGGCTGTCGATACCCTTGTTTCAATTAAGCCCTGGCTATTTTCTGCATCCATGATAAACGGGTGCGCAAAATACATTGTGCTTGATGTCCCGCTGTTGTAGTAATTCAAAAACCGGATGCGTACATACTTTGTTGTGGGGTGCATCACCGCACAGAGTGACACATTTTTTCCAGCTGGCAGCTTTGCCCGGTCGATGTTGCTGGCCATTAAATAGCCCTCTAAATTCAGCCACCCGCCAATGACGGCGCTGGTAGCATAATAGTAAAAGTTGGTATTCAGCGTTGTGGATGTTCCGGTGTACACGCCTACTGCCTGTTTACTGGCGTTGTAGCAGGTAATCCCAAAATAGATTTGTCCTGTCGCTGCTGGCTTATTGATGGTAAGGCCCAGCTTATAAGACTTATTGGCATCCACTTCGTAAAAATCAGAATAGATTTCTACGTTTCCGCTGGTCGTAACAGCGCCGACCCAATTATAGGTGCTGTTAGTCTGTAGCTTAACCCCGTTAAGGCCGGATGCGTTGGCCGCCGGTGACCAGCCGGTTAAATTTCCGGTTCTGGAAAAGTTATTAAACTGCTTAACCGCGCTGTTATTAAATTCTGTCTTGGTGGTGTAGGTCTGACTGACACTCAAGGTTATCTGGTTGGCTTTCTGGTCGATAGCGCTGTTCATGGCCGTGGTGGTGCTGTAGTTGGCAAGGACATAGTTCTTTACCGTATCGGCCTTATTCTGCGCCCCCGCGGTGTCTTCTACCTGCTTCCATGCGCTCCACGCACTGTCGGACGTCCCAATGCGTTCAAAGGTGCCGTCGCTGCTTTTAAACACTTGTGTCGGATACCCGCCTGATTTATCCCCCCATGAAATGTGGGTGGTCAAAGTGCCGTAGGTCGCGCCACCCGGCGCACCCAGTATTGAGCGGTTTTTAAACTCTGTCGCAGTTTGCCGCGGATAATTGGCAAAATACCACGATGGCGGCTGGTTGGTGTTTCGGGTGTCTGGTATATTCTTTGTCTGGTAGGTGCTGGATACGGTCGTCTTAAACCCATCCAGATTCGTTTCCATAGCGGTAATCCGATTGCTAAGGGTATTGACGGTGCTGCCGTCAGCTTTGCTGTTTACCGCGGTCTGTAAACTGCTGACCGTTGTGGAAAAGCCGTTAAGGGTCTGCTGGAAAGTGGCCTGCTGGGTTTTTACCTCGGTGATCTGGCCTTGCGCATCTTCTGGCGCGGGTGTCCAGTCGGTCGGCTTTGTTCCCTTTTCAAATTTCAAACTGCTGTTTTGGAATAACAGTCCTCTTTCTGTCCCATTTGCAGACCAACATATAACAATATAATATTTTCCAGCTTTTGGTACGTTTAAAACTGTTTTTTGACGGGTGTATGCTGTGGTGCTAATGGAATATGTTTGTGCGTCATAGTATTCTGTTAACTGCTCATTATAAAGAGCCATCGAACCGCCTGCCTGACCGATGCCTTTACCAATAAATGAGAGCAAATATTTCCCACCTTCTTCTAAAGTAATGGAAAATCTGATTCCCGGGGTACTGCTCCCTTGGCTGGAAACTACCTTTAAGACATCTTTTTCCCCTTCCTTTATGATGCTTAGCGCAACACTTTGATTCGGTAAAAAACCTGTTGTCCCTTCCAAAAACGCGGTGTTTAAAATGTAGTTCCGCCCGCCAATGGACAGGTTATTTAAGTCGTTGGTCAAGTTGGCAATGGTGGTCTGCTGGTTTCCGATGGTGGTCTGGATGCCGCCCACGGTGGCCACAGTCTTGTTATATTCGTCTTTGAGCTTAACGGTCTGGCCGTCTTTTATGATGGTCGTATCCTGAATAAGCGTGTCGATTTTGCCGTTGATGGCATTGATCTGGGTGGTGTGGGTTTCGGTGGTGCTTTTGGCCGTTTCTGCGGTGGTTTTAAGGGTGTTAAAGGCCAGGTTGAGGGTTTGGCCGCTGCTGTCCATTTTAATCACGGTGCTGTCAATTTTCGTGGTATTGCCGTTAATACTGGTGATTAAGCTTACAATGTCGATCTTGGTGCCTGCGATCCCGGCGTTGTCGGCCACCATGTCATTTCTTATAATGCCGGATTTTATTCCGGGGGCGTGCAGCCCGGCCGCGTCAAACATTAATGCGCCGTTTGCGTCCCATACATACATGGAATAATCCCCGGCGGCATCTTTGCCGATCTGTACCCGCACGCGGCTGGCGTCCTTGATCTGGATGGTGTTATCTTTGATGGCCATACGGCCGTCGGCTCCCTGTACGGTGACCAGACTGGTATTTAAAATACCCGTGGTGATCTTCCCGGCCTCGACACTGCCGATCATGGCGTTGGTGATGAAGCCGTTACGGATGGTCAGGCTATCTGAGGTGATCCCGCCTGCCTGAATGTTCACAGATGTCAGATTCCCATTAACCAGCGTCTTGATGTCGGCCACGTCTGAAACAAGGGTGTCCACGTAGCCTACTTTGATCTCAGCTACCTCTACCCGGGCCGTTAAGGCGTTGAGGTCTAAAATGGTGGCTTTCCCGGCCAGCAGTTCCTCGATCTTGGCCGTATTGATAATGGCCTCGGTGGCTTTCAGGGTGGTGGTCTCCAGCTCGCCAATTCGGGCTTTTACCGCGTTGAGCTCCTGGGCGTAAATGTTTTGAACATGAATGGTGATCGCGTCCAGATCAAGGGCCGATGGGGAAATGGTGCCATCGTCGGCGGTGATGTTATTAACCGTACTGTTGACCTCGTTCTGCTCCTGCTGGAGTTCCTCGAAGGAGGCGGTGCGGTTGGCAAACTCACATGTATTCTTTTCGGGTTCGTCGGGATATTCCACTATCTTGACAATCCGCTGCTTTTCTTTGGTGCCGGTGGTGCTGTCCACCAGCTCCACGGTATCCCCCAGGCCATAGTCTAAAATCCTGTAGGTTTTTGGACGGGCTTTTGCAAGGTCGAGAATATCCCCAGAGTAGGCCACCACGGGCTTGCTGAGTTCGTTAAGCTTTGCTTCGGCGTCCTCCTTGAGGCTTTCGGCCACCGTATAGCGTTCGTCTTTCCAGTAGATTTCCAGGTTCTTGTCACTGTACTGGTGGTTTTCCACGTAGTTCTTGCCGCCGTTGATGTCTGCGAAGGTCAGGCCGTCCTTGCCCTCGGCGCGGATACGGGTACAAAAATCGTAGCTGGTGCTTTGGATGGCCAGGCGTTTGAGGTTCAGGTTGTCGGTAAAATAGGCTCCCTTATCCTGTCCCCGCTTTTCGGCAATGTGTATTTTCTTTTCCAGGCTGTCAAACCAGATGTCACAGTTGTAGGTTTTCCGGGCCTGGCTGATGATCTCCCAGGTGCTGCACCCGGTTTTCCGGATGGTCCGCCGTTTGGTGACCGTGCAGCTGCCAATGGTCCACCCGGTTCCGGCAATGGCCAGTGTCAGGCTGTCGTCTATTTTCTGCTCCACGCTCTCAAACTTCGGCCAGCATTGTCCCTGGAGGGTTTCCACGTTCAGGACGGCCTTGACGCTCACCCAGGCGTTGCTGCTATCGGGCAGCACCTCCTTGATCACAAACTCATCGGTTTCGGTCCTTAAATAGGCCTCATTGACCAGCCCGGCGGCCTGGTTAAGGGGATATGAAAAAGAGAGCGTTTTATCGCCCGTGGATAAAACGCTCTCGATCTGGGCGGCTCCCCCGACGGCCAGCCCAGCCACCTTTTCGTGGCTCCTGTTATAGAGCTGTAAAAACATCGGCTCCAGCTCCTTTCATTCTCTTTACTCCGGTTCGCCAGTTAACATGATCTGGAGACCATACAGGTCGTTCCCGGTAAGATCTTCGCGGCTTGCGATGTCCTTAAATTCGATTAAGCGGAAGTTGACGGTTACTTTTTCGTCCAGAAGCTGGTCCAGCTCTTCCAGGTATTCCTGCATCCTGCCGTCCTGGATGGCCGCATTGCCCTGGGGATCCTGGATAATCTGTCCCTTATCATCCCGCTTGGCGTATTTCTTGCCCAGGGCGGCCTTGGTTTCGGCGTAGTCCTGGTATTCGGCCTTAAGCACCTTTAAATTCTTCCCGATGGCAAAAGCTACGCGGACCGGATAGGTCTTTTCCGCAGCGGCCTGTAAGGCGTTGGTGATGTCAATTAATTCTCTGTTGGTTAATTCCATTATGCTTGTCCTCCGTTATTGTCCGCTCCGGTTAAAAGGGCGGTGATTTTTGTTAAAAACTCGACGGTTTCGGCGTTTACGGTGTCGGCATTTGCCTTAATCGCTTCCTGGTTTAATTCGTACGTGTTATAGGTCAGACCGCCTGTATCGGTTATTTTGGCTTCCCGGTTCATGATCTGAACGGCTCCGGTATTTTTTCCCAGTTCCACTTCGGTTGCTCCGGTTAATTCGATGGTTCTTTTTTCGTTTATTTTCAGCATTTTGTTTTTCTCCTTTTTTAAATGAATCGCGGACAGTACCGCAATGTAATATCCACGTTGTTCCGGGATACGGTGATGGTGTTGGCTCCCGGCCGCAGCCTGGGGAACAGCCACAGTTCGGTGTCCCCATATTTGTTGCTGCCGTCTGCCAGGGTGACCAGGCCTTTTTCACCGTCAACAATGACTTTCTGGCCGCCCTTTTGAATCTTGGTAAAGCTGATGGGCTGGTCTGCATCTTTCTGCGGGTCATAGCCCAGGCCCGTAATGGTCAAGTCTGGTATGTCGGCCGCCGGGGTGATCTCCACGACACAGGGGGTCAGGGCGTTTCCGGAGACGTTGATAGTCTTGGTGGCTGCCCGGTTGAGGGTCTCGGTCTGCTGGTCTCCGTATTCGTAGCCGATGAATTGCAGTTCAAAAGTCGGCACCATTTTGGCGTACTCAACGGCGTAGGTTTTTTGAGGCGTCCCGCTTAGCGCGCACTTAAAGCGGTGCGGCTGTCCTGGAATCTCAATGTCCACACTTCCCAGAAGTTTGCTTGCCAGATTGCTGATGGCGTGATCGGCAGCCGCTTCAGTGCTGTGCCGCATAAACACCAGACTAACCGAAAGTGTCTTGAATGCTGTTTCAAAGCTGTCCATCCCAACGGGCAACAGGCTTCCGGGCGGCCACTCGCTTTTTTTTGTTATCTCGCAGGGCTGGATGACATAGTGCTTCAGCACTGCGCCAAAGGTTTTGATATCCACTCCGTTCAGTTTCATTATCTTACCCCTTTCATTATCAACGCCTGGCTATTGGAAACTAGTTTCACCAACCCGGCTTCATCCAGCTGTAGGTTGTACTTTTGCGCAAATTCGGGAAAATAAAGATTCAGCATGGCCAAAATGGCCTGCAAAGTCGCTGCCATTTCGGCGTTGCTTCTGTTAACCGCGTCCTGGACATAACCCTGCAAAACAGAGATGGGGGCGACCGCTTCTTTTCCTTTCTCGCCGCCGCCCAGCAGTTTATTTCCGTTGGCGCCAAAGATGGTCGGCTTTGTTAAAATCCCGCCTTTGGCAAACCAGTCCACACTAAAATGTGGGATAGATGGTGGATTCAGACTAAAGTTCCCCGATACATTGAAATGGGGGAGTTTAATGTGCGGAAAGGGCAAGTTACCACTTAAGATCCCGCGAATGGTGTCAAAGAAGCCTCTTACGCGATCTACAACGTTCTGCACCGGGCTGATCACCGCGTCCTTGATGGCGTTAAATTTATCTCGCACCACATTGTACGCGTTGACCAGCTTTTCCTGAATGCCGCCAGGCAGCATGTTCCAAATATTCATAAGGTTGTTTTTCATGCCTTCGGTATCGCCTTTCATAAAGGAGGTCAGCGCGCCCCAGAGGCTGCTGTTCACTTCCTTGGCCGTACTGGTGATATTTTGGACGCCCTGACACATTTCCGACCACTTGTTTTGAACACTTTCTTTGACGCCCTGTGCCCAAGAGCTGATGTTTTCTCCCCAGCCTTGAAAAGTACTCTGGACGCCGCTGACCAGTCCGCCAGCAGCATCAGAAATGCCTTGACACACGCCGCTCCACCATTCTCCGAGCTGCCCAAGCTTTTCACTGATCCAATCGGTGATAGCGCCCCAGTTTTGAATGATCAGGATGACCGCTGTAATAGCCGCAACGATCCCGGCGATTATTGCAATAATAGGAAGCAAAGGGGCCATCATTGCTGTAAAACTAAGACCCGTGGCTGCCATTGCCCCTTGAACCATCATAAACACTGGCATTAATGCCGAAAACGCCACGACAAGTAAGCCGAGAACAACAATGATTGTCTGAACTGGGCCTGGTAGCTGACTAAAGCCTTTTGAAATTGCCTGAAGAATCGGAATTAAAACATTCGCCAATGGCTGAAGCGCTTCTGCGATGGCGGCGCCAAATTCTGCCATCGCTGCGCGTGCATTTTTTAAAGCAAGATCTTGCCGGTCAATGGGATCAAGGGTATCTTCAAAGGTTTGTCCGACGACACCCGCGCTATTTGTCGCGGAATTTGCCAGTTCATCAAGGTTAAGTGTTCCCCTTTGGATAGCATCAACCATTCGTGTTGCCCCTTTAGTACCAAATACTTCGCTGGCAATTGTAAGAGCTTCTGTTTCATCTTTTGCCCCTAAGATGGCTGCTTGTGTTTCTGAAAGTCCCTGAGATAGAGATTTCCCATTTTTGGCATAATTCACACTTGCTTTTGATAAACTGGATAGGGCTGCATCACTGTCAACCCCGGCCTTTTCAAACTGGCCTAGGAGTTCAACGCCTTGTGAAAACTCTAATCCAAGAGCCTTGATCTGCGGTGCGCCCTTTACTGCGCTTTCAAAGAGACTATCAACGCTTTGACCCGTTCCCTGGGCAGTTGATGTCACAGAATCTAATACCATACTTAAATCGCTGCTTGAAAGCCCGTAAGCTTCAATCGCCTGTTTGGCCTGTATGGTCGAGTTGGTAACATCCGCTCCGTTAATCTCTGCAAATTTAAGCATATACGCTGATGCCTTTTCAAGTTCCGGGCCTGTGTATCCAAACTGGGTATTCAGTTCACCGACGGCCTCACCAATATTTTCAAATCCGTCAATGGGCAGATTTTTATAAAGATTTTGGTAAATACCTTCAAACTCTCCGATAGCATCACCTGTAGCACCCGTTTTTGTGATGATAATATCCATACCGCTGTCAACATCCCTGAAAGCATCTTGTGAGGCTTTACCAAAATCTTTTAACTTTTGGCCTGCCTCCGCGACAATTTCACCGGCCTGCATTAAGTTTCCAGCGTCAAGCTTTCCGCCAATTTTTTCAAGCTCATCAGCGGTTGTATTGGCCTGCACAGACATCTCTTTCAGATCATTTTTTACATTGTCAAGAGACTGCCCATCATCCACCTGGTCCAGTGCTGCTTTCATTTTGCTCAGATCCGCATCGGATCCCAGGGCAGCCTTACCGATCTTGTTGATGGCAGCGTCCAGCTGGTCCGCGCTGGCGGTTCCGTTTCGGATGGCGTTCACAGTTCGGGTACCCAGCACATCCGCAAAATCCTCTACGCTGGAATCCGTTGCCTTAAACAGGGTTTCCAGACGTTTTGTGTTGGTGGCCAGGCGCTCCTGTTCGGAGACCATACTGGTCACCTGGTTAATATAACCGTTTAGCGCGCCTTCGGTCGCCTCGATTTCCCGCTTAAATCCGCGGTACTGTTCCGCGCCGATTTCACCGCTTTTAAACTGGGCTTCAACCTGACTCTCAGCACTCTTAAGCTGGCTGAGCTTTTCCGTGGTAATGGCAATCTGATCGCTCAACAGCTTTTGTTTTTGGGCGATCAATTCTGTGTTCCCTGGGTCAAATTTCAGCAGCCGTTCAACATCTTTCAGCTCACTGCCGACCTTGGCAGCCCGATCGTTGACACTCTTCAGTGCCTTGTCAAGGCCTTTGGTCTCGCCGTTAAATTCAATGCTGATCCCTTTTATCCGGCTTCCTGCCATGGCTGTCCCTCCCTTCTAAAACCGGTCAAAATCGGCCTGTGTCGCTTTGCGCACTTTTTTCTTTTTCTCTTTTTCCGGCTTGTTGTTTTCAATGAATTCATAAACATAGTCCATGCACATGCCGATGGTCATGCCTTCCATGTCCTCGGCGTCAATGCCGACCTGCTTGCACAGGTATAAAAAAGACTCAGTGGTTAATGGTTCTTCACCAGCGCTGGCATCGTCGATTTTTTTTTAGATTCAATGCTGTGGCCGATGAGCTCCACCGCGTCGGTGAGGATGTCCATGAGCGGGAAGGTGTCAAAGCCTTCCAGCCAGGTTTCCGGATCCGACAGGCTTTTATCCGCTGTTTTGGCTAAGGTCCAGACAATGTTATAAAGCGGCTCAAAGTCCAGCCGGTCCAGGGATTCCCAGGACATGGCCCCAATGTCAAGTGTTTCGACGACTTTTATCCCCTCTGCGTCGGCGGCTTGCTCTGCCGACGGATCCTCGTTGCTGTTGATATCCGGTGTTTCCGGCATGTTTGCGCCAATAGATTTCACCAGTTTAAACAGTTCGGCAAAGTAGTCTTTCCCGAACTGCTTTTTGTATTTTATGGGCGTGGCGGCATTGGATTCCAGCAACACCTGTTTTCCGTCAATCTCTACAATCTTCTGCATGGCCTACTCCCTAGGATCCTGACGGCGGCGTAACCGCCTTTTCATAAACTTTTTCGTACCAGGCATCGTAAATATCGGCCGGCGTTCCCTGGGTGGTTTTGGTCTTCACATTCCGGTCAGACGGGCGGGCGCTGGCCACAAAGCTCAGCTCGCTGGTGCCAGGTTCGACGGAATCGGTGCTGGTGCTGGAAGAAACGGTTGGCCGGCTGGCTTTGCAGTTATAGAGCACGTGCCGGGTCGCTTTGATGTCATTATCGAACTCAAACAGCAGGGCAAAGCCTTTCGGCTTGGCACCCTGGACTTCGGTAACCACCTGGTCGGTTTCGTCGATCACTTCACCCAGGCACTCAGTCGCAAAAGCGGTGGGAATATTGGCTACTGTAAAGGTGCCATCATACCCCTGGTTATTCGGCGCGCTGAAATACAGCATGTCATCTGCGTAAAATTCAATCATATCGCCTCGGGGCTCCAGGGTCAGCTCAACGGATCCAGGAAGCCGGATCGGGGTACCATAGGTGAAGGCGCCGTCCTCGGCTTCGGTGATGGTGGCAAAATAGGCGTTTTTAAGCCCATAGTTGACTTTCTGTTCTTTGGGTGTGTTTGGCATAATCATTCACTCCTTTTCAAAATTTCAAATTCATAGCCGTGCAGATACATCTGCTCGGACTCCAGATAGCTTTCATAGGTGGTGTAGGCGATGTCGTTGTGATCCATGACCGTTTCCAGTTTTTCCTCAATGGCCGGATCTTTCCGGTCCGTGTAGAGTTCAACCGTCACGCCAATCACTTGCTGGTAAACGCGGTTGTCCGCATAGAAAGAATCGCTGCTGTCCTCGTAGTAAATCAGATAAGGCAGCGGCGGCACCTCGCCCACTTCCCAATGATGGTACGCCACGGGCATGCCCGTCGTTTTTAAAAGAACTTCTAATGCTTGTAATGTCATTTTTGAAACCTCTTAATAATGCCGTCTTCAAAAGTTCGGACGTATTTTTCTTCAATGGGCGCGATATGCACCTTTGGCGGCACGCGACCTCCGTCTCGTCTGGCGTGGCCTTTCTCAAGCAGGTGGGTAAGTTGATAGTTCGTCCGGTTGTGCACGTACCATCCAGCTCCCTCCTTTGTTTTGGTCCATCCCTTGTTGTAATCACCGGTTTTCTTAGGGCTGGATGCTTTGAGTTCCTTAACCGCTTGGGTGGCGTTATCTTCTTTCAGGTCCTCTAAGTCCTCTTCAATTTCAGAGGTATAGTCCTTTAAGGCCTTAACAAGCGCCGATGCAAAGTCTTCAGCGCGTACTTTTGTCATAGCGATGCCTCTCTTTCGTCCACCTTTGGCGGTATCTGCCGCTCGATGGTAGCGTCATAACTTAAAGGGGCCGTATCCTTACGCTGCAGCAGCACGATCCGGTATTGAATCCCGTCCATGATCAGGATGTCATCCTGGGACAGCTCCGGGTGCCTGGGCAGCCTGAGTACGCGGTCAATATTGATATCAGCGGCTTTCGCACCAAAGAAGCGGTTGAAGCCCACGGTTTTTTCACCGTACCGGAGCCCGTCAATCTTTATCCGGGTGATCCGGTTTTTTACCACAGCACAGACCGTCAGCACGCCGTCGTTAAACAGCGCTTCATTCTGCGGGCGTTTGCTGATCGGCATAGCGTTCCACCTTCCTGTCCATCTGCAGGGCCAGCAGCTCTGACAGATAGTTTTTAGCATATTCGTCCAGGGCGCCTGCCCGGACGTATCTTACATAATCAAAAAGCAGCTCACGGGGCTTTGCCTCTTCAGTAAAGTCCTGCTCGCTGCCGGCGATTCGATTGATATAGGCCATGCCCCGGGCGATGATCCCGGAAAGCTTTTTTTCGCTTTCCGGGTCCTCCCAGGTCATGTCCACATAATTCTTTACAGCTTCCAAAAGACCTTCAGGTAATGCCATCACATCACCTCATTAGGCGTTTTTCGTTACGGTAACCGTATAGGTTTTTGTCGCTTCACCATCTTTTACGGTGATGGTTACTGTATTCGATCCCTCGCTCCAAGTCGCTGCTGTATTGTTGGCAATTTCATCTTCCCCAACTTTAATGACGATTTCTGCAGACGCTTTGGCCGGTACCGCTGAAATAACATTTGTCGCATTGCTGGTGGTCGCTGTATAGGTGGTCGTTTCCGTTGAAAAATCAGGTGTCAGGGTCAGAGCCCCAATTTTTAAATCCGATAATTCTGCGTTATCTGCCACAGCCGCTGGTGTGATGTTTTCGACTTTATAAACCGCTGGCTGAAGCTCTGAAATATCCAGATATAAGAAAGAATTGTTGTCCTTTGGAAATCCATTCCCATATCCTTTGATTTTGTAAACACGCTGATCCTGCAGGAAGCGGACTTCGTCGGAATACTCCAGTTTTCCCTGCTCAGAAAGCCCTAATCCCATGAAATACCTCGGTGCCATCCCGTAAATCGCTTTTCCTTTTTTCATGAGTGGGCTCGGAATAATTTCAATCGCATAAGGTAAGGTGTTGGCATAGACCCCTGCATTGGTTAAAAACTGGGTCGCAGGTAATACTTTCGCATAATAATCACCCGGATTTACGATCATAATCAGGCCACTTACCATGCGATCCATACCTTTTTCATTGGTCGCTAAAATCGCGGTTAGTGCGCCCAGCTGAACATTATCCATACGGGTTAGTTTAACGAGTTCCTTATCCGGATATACACCACCCTTGACGGTGACCGTTTCACCAACCTGCTTGATCATCCCGATCGGTTGATTTTTGCCAGTGCCGTTGATAATGCCGTTTTCTAAACCAAAAGCAAACGCCTCCATCATAACCATACGGATATACCGATCTAAAAATTCAGGGCCTAAATCCAGCATGGCCAAAGAAATCGGCAGATAGGCCGAAAGCTTATTCTGGGTCATATCGGTTTCTTTGAAACCGCTTGAGAGTTCTTTTGTGATCTCATCGGTCAGCTCGCCCCAGATCGCCATCTGCAGGCCATTCGTATTGGTCAGCCACTTGGTCAGTGCGGTTGCCGCTACAAAATCAATCTTAGAAAGTAAAGGATGATTGGCCTGGAGCTCTTCAAAGACGGCGTTCACAATGGTCTCAGGCATCACAACATCCAGATTGGCGATCGCCTGGCGCGGATCCTTATCATGCATCGCCACGGCCACCTTCTGATAGTAATTTCTTTCATCGCTGGTCAGCATCCGGATGCCACGCTGTGCCAATACCGCGCGGTCTGTTTCGCCAATCAGCTCTTTCGCGTCTGCCAGCACCGATTGCTCAATATTCCCTGCCAGATCATTAAACGCCTGAACAAAGCCTTCCTGATCATTATCAGCTGCTGCCTTTTGTAAGTTCTGTAAAATCGCAATTTTATCTTGTTTCAATGCATCTAAATTTGTCATTTTTATTCCTCCTCAACTAAATGTGAAAATAACTGCAGGAGTGTGGACTCCTTTTGTTCCGGTTCCTGTTTTTCATGCTTGGGTTCTGTCAGGCTGCGAAGCTGTTTGGCCATCGACTGCTGAATCATCAACCGCTGCTCAAGCTGCAGGTTTACTTTCTGCAGCATCTCTTCCATTTTTGTGATATCGGCATCCTGATCCGCGTATGTATCGGCAAAGCCGTATTCAATACACTCTTCAGCGGTCAGCCATTTCTCTTCATCGAGCATGGCGACCAGCTGCTCCTCTGTCAGCCGATCTCCAACTTTCTGTAAATAGGCCTGCCGGTTGCCGCGATTAATGGTATCAAGATCATCGGCTGCTTTGCGAAGCTCTGCGGCATTTCCGCAGACATAGGACCACGCATTGTGAATCATCATCATGGCGTTTTTAGGCATGATCACCCGATCCCCGGCCATCGCAATGACAGATGCAACGGAACAGGCAAACCCGTCCACGTAAACCACTTTCTCTGCCGGATGTCTCTTTAACTGGTTGTAAATTGCGGTGCCTTCAAAAACACTTCCGCCATAGCTGTTAATGTAAATATGGATGGCTTTCGCGTTTGGGTACGCGGCCAGTGTTTCTCTGAAATAGTTGGCGGACGTTTCCGATTCAATCACCTGTCCGGTCCACCAGTCACGGTCATCGCCCTCGACATCGCCATAGATATAAAGTTCAAGCACATCCCTGTCTTTTGCAGACTGCTCAAGCTTCCACATCTGTTTTGTTTTCGGCATTCTCTTCACCTCCTAATGCCTTTAAAATATCCTGAATGGTACTGTAATTCTTCGTAATAAAATGCTGATCGGCCCAGGGTTCCGGTATAATCGGCTGCCCGGTCAGCTTGCGAATATCATTAATGCTCTCTGCGCCGGAGCTGATCAGTTTGTCAATGCTGCCGCCGGCATCCAGAAGATCAATATGTTTGACGGCTTTTGTATCAATTTCAAGGCGGTTTCCGGCGATAACACCCTTTCGGTATACTTTCCGGTTGATTTCCTCCTGAAGCATCACCACCAGCGGATCAATGCAAAAGGTTAAAAGCTCATCAACGGCTTTCCCTGTATCCTGAACATCTCCTCTGGCCAGTGCCGGCGGGATTCCCAAAGCCCTGGCTGTCATATTGACAACAATGTCAATCATTTCGATCATGGCTTTATAGTCATCTTTATTGCCCGCTTTACCAGTCAGATCGTCATAGGTGTAGCCTTTAAACAACGGAAGCATACCATTGCTGCTTTTCGCAAAATTTTTAAACTGGGGCAAAACAATGTTTTCAAAATTATCCTGGAAGTCTGGGGCGCCACTTGCCAAAGCGTCAATCACCATAATCCCTTTAACACCGCCTGCGGTTTCATAGGAAGCCTTTGCATGGCTGATCATACTCTTTAACAGTTCAAAAATACCATTCGATAAACGCCGCATATCTTTAGAGTTCAGTTCAAAGTACAGCACCTCTGATGCTTTAAAGGTCCTCAAAAACGTAAAATCTTTTACCTGGACCTGCGAAAAAACATTGTCATAAAGTGCATACTCGGTCATTAAATAACTATCTGCGACTAAAAGCTGTTTATCCTGAGTTTCAATGACCAGGGCTGCATTGTCCTCATATAGCTTTGTGATCCATTTCTGTACAAAAGCACTGGCGCTTTGATTTTTATTCGGCTCAATGTTCCATCGGTACCATTCATCCCCTTTCATTTCCTGGCCAGCCGCAAAGGTCTTAAACTCACATTTGCTGACCGCGTTGGCCACACGGTTGACACCGCTGTAAAAGGCCAAATCCCGGACATATAACTCTCCGCCCATGCGCACAAAGGCTTCATCCTCAAAAAAATTAATATGGTGGACAACATTGTTTTGTGTTGTCTGGTTGATGGCAAGCTCTTTCGCTTTGCCCATTGTCCGCCGGCTTCCAAATCCATAACCCATAAACACCTCCTAAAATGTATAAGCTTTCATCTTTTGCAGCATTCCCAGATCAGCCTGTTGGCCTCCCAGCTCTTCCTCCAGAACCATACAGTTCACAAACGCCATAAATGTGTCGGTCTTTCTGTAATGCGGGTCCTGTTTGTCGTACCGGACATTCCCACCATCAATGACCTTTTTAACGTTATTGGTCATCCAGGCCATGATTGGTGTCTTTCCCCAGGCAATCTTCTGGTTGATGAAAGCAGAATTGATGAGCGGTGCCGCCTGCATAATATCCGACGGCCTGACAATACGGATATTCTTGATTTCAAAAGCATCGTACCCGATGGCTTTAAAAGCTTTATTCAGATAGCCGTACCGGAATTTATCAATCCCGATTTTTTTCAGTCTTAAATTGTAACGCCGGATCTGTTCCGCGAACCAGCTCGCCACAGTTTCTGCCGGGATCTCAACATCGTCGATAAAGGTCAGATCGCCTTTTCCTTCCCATTCTGCCAATGGTGCCACAATCCCCCGAAGATCTCTGCTCTGTCGGCAGACAAAAGTGTGATGCAGCACCACATAACCTTCCCCCTGTTTGAACAAGAGACAGACGCCCGTGAAGTCATTGGTCATGGAATAGTCCACGCCGCCAACACATTCCCGGCCAGTGAAGGAAAAATCATAATCTTTCGTGGCCGCCTGAATATCTTCCCAGGTTGCCACCTCTACTTCCTGATTCCCCACGGGGTAGTTGCACCGTTTGGCCATAAACGTCTGATAATAGTCTGGCGTGTAGGGCATTTCCCGTATTTCTTTTAAAATGGTCGTTCGCAGGGATTTAAAATCGTTGAGACTTGGAATTGCCTTGACCAGTTTGTCAATTTGATTCCATTCACTTTCCGCTTCAATGCGGCACCAAAAGACCAGGGTACGATTGTCCAGATTGTACTCGGACAGGATTTTTTTGTTCTGTTCCTTTTCCCGGTCCAGTACACCGCCACGCACATGCCCATCGGTGGTGATCGTAATCTCTCGGGCGTGTGGCACCTTTCCCAAACCAGACTTTAAGGTTCCGATATTGGTATCATCCAGATATTCGTGCTTTTCATCATAAATAACACAGCCGGTGCGTTTTGAATCCTTCCCGCGTTTGGATGAGGTATTGAAGCGCAGCACCGACTTTGTCTCAATGCCTTTGATGATTTCTTTTGTATGGTAGTAATTTGCTTTTAATGCTTTGCGGTATTCCGGCTCAACCGGATCATCAATAATTTCATAGACATCGTTAAAGCTCGTTTTTGCCTGGTTCTCGCTATTGGCAAGCAGATCCACGTTATATCCTGTGATTCCATGGTAAGGTGATAAAAAATAAAAACAAAGAAAGGAAATGAACCCATTTTTACCGGATCCACGGCCAATAATAATCCGTATATCACTGAAAAAAATATCGCCATCGGTCGTTAAGACGCCAACAATTAACGCAAAAAGAAAAATTTCCCATTCAATCAGCTTGTATGGGAAATACTTTTGGAGCGATAAACCCTCCTCAATTCTTTCGTTGTTAATGATGACATCGTCACGATCCAGGACAGGGATCACAATATTTTGAATCATCTGTTCCTGTTCTTTACAATGCTCTACTTCATTTTTCAGTATTCTATTGATATAAGGGTCGATATACGGGCTATAGCGCAACTTTACCACCGCCCTTATCTTCCGGTGGCTTTAAACCTAAAAAGGTTAAGATATTGCGCATTTCTGAAGAAATCCTCCTTTTCTCGGCGGTCGCATCGGTGACAGCCCGAAGCCCAGAATTATCATCGGATTTTACTTCCATTATGGCTTTATTTATGAACTTTAAATCCTCATAAAAATCCATGTACTGGTCCACGTAATCTTTATAAACGCGTTCTTCCAAACCGCGCTCTTTTAGCATATTTTCAATACTTTCGCGGGTTCGCTCTTTTAACGTTTCTTCACTTGGCGGCCTCGCCATTTACCTCACCTCCCTGCGGTCCCCGGATTTTTATACTCTCCCTGCTTGCATACCCACCCACCGGTCTCCCGTTTGCTTTATCATAGTGAATTTTTTTTGAGGGGGGGCCATTACCATCGTTCTGCGGTTACCGGCTTCTTTTTCTTTCGATAATTATGCTCTTTTTCGTGGCAATCATGGCACAGGCTCACAAGGTTACGCCGCCGCTTTCCTTCGCAGTCTTCATACCAAAGTGACAAGGCCAGCTCTGGATGCTGCTTGACGTGGTTCACATGATGCACGGTGGTTGCCTTGGTATATTTGCCTTTGGCTTTGCAGTGCTGGCACTCGAACTTGTCCAGCTTCAACGCGTCCAGGCGTACCTTCTCCCACGGTGTCCAGGTGTAAAAGGCATGCATATCTCTGTTGGCGATGCAGTCTCTTACAAAGTCAATCTGATGTTTGGTCATCTGGCAAATCGCTGTTCATGAACTAACCGCGCCTGGTATCTATCCGTCATCAACTGCTTCAGCGTGTCCTCCTGTTCCTTTGATGTGCCAAGCATAAGAACGCTGAGCGTGAAGGTATTCACGATGATATCATCATCCTGACGGTACTCCATCTCATCATAGATTTCAAAATCAATAGCATCTTCACCATAATCCAAGCTCTGGATCATTCGCTCAATATCACGCCGGTACTGATCTGCGAATCCTCCGGTCACTTTGAAATAATATTTCAGTTCAGTCCGATTTAGTGCCTGGTTCATTGGCTCCCTCTCTTTCAATGTATAAATCCAAGGTTTCCTCACCGCAAAAGTTTATGGCATGCCTTATATCGGTTGTGTGTTTACAGTGTTCTGCGTTGATACCGCATTGCTTACAGGCCTTGCGGTCACATAAATAAAGAATCTCCATTATCTTTCCTCCAATGAAAAAGACCTCAGCGCCAGAGCTTACCGAGGTCATAGTCCACGAATTAAAAATGATTTTTGACATACGCCAGACAATCCTCCCGGCTGGAGGTGGACGTCTGGGTAATTCGCCTTGTGCTGACTTCAAAGTCCTGGAATCCAAATATCTTAAGGACTTCGATCACATCACGCTCGATCATATTGAAAAAGATAAAATCCACCTGCATTTCCTTAACCATTTGCAGCATCTGCAAGGTTGCACTTAAGCCAAAGAAATACCGGTTATCATAGGCTTTCTGTGTGCTGTTCATGTAGGGTGGATCCAGTATGATCATCGTGGTGTCATCGAAGTCTTTAAAATACTGCTTTAAAAATGCTTTGTAGTCCATGGATACGCGTTCCATCTGCTGTACCGTTTGTAAGTATTCCCGCTGCTTATCCGTGGTAATATCATTGTGAAAATAGGTGAAGTCCAAAAGCTTCAGGCTCCCGGTCTGTTTTCCTGAAAAAACGAAATTATTCGCCAATAGCCGCCAATACTTTTCGTCGATACCTTCGATCATTTCTTGAAGGTATGCCCGCTGGGTAGCATTAAGACGCTTATTACTCTTTATAAAACCTGCTTCAAGGCACTTCTGAATCAAGGTGTCCTTAATGTCCAGATAGGCCGGATATAAATCAAACAGCCGGTCATAATCGTTTATGACCGCACGCTCGACAAGGCCCTCTCTGAATAGGTTGACGCTGAGGACGGCACTGCCCCCAAAGGCTTCATAGACTTTTTTATATCCGTTATCCTGTATGATCTGTTTGACTTCTTTGTACCGGTTCCGCTTGCTGCCTGAAAATGGAATACTGATCATTTGCTCTCCTCCTTGCAATAAAAAAAGCACCAGAAATCTGGTGCTAAAAAGATAAAAACTTTCTGCATATCCGCTTGACTAGCACAATATATTGTGCTATAATATAAGTATCTTAAGAGAAAGGAGTGAGACACATTAATCAAAGGGACTGGATTGATATTATCTTGAGTATCTGGACGAACATCATCGCCACGATTGCCCTGATAATATCCATCAAAAAAACCGCTAAACGCAAGCAGAACCGTCCAAGGAAACGCAAACGAAAGCGGTAAAGACAAGGGGAAAAGGGTGAAAGCCCTTAGTACCCTACCTTTCCTTTAGTATAATGTAAAACCATGAAAAAATCAACTTTAATCAGTCTTGTTTTGACAGCTGGTTTTTTAACCACCGGCAATCTTTTTAGTGGATTTGCTAAAACAGCATTTACCTTTGCAGCCTTCATTTCAGCGGTATCTGCTCTGATTTCAGCCGTACAAAAAGACAAAAAGGAGTAAAGACCATGAACCTGAAAGCCATACGGTTAAGCCAAGGTCTTTCCGTCCCCAAACTCGTTGAGCGTTCCGGTGTTTCCCGCCGGACCATCCAGGAAATCGAAAAGCGTGGCGATTGTCTCGTATCCAATGCCATTAAACTGGCCGACGCCCTGGAAGTGACTCTCGATGAACTTTGTAGGACAAAAGACGAAAAAGCCGGGGAATAATCCTCGGCTTTTTTGCATACTTCCTATTTGTCTACCCTAATGATACTACAGACCATTGTTTCATGTCAATGGCATGTTTGTCGCATCACTTCTTGTTAATCCCGTCAATTCCGAAAAAAAGGGCTGATAAAATCTCTGTACCGGAGTTGATTGCCCGATATATGGTTGAACGATCCACATTAAATCGTTCTGCAATTTCCTCGATTGTCAGCCGTTCATCACTGACGTAGAAATGCCAGATAATCCAGTAATTTCTTTGATCTTCTTTTCGGTCACTCTGTTCAGAAATGACTTTGTAAATATCCATCATCTTTTCAATATGCTGCATGATCAGCTGGGTCCGCGCAGCACTTTTTCCAATACTCTCAACAAAGACTTTATCGCTATATCCTGGATCTTCCATCATTACCATAAAATCAATGATGCTTTCATCCTCTACCTGCTCATCGGTATATACAGCGCCCTCACAATGCTCCTTCAGCAAGCGGTAGTTTTTTAATAGCAGCTTGGTATTTCTTAACCTTCTGTCTTTTCGGCCTCTTCTGGCCTTTTGCTTCTCTTTTTCCACGGTTGCCAGGGCCACTCTTGCCCCTTCTGCTGCTGCCAGCTTCACCAGCTCCTTAACGTCAATATCCTTAGCCATTTCAGCCTCCTTTTCTTCTGCTTATCCTTTTACCGTCTCATAAATGCCTTTTTTATGATTATGAATCACCGGCACCGGCATCCCGCATTCAATGCAGGGTATATCAAACATTTCTTCGGTCATGTTCGTCCAATAGGTAAACCGGCGGCCGCATTCGCAGTTAAGGTATAGACGTTTTAAAGGCTCCTCGAAGGGCGTTACAATGCCGCATTCCTCACAGATAAATGAACGTGATTCCTTTTTCGCGTTAAATCCTCTAATTTCCCCACATTTTGGGCAACGGATATACATAAAGCCTTTATAACCTTTTTCAAAGCATTCCTGTTCCCAGGTGTTTTTCGTTTCATTGACCACCTCTTGGTGGCGTATCGCCTCGTGGATCGGCGCGCTTATCCGCTGATCGATCACAATTTCCGGCAACTTCTGCTCAACCGCCGCTGTATCAGCGGTACAATGGTCCCTGCAAAGTACAATATCGGACACGATTTCTGCGACCGGTGTTCCTTCCTCAAGCCCCAAAAGCTTCAGGGCAAAAACGTTGAAGAGCTGCTCGGCCTTTTGGCTTTCCAAGTCAACGGTCAGATTTTTCTTTTCCATAATCAATTTAATCTTCATGTTACTTCTCTCCTTGTATCACGCCGTCCTCATCGACCGCCAGATCCCGGTAATCCACCTGCCCATCGATCCGATTCTCGGTGATGGCTGGCCGCTCCTCACCATTTTCCAGCAGCTCCACTTGAATCGCGCCGCCCTGGATCTGGGCCAGATCGGATTTTATGGAATAGCTGATGGTGACAAAGTCCCGGTCACTTGAGGGTTCGTAAACCAGCTCGATCTTTACTTTCCGTTTATCGACGGCGTTTGTGCGCCGATCTTTGATGTTTTTCCTTACTTTTTCATCCTCGATATCAAAGATATGCTGCAGGCCTTTTTCGGCCTTTTCTAATCCGATTTCGCTTAAATACATGCTTTGGCTCCTTTCATAGTTCATACTGACATTCGGTGCATTTATACACGCGGTCATGCCCTCTGACATACCGTTTCTTAAGCAGCTTTTTGTACCGGGTACAAAAGAAGCGGTCTTTTTTGGCTTCCTCTACCGGGAAGATTCTGAAATGCTTAAACCGGCAGCCAGGTGGGCAGGTCTTATCTTCAAAGTCCGGCTTCATGGATGCCCTCCAGAAATTTCAGGGTATTGTCAAAGCGGATCCGGAAGGGCTCCAGCTCCTCTAAGGTCATATACATCCGGCCATAGCGCTTTTTCATGTTCCGCCATATTCGCCAGGGCACCCGGTAGTAATCCATGCGGTTCATGCACAGCAGCACAAAGGTTACCGCGCCTAGATCGGCATGGTCGTTCAGGGCTTCTTTCTGTTCCTGGGTAACGGCTGTCTGGTTGGCCCGATCCCCTTCCTTGCTTTTGGCTTCAAAACAGACCGCCCGGCCGCCGGACAGGGTGCCTTTAAAGTCGGGCTGCGCTTTTTTCTCAAAGATCGCGGTAAACTGGCCTTTCTGCCCTCGACCGATGACGCGCATGGGTTCGGGTGTTTTATCGATATAGGCAGTGCGTTCTACGCGGTATGCCCGGCAGGCGGCCGCGATGATGGCTTCAAATGCCTGGCCTTTTTTCTTACTGGTGTAGCCCTGGAGCTGCCGACGCGGGTCTTTTCCGATTGCCCCACTCATAAGAGCACCGTATAACCGAACTGCTTGTTGATCCGGTTTTTTACGCTTGTCAGGCTGAAGTGCCAGTTTTGTTCGGGTGGTACGAAGAGCTTTAATTTCGCTGGTTTCCCTCTCTGCTTATCCAGGACAATGATTTTAATGGCTGGCACCCCGGCGATCTCATCTGGCCAGACGGCGGTTTCCACGTATGGATAATAATTCTTCAGGTACTCGTGAACGTATTTGACATAATCGTTGGTTGTTTTGTTTGCTTCCATTCTTTTCTCCTTTACTCTGCCCTTTTATAAAGGTTCTCCTGCTCGATGATGGGCAGGATTCCCCGCTGCTTTAAAACCTCATACAGAAACCGGCGGCCTTTCTGGGTCCACTTGGTATGCATCCGGCTGCCGATGGTTCCGTCCTGGTGGTAATAACTGGCGGTGGCGCTGGCCGCGTATCCTTTATTCTGATATTTGTAGGTCAGGACCCATTGGTTGCCGTTGTAGGTCTGGATCCCCAGGTCTTTTAACAGCAGGTTCATGGTCTTGGCGCCCATGCCGTAGTCCTTCGCGATCTGTGTCATGTTGACCAGGTCTTTGCTGGCCAGGATGGTATCCGTATAATCGGCCTTTGGGGCCAGCTCTTTTATCTGTGCTTCCTGGTGCTGTATGGTCTGGTCTTTGGCTTCCAGCAGCTTCTGGGCTTCCAGTACGGCCATGGCCAGAAGGTTTTCTCCGGTCGGCAGCTCCTGCCGCTGTTCTTTTGCTCTGAAATAATGATTGACCAGGCTGCGCTGAACTTCCCAGGCCAAAGCATCGGTGAAACTTTTAACTAACATCAGATATCCGTATTCTGTTACCAGGATCAGTCCATTCGGTGCCATGGTATTAAAGTGTTTTCTGGCTTCGTCCGTATTTAGGACGAAGTAGTCCAGGCCCTCTGTGAAGTGTTCGCGGTGAAAATTGAACCGCTTTCTGGCGGTTCCCGGCGGCCGCTTATGGACCCGGTCAATATCGGCCAGGGTGACCACACGGGTGCCCTGGTATTCCTTGACCTGGATCTGTTCATCGTTGATGGTCATGGTAAGGTGATTCATGTTTCTTCCTCCTCTTCTGCGGATTTCTTTTGCATTGCTTCTTTCAGGCAGAAGCCGTCCACGTCAACGAGACAATAAGGATTGATGGCACAGTCATTACATTCCATAAAGGTCCCTTTATTGGACTTTTCTGTCGCGCCGGCATCTGAAAAGTCCAGGGCCCAGTTTGTGTCCTTGCCTCTGGTGGACTTTGTCTCGAGATCGATTTTTCCCTCGGCACCCTCATAAGTGACGGTGACCACTGCGGTTTTAAAACCATCTGGGACGGTTATTACAAGTGCTTTCATTACCACATCTCCTATACTGCCACCGAATGCAGCGATTTCTTTCCTGTCTGCATGGCTTTGATGGCCTTTGGCACTTTGATTTTCTGCCACATATCAATAAAATACTGTTCCTGCCTGCTTGGCTTCCTGTTTCCGGCGCCAGTGCATTGCACGATCTCTCCGTTATTGTTCAGTTCCAGGGTCAAATAAGGTTTATTCGGCTCCTCTACTCTGCGGATAAAGAAAATATTAGTAATCCCTGCCGCATGTTTGGAGTAATACAAGCTTACGCAGTTGCCATTTGCCGGTCCTTCTTTTTTAAATTCCTCGCTGTCTTTTGGCGCACGAATGACCATGTTGAAACGCTCAAAGCGGAAAAGCGTATCTAACTTTTCAGCCCGTGCAATAATTATTTTTTCTTTTTCCGCTTCCTCTATTTTTTTCATTGCTTCCAATCGCTCATTTTTAATATTAACCAGCCGGTCATGAGCGTCGTCCAGATCTTTTGGTTTCCATATCCGTTCATTGGTAATGTCATATCCCTCATTTTGGGCCATTGTTAAATAATCCCTATAGACTAAACCCAGAAGGTCTCCGGCATTGTATCCTCGCTGAATCCATTTTTCTTTCTGGCATTCTCTGTAAAGATAGTTGACCAGTTTCCTGATCCTGATGCCCTCTGGAAGATCTGTCATCCGGCTAATTCGAATCCCTTCCCGCCTATAGAACAGAACGTCCTGTTCGGTTATTTTTACCTGTTTTTTTCGCAATGTTCTCAAACCTTCAACGTCCTGGATTCCAAAATTATTTTTTCTGATCATGTCCAGATCCTGCCGGTCGATATCAAACATCGCG
Source organism: Eubacterium sp. 1001713B170207_170306_E7 (assembly GCF_015547515.1). NCBI lineage: Bacteria > Bacillati > Bacillota > Clostridia > Eubacteriales > Eubacteriaceae > Eubacterium > Eubacterium sp. 1001713B170207_170306_E7. Next base: position 96,168 of record NZ_JADMVE010000008.1, read on the forward strand.
CAGAGGTCTTTTCCTCTATCGTGGTACTTTTTGCTCTCCCAATAGCCAAAATCTGCCATGTCTTTGGCCATTTCCCAGAGACTGCCCTTTGTAAGGTACTCAATTTCCGGAAAGCTTTGATAAGCTTTGAGATATCCCGCAACATCTGCTTTTTTAAAATGTGCACAAAATTCCTTGACCGCTGAATACTGGAATGGTGTTCCCTGCAGCACTGCATCCACATTGTCTGGAAAAAGCTCGAACTGCATGTTCCTCTGCCCCATTCCCTCGGATTCATACCAGTCTGTTCGCCCTGTTCGCCAATAAGCGGCCTCTGTGGGAAACTCATACTTTTTCACTTTTCTTTTCTCGGTGTCAAAGATGAACCGCATTAACTCATCGTAATAATTTTCAGGTCTTCTCTGCTTTGGTTCTGGCGTATTTGAAAAAGCGTGTTCGACCTTAAAGTAACGGACGGCAATGTCTTTTTCTCCATGTCTTTGGATAACCGCGATGTTTTTTTGCTGTATGGCGCTTCTGGCCCGACCATTTTGTTTATAGGTTACGGCATGGCCGCAGAGGGGACAGCTGCCCAGTTCGTTATGAACAGCCTTTTCTAATTGGACGGTTTGACGACAGGCAGTGCAATAGCCTTTAATTTTTCTGCCTTTCCGCTTGAAAAAGATGATCTGTCCAAAAGCATGATTATTGATCCATGCCTCTAATTCTTTTGGCCGATCCCCGATCATTTCCATTTGATTTTTAACGCGCTGTTCTTTGGCCTCTTTTCGCTGAAGATAGCGGTCATTGGCAATCCTTTCCATGTACCAGCTTAAAATATGTGTTGCCTTCCAGCAATTCTGCTTTATGGCATTCGGGGTATCTTCACTAAAAAACTGATTTATTTTCTGTTTGTCGGATTCAGAAAAGTAAGTTTTATCATAAAAGTTATATCCCAAATCCTCGGCATCGCCTTGAAATTGCAGATTTTCAAGTGTTGCCTGTGACCACCGGTATCCCTCTTCTTTACAACTGGTCATGACCTGATGAATAAAATCCATTTTCTCCATGTCTAAGAAAGTGCGGATTTTCCGGGTTCCTTCTCCTGAAAAGATGGTCATGATCAAGAGACTTCCCTCAACTTCGATGATTCCCTGGTTTTCGTCTTCGACCCTATATCCCGGGAATGCCGGCCAGGGCCTGGCTTCAAACTGTTTTATTCTCATTGCTGGCCTTCCTTTAAAAAGTCCAGCATGCTGTACTGGATATATCCCGGCGTTTCTTCTTTGACTGATGGCCTTTTTTTGGGTTTGTTCACAGATTGTTTCTTTGTTTCAGCCTTTTTCCGTTTGCTTGCCTGGCTTCCATCATGCTGGGTAATCATAGCACTGTCACCGATCCGGATGATCATCTTAAAATCAACATCGGATCCCGGAAGATAATATTCCGCAGCGCGCTTGTAAGCTTCCAGATCGCTGATCCCGTTCCCCGTACCTTTGACGATGTTTTCGAGACATTTATCCAGAGTTTTGTCCGGCATCATGACCGCCTCTGCGAATTGTTCACTGCTGCAGAAATACTTTAGTGTCTTGACAACGCTTGCCTTGATGACCTGTGCTTTCCGATCAGTTATATTTTTGTTTTTGCTTTCTTCTTTAATTTTTTCGATGGCTTGTTCAATGATTTCTGTCATTTTCAGCACTTCCTTACTTTTCTTTTTTCGTTTGGATTGACCGGATTCAGCCGGATCATTCTGTAAAATTGGTAGGGTGTTCCATTGAATGGATTCTTCCCCATATAAACGGATTCTTTGTCGATGTAGTAGCCTTTTTGGGGTTTGGGTTCGCGGATCCACCGCTCGGCTTTTACGGCTTGTATTTTGGGTTCTGGCCGGATCAGGTTGTGGCTGGTATTGAACCGGCGCTTTCCTTTCCGGTCCTCATAGTGGTCAAATTCATAATCGGTATACTTGATAAGATAGTGTGCCAGCTTTTTATGATCGGCCCGGTTATCCAGGTGATTAAACTGTACGGTTCCGTATGGCCATAGCTTTGCGATGACGGCGGTGTCCATTTTGTTGAGCACGATGTGATGATGAAACGCGCCCCGTTTTCCGACTTCGGTCACAGCGATGTATTTATAGTCGATCTCGGCTTTTTTACAGTGCCGGCGTAAATCTTTATGAAACTTCGCCAAATGCGCCCTGGCCACTGCTCTTTCTTTTGGTCTTTCCGAGATCCGGTACGGCAGCACAATGTGAAGGTCACCTTCCCAGAAATTCTCATTTATGTATGCCCTGATCTGGGCTTCCTGCTTGTTTCGGTTTACTTTCTTCTGGGCTTCGCTTGTTGGCCGGCTCTTCCTGGCTCTTGGTTTTCCTTTCTGCCACTCCCGGTAGGCGTATGTCTTTTTAACTTCAATTGTGTTCCCTGCTTCTACTGTCCACTTTTCATACATGCTTTACCACCTTCAGTATCCTTAAGTGTCTAAATGTTAATATGCTAAACGGGCTTCAAAGGCCCGATTTTAAGCCGTTTTTTGAATTTTTTCCATTGCCTTTACTGTATGAAAAATGGTATAATAACAGTAAGACAACTTCTTAAAACAACCGGCGGCTTCCAGGCTACAAAACCGGTTGTTTTTTATTTATTTTTTTAACCGCTGCCCGCACCATGGGCAGTAATTGCCAATATAGCCGATCTGGGATAAAGGCGCATCCTTATACTCAATGGCGATGATCTTTTCACAGGTCGGACACGCCCAGGCGACGTCTTGATCTTTTACCTTCGCCCTGACCTGTTTGGGCTGCTGAAGCTCTAAGACCTGGATGGATAAATCCAGATCGTTTAATCCGAAGTCAACAGCGTTTCTGAGGGCCCGGCGTTTTCCGCGAAGGGTGTTCCGAGCCTCCCGGCATCTTCCGGGGTCCATCCATGGCTTTTTCATGCTTCGTCTCCCAACATTTTGTGACGCGCACGCTTCAAAACCCGCTGCGCCTTGGTAAGGTTATGGAGCGGATCGCAGTGCCGGCAGACAAAGTACCGGGGATCCTCCCACTGGTAAGCTGGTATGGTGGCGATGAAGCCACACTGGTTGCACTGCATGTCGATGGTGCGTTCTAAATCTCCCATTTTCTGCCTCCTGCTTCTAAAAAGGGTAAAAAAAATTAGGACACAGCTTCTCTGTGTAACCTTTTAAAATGGCGGCGGTACGATCCCCGCCGCTGGATATTTCTTCCTTTTTTCGATTGTTGTGCTATAATAAATGTGTAAACTAATCTTTGCCCTTTTCAGCCTCCACGCTGTCTAGGGCTTTTTTCGTGGGTCTGTTTGTACCCTTGCGCTTTTCTGCGCCAAACCCACAGCCTTTCTTTTTAATTTTGTTTTATGAAGGGGTCAGAGCTCTAATGCTTAAGGCGGGCGCTCCGCGCTGGCTTTTACCCACTTTGTTACTAAGGGCATTGGAGCGGCTTTTGTTTTGGCGATCCACGGCGGTGCGGGTGGGCCGGGTGGCAAATCTGCTGCCTTTTCAAAAAGCGCTTCAAAAGCTTCAAGTTGTTCAAATAAAAGTGCCGCAAGTTGTTCACACGCTGCTTCGATCTGTTTTCTTATTTCTTCCATTATTCACACTCCAGTGCGGATAATACCTCGTTGAAAGTAGAAAATTGCTCAAATGTTATCAGGTTTAGTAAAAATAGTTCTCCAAGACTGGACATATAGGCATCGCGTATATAGGTTGTTACTTTTCGTTTGCCGTCAATGGTATCCTGGATCTCCTTCATGTGTATCTTGGCCTTTTCCTTGATCTGGTTGAGTTCTTCCAGATACCCGTCTTTTTCAACGGTCAGATCGCCTACCTGATTCGTGAGTTCTTCCTTTTCGGCTTCCAGATCCGCGATTCGGACCATGGCTTCGGTCAGGTTCATGTTCGGCCTCCTTGTCTCTTTTTTGAATTTATGGTAAACTATGGTTGTTAACGTACATGGTCCCTTTTAGCGGTGCAACGCTATGGGGGCTTTTTCTTTTTTCATAAACAGAAGCTGATTGTCTTGGCGCCACCACTTTGAATACTTTCGGGCATGCTCTGCGTTTTTAACAGCAATCTCATAGTGCTTTTGACAAAGCTTTTTTCCCGGAAGGGCTGGCGTTTCACAACGATAACAAAGGCCCTTTTTCCTTCGGATTTCCGGGATAGAACCGCCATTTTCACGCCTTCTTTTTTCTACTTTTTCAATCCCCCGTTTCCGTTCTTTGACATAGCATTCTAAGCAAAAGACTCCTTTAATGGCCGCTTTCTTCCCGCATCGGACGCAAAGCCCTGCTGCCTTCCGCTTTGCATAAGTTTCATTTTTTCTTTTTTTATCCTTTTTCAGGATATTCGCTTTATTCCTGATATAATATTCCCGGTTCTCTTTTTGCTCTTTTTCAATACATTCCGGGCACTTTGTTTTGTTATAAAAGGCGTCTCTTTTTCCGCACCGGACGCAGATATGGTGTTCTTTCAAGAATTCTCGCCGTGCTCGATTTTCTTCTTTATTGCTCATTTTTATTACACTCCTTTAAGCCGACCATCCACCGGCGGTAATCACAGTTCTTTTTAAAATTTCTCACTGCTTTATTGTGCTCTTTTCGTTTATAGGCGGCATATTTCCGCACCCTGGGTGAGTTGATGGAATAAGCGATAGCGTTCATAAAGTCACCTCCTCGGCCAGCATCCGGTGGATACCAGTACGATAAACAAAAGGGTGATTGTCGCGGCAACCGTGTTACACATCACGCCGATCATGCAGATATAAAACGTAAAAATAAATAGTACAAATTCGGCCATGTCTCACTCTTCCTTATAACGCTGCATCCTCAGAGCCCGCTTTTGCAGTTGCCTGTCCTCCTGGATCCGGAAGCGCACCAGCAGAATGAAACTGCCGCCGGCAACGAATAGGGCTGCCAACCACCCCGCACCGCAGGTAAATATGCCTTTTTCAGCCCAGCCATACAGGCCAAAAAGCCCGCATAGGATACAAAATTCAAAGAAGCATTTCACAGCGTCGTTGACGATGGCGCGTTTGGTTCGTGGTGTCATAACGCTTCCTCCCATGCCCCTGAACAGGCAATTTCAATATCCCCAAACATTTGAGTTGCCTCTGCCTTCGTGATTAGCTCCAGCTCGAATAAGATCATCACTTCACCCCTTAAAAAATCGTGGTATGCACCGCAGATCAATTTGCCTCTGGTTCCTTTGTCTTTTAGACTGCCTGATTTCTTCCCGCAAATCGCTGATTACTTTTTGCTTTTTTTCTTCGTTCATCTTTCTCCCTCCCGGCTGCCAATATAGGCAAAGTTGACGTCGTTCAGCAGCTTGATGCCTTCTGCCTCCGTAATCAGTTCCAGGCGTTTCAGTGTTGCGACTTCGCCAAACAAGGTGCCGTAGTCAATCTCATTGAGCAATTGTCCACGTTCGGCATTCCCTCGGGCTTCATCAACCTTCTCAATAATCATGTTGATGACGATCTGTTTTGTTAGTCCGTTCATTTTTTAGCCTCTTTCATATTTTTTCTGGTCTCTTTAAACAAGTCGGCCAGCTGGTCTTCTACTTCATTTCTTTTGTCAACTTCTCGCCTTATTTCCTCATCCAGATATAGCATTCGGTTCATGAGTTCGGTTTCTAGTTCAGAAAAAGGCTCTTCTTTTAATACCTTATACAGTACTTTTTGTTCGATTTCTGTTAGCATATGGTTCACCTCATACTTATCCAGGCATTTGTAGCAAATTGCCGTTTTCCTGCCGTTCACTTTTCCCGCTTCTATGATGCCTCATAACCCAGGCTTTCAGCGCGGCATCCACAAAATAAAGCTTACATCCTGGCGCCTCCTGAAACGCCGGGAAATCAGGCTCATTTTCCATATACTTGTAGATCGTGGATCTGGAGCAGTTCATATATTCACAAGCTTCTTTTAGTGTTAGAATTTCTCTTCTCATCTGCTTCCTCCTAATTCAAATTTTTCTGTTTAAGCTGATCCTTCAGTTTCTTTTGCTCCTGAAGTACATTGGCGTATGCTTGCACAAACGCGATGGCGACCGGATCCTTCTTGACATAATCGATCTGATTGTCCACTTCATTCAGGAGTTTTTCTTTTTTATTCTGGTTTTCAACCCTCATAGTTTCTCACCTCCTTTGAAAAAGTCTCATTTCTCTATAGGCTGAAGACTGATTTGTTTTCTTTTTGTCGTCTATGATTACATTATAGTCGTCATAGATAACAACGTCAAGGCTTTTTTGTTATTTTTTGTTTGCATTGAAAACATATTTGTGCTACTATATGTACAGGAGGTAATAAAATGAACGAAAGACTTAAAATTTTGCGTGAAACACTCAATCTTTCACAAGAAGAATTTGGTAACAGAGTTGGAATAAAATCCCGCGCTCATATTTCCTCCATGGAAAAAGGACGTAGAGATATTATTGACAGAACTATTCGAGATATATGTAGAGAATATAATGTTAATGAACATTGGTTTCGTACTGGCGAAGGACCAATGTTTAAAGAATCTTCTGATTCTGTTGATACCTTGCATGAACTCATCCGCTCTTTTGATATCGAGCAACTTGAACTCATGAAAGAATGCCTAGATATGATTATCAAAGAAAAAGAATCAGACAAGGGTAGTATCCTTAATTTTCAGCGAACAGTTACTCGTCCAGTCTATGATCTTCCGGCTTCCGCCGGTACCGGTCAATTTTTGGATGGTTACAGTTATACAAATATAGAATTTCCAGAAATCGCTGTTCCTCTAAGCTCTACCTTTGGTGTTCGCATTGCCGGCGATTCCATGGAGCCAGAATACTTTGATCAGGATATCGTCTTTGTAAGGCAGCAACCCACGCTTGTAGACGGTGATATTGGAATTTTCGTGCTGAATGGTGAAGGCTTTTTAAAGAAATTTGAAGTAACGGATAATGGCTATTGTTTAGTCTCTTTGAACGATAGCTATCCCGATATGCGGATTACAGAAGGTTGCGACTTCCGGATTGTTGGAAAAGTACTAGGAAAATATTCTTTTTCTTAATACTATTTGAAGTGTTTATAATGCATCTCCATTGTTGTATAATTATTTATAACAACCTAAAAGAAGGTGCATTATGAAACCCAAAAAAATCAATAGATTATTTGTTTATGAATTGTTTATGTCAATACTTGCAATTATTGCTGTCATCTTAGCAGTTTTAGACATTACTGAGGTAATGACTCTGTCTGAACATCTATATTTAGCTATTACAGATTTTATTATTTTAATCATTTTTTGGATTGATTACATTGTTCGCCTCATCACTTCAGATAGCAAAAAACAATTCTTCAAAGAAAATATTTTTGATTTAATCGCTATTTTGCCTTTTTCTTCTTTATTGAGGGCTTTTAGATTTGCAAGATTATTTCGCATCATGAAGCTTTCAAAAGCTTTAAAGGCAACGCGATTGCTGAAGTTCTCTCTTTTTTTTAAACGAATAGAAAGAACTTTTAACCAATTTTTTAAGACGAATGCTTTTGGATACATGATGCTTGTTACTTTGTTTTTGCTCATCTTTTCTTCATGCACCATTTATATTTTCGAGCATGGCAACAGTATAAATAACTTTGGTGATGCACTTTGGTTTTCACTTGTAACAATGACTACTGTAGGTTATGGTGACATCTCACCAATAACAAATACCGGTCGGGTTGTTGCTTCATTACTCATGATTTTTGGAATAGGATTAATTGGTTTTGTTACTAGTACAGTTACTCAGTTCATTGTTGAACGACAATCCAAACATAATCAGAAAGAAAGCAAAGTAATTGTCGAACAAATTCTTGATCTTAGCACTTTAGATTACCAAGATTTTGAGAAAGTCAAAAGCTATGCAGATTTCCTCATTGAAAAGTCAAAGGAAAAGCTATAAAAGCCTGTATCTTTAGAGACAATATTATACAGGATTCTATTGGTGGAAAGGAGTAAGAACTATGCCTTTACTCAAAGAAAAAGAAACGTTTAAAAAAATGACATTGGAAGAGTTCGACGCGTTGCCAGCCGATGAACGCACCACCTATGAGCTGGTTGATCATATGGTCTTGATGTCGCCAAGGCCATCGCTGCCTCATCAACGCGCTCAATTTAAACTACTGGCCATGTTAGACACCTTTTTATCTGGCCACAAATGCCAGGCATACGGTGAAATTGAAGTTAAAATGCGCGATGATATTTTTATTCCAGATATCAGCGTTGTCTGTGATCCGAGTCAATATAAAAAAAATCGCTATGATGGTGCCCCGGCAATTGTAGTTGAAATTCTCAGCCCTGGTACAGCACGCATTGATCTTTTTACGAAGCTGAATAAATATCAGATGTCCGGTGTCAAGGAATACTGGATCATCAGCCTTAAAGGGAAACTGGTCACGGTCCATAATTTTGAAAAAGAAACGGTTACAGAATATACGCTGGAAGATATTTTAAACTCTGAAACCTTTGAAGGTTTAAAAATTCCACTTACTAAAATTTTTGAATAACTTACTGAAATAAAAAAGCGCCCCACCGTTTGTGACGGCAGGACGCATGATAGTTAGCAAACCGGGTATGGCCTGATATAACTATCCCTAAGCAAGATCATTATATCAGACCTGCCCTGATTTTACAATAAATCAGGGCTCTTTTGTGTCCAAAATTGTCCTACACAACGAAAGGAATGATATGAATGAAATATGATAAAGTAAAAAGAAACGGACGGGAGTATTTTAGGTATCGCCATTGGGATGGTGTTATGCGAAAATATGATAAAACAATCTACGCTTTGAAGTATAAGGATCTAAAAGAAAAGGTTGAAGCATACGAAAATCAAATATCTTTAGGTGTCGCTGATAACAATACTCTATTTTCTGATTTTTGCTATGATTGGCTGATGAATGTGCACCTTGTGGATAAAAAGCCCACCACTGCAAGCCGGTATGTATCCATCCACAAAAATTATATTAAACCGGCACGCGTTGGAAAAATCAAATTAAAGGATCTGAAACCTGCTGACCTGCAAAAATGGTACAACATACTTTATGAAGAAAAGTCTATTGAAAAAGATCCAAACAAGGCTTTCAACATCGTTCACAATCTACATAAGGTTGTTTCCCCATGCATCCGATATGCCTTTAAAAGCGGCTGTATCGTGCGAAATATTGCGGAACTTGTCATTATCCCTAAAAGCCGAAAAAAAGCCGATAATACCCCAAAGCACAGCAAAGTTCACCCTCTCACCTTTGATGAACAAAAAAGCTTTATTGCTGCTTGTGCAGGTAATTATTATGAAGCGCTTTTTAATACTGCTTTAGATACTGGCGCCCGTCAAGGTGAGCTTTTTGCACTAACTTGGGGGGATATCAACTTTGAACAAAATTTTATTGACATCAACAAAACATACAGCTATGTTCAAAATCCGCAAACGGGTATTTTTGAAGGTCAGACGACCGATCCCAAAACAGAAACCTCCGCAAGAACCATTCCCATCCCAATGCGCACACGTGAAATTCTTCTCAAACACAAAACTGCTCAAAAGAAAGCGCTCCTTCCGACGGGCCTTATCCAAGATAATGAAACTCTTGTTTTTTGCACACCAGTCGGCACACATCTGGACAGTTCCAATGTGCTTAAGCGGCTGAAAGTTGTCTATGAAAAAGCCGGCATTAAGGATAAAGTATTCCATGATCTGCGTCATACTTACGCCACACGCTTATTTGAATTAGGTGAAGCCCCAAAGACGGTGCAAGTGCTTTTAGGTCACTCTGATGTCAATGTTACTCTTGGAACTTATACCCATGTTCTGGAAGTTATAAAGAAAAAAACAGCTTCAAAGATTGATGATCTTTATAAAAAAATGCCTGAAGAAAATACTTCTGAAATTCCTGATTTAAACTCTATCGGACAACTTTCGGACAATCTTGTAATATTCCCAAAAGCATCCCATTTCTAAACAATAAAAAAACGGCTGATTAAGCCGTTCGATGTCAATTAATGGTGATCCCGATTGGGCTTGAACCAACGACCTCTACCATGTCAAGGTAGCGCTCTTCCAGCTGAGCTACGGGATCACTTTTTGAATGCTTGTCTATTATAACGAATTCCCGAGGATTTGTAAAGTCTTTTTTTACTCTGCGGCTGAATTTTCCGGCGGAGCTGGGGTTTCGGGTGATTCCGGGGTGGGATCGGGGGTAGGTGTCGGGGTGACGGTCTGGTCCTCTGACCCGGTGGATTCCGGAGTGGGCTCAGGTTCCGGGTCTGGGGTCGCTTCGGCGGCAGGCGTGGCGGCCGGGGTATCGGACGGCTGGGCCTCGGCAGAAGCGGCGGCGGGCTGGGCCTCGTTGGCTGCTGGTGTTGGTGTTGGATTCCAGACGCCTGTCTGGGCGGTGAAGGTGACCTCGGCAGTGAGGGTATCCCAGGCGCCGTAGGCAGGCTGAATCAGGCTGAAGAAAATCAGCCATGCGATCAAGCTGTTTATGATTTTCCATTTTCTGGTCATGTGAAGCACCACCCTTTTTCAAGTGGAAGGTTGAAGGTGGAAGGTGACGATGCAAACGGCGCTTTGCTGGTTTGCCCGGTCAGGGCACCTCCTGTTCAATCTTCGATTTTTATTATAACACTTTTTCCTTTTTCCCGCTTTAATTTCTTAATTTAAAATAGTATCTTAGCCCTTTATTTCGTCCATAGACGGCCGTTTAAGGGGCGGGGCCGACGCAGATCTATGTCTTGGGGTTTCCCCCCGCAGATAGCGGCCTTTCGGCGGTTTGACATCCCTGGTTTTAACCCGGTGCCTGGGCTTCATGAGATCCTGCTCATCCTCGGGATACTTACCCGACAGCCATTTTTTGACCATGTGCTCCAGCATAAGGATAAAGCCCCAGAGCAGAAACATGGTGACCGCAGCCGGGCTTTGGAGAAACAGGGCGATACGGCCAAGATACGGGATATGAAAAGCATAAGTGCCAACAATGTCCTCCCGATGGATTTCAAATTCATCGTACTGGCCTTCCTGATAGCCCTCCCCTTGGGTCATATAACGGTCATAACCGTCGCTGGTATCAATGTAACGGAAATAGTGAGTGACAAAGACCTGCTGACCCTGAAGCTCCGCCTTAAAGGTGATGGGCGTGTTTTCCGGGATCGGGTCATCCTCATCGATGGCATGGTCGATGACCAGCGAGCCGACCGGCAAGGTGGGGACCATGCTGTTGGTTAGGATAACGTAGGGTTTGTAGCCGAAGAATTTAGGGGCGTCATGAGGATTTATTTTCGTAAACACAACATAGAATAAGGCGAAAATGAAAAACAAACACAAAATAATACTCCATAAAATTCTTACGCTCTTTATAAAAATATATGTCTTTTTTTTACAATTTAGATTTCTTCTCATGATTTTCTTTTTTATGTTAATGTTCTTGAAAGACAAAAATAGCGGTGAACTACAAATATCCACCGCTAACTAAACACATAATCCAAACAATCACTTGTTTTTATTATTCAAGAATCACGAAACAGTGTCATTTACAGTTTCTAATTCAACTTTTACATTTCTTGTTAAGCCTTCTTCATCAGCATTCGCAATACCATCATTGTTATCTAGAAATTCAACAAACACATGGTAAGTAGCTGGCGTATCACTTAATGTCAGTTCACCATTAACAACGATAGGATCTCCAGTAGCACTTCCACTGCTATCAGCCTTTAAATATACTTTATACACATTATTTGCAGTAGAAAATGTATCTTCATTATACACACCAGCTGTATTTACTTTCGTTTTTAATGTTAAATTTGGTTTATCAGTTGCTCCAGCCAAACTCGCCGTAAAAGTGCCAACTTCTAAACTATCTGTTTCTGTTCCAGTATCTTTTAATGCATTTTTAGGAACTAACTTTAACGGATTTGTAGCCTTCGTTGCATCATTCACAGTTAATGTAACTGCTTTACCTGCTTCCACAGTTAATCCATTTCCAACATCTCCCTTTAACGTATCCCATGCCGCAAACGATCCAACAGCCACAGCCAACATTGCCACTGTCGTAATTCCACTAATCCATAACGAAGCTTTCTTTTTCATCTTGTAAATCCTCCTGTATTATCCATACATCTAAATTTTTTAATCATTGCTGCCTCTTAACAATGACCTGTTCTTAACGATGGATTAATTATACAATTGGAAACGCTACACTTCCGCTACTCCTTAAGTTAGTTGACAGTGGATAGTTGATAGTGGATAGTTTTGGTGCAAATTTTTCTTTGAAAAACTTGATTGAAGATTGCAGCCATTGGCCGCAATACGAACGACAATCGCTTAAAAAATAAAATTAAGGAACGAGCGCAGCGATGTTCCGTCACACCGGCTCTGTTTCGACGTCGGATCAAACAACAACCTGAGCTGTCCGCGGATTAAAGAACGCCTGGGTCGATTTCAAAATGCACACCGCAGGTGTCGCATTTTGCATGAGAGAAGGCGTTTTTAATCCGCGGACAGCGCCAATTCTCCTCTACCTCTCCCCCTCGTCCCTCTACTCTTTCCCCTGCTTTTCCACCATCTCCTGGATCTCCCAGATCTCGGGCACGCGCTCCTCGGCCCAGGAATACTCAAACAGGTACTCGCCGGTAAAAGGGGATTTCGGCAGGATTTCGCCCTCAAGCAGCTTGTAGTAGTCGCAGTAAACCTTATCCCGCTCGATATAGCACAAGCCGCGCCGCGTCTGGAAAATACCCGGCGCGCCCGCCTCCTCAAAGGTGTGGGTGGCAATCATGACCGCCTTGCGGTAAAGCTTTTTGGTCTTTTCGTCATAGAGCCGGTCCTCCCACAGCTTGTCGATGGCCTCCTCCATGGTGACCACACCGCCCCGGTGATCCACGCACAGAGCCACCAGCTCCTTGGCCTTCTGGCTCTTAAAGATGAGCAGCTCCCCCTTGACAAAGACGTCGAACCGGCCAAAGGTGCGGAAAACCACATCATTCTGGGGCTTTTGAGACTTGGTCCGGCTGACCTTGTCGATGACCGCCTGCACCCGCTCAGCCGTAAAGGGCTTGAGGATGTAGCCCGACGCCTCCACGTCAAAGGCCTGCTGGGCGTAATTGTTGTAGCCCGTCACAAAAACCGTGCGGATGTCGGGCGCGGCGTCTTTCAGGTAACCGGCCAGCTCGATGCCTGTGAAGCCGGGCATCTCAATGTCCAGAAACGCCAGGTCCACCTGATTGCATCTGACAAAATTCAGGGCGTCGGCCGTGTTCTCAAAGGTGCCCACAACCTCCACCCCCGCCATGTCCTCCAATACATATTCCAGCGCCTCGATGGCAAAGCTCTCGTCGTCTACGATGATCACTTTCATGTCTGTCTCCTATTCTTTCCTGGGAATCCTCACACGCTGTACAGTGCCCTGGCCGGGCACGCTTTCAATCATCAGCTCCGCGCCCAGCATATGCGTCAGCTGGAAACGGGCGTTGTAAATGCCGCCGTCCTTTTTATCCCGCAGGCTTTCAGGATCAAAGCCCACGCCGTCGTCGGTGATGGTGACCTCATAGCAATCTGGCAGCTCCCGGGTGGACAGGGTGACTGTGCCGCCCTCGGGCTTCCGGCATACACCGTGCTTGACCGCATTCTCCACCAGGGGCTGGATGCATAAGGGCGGCACCGTGAAATCCGAGGCCTCGATGTCGTATACGGCGTCAAAACGGTTTTTAAACCGGATTTTTTCAATGTCCACATAGCACTGGACCGGCACCAGGGCTTTGTCGAAGGGGACGGGCTGGTTGATCTTGACAAAGTCGAGGTTTGAGCGCAGATAGTTGGAAAAGGTAAAGATCACTTTGTCGGCCAGCCGGGTATCCCGCCGGGCCAGCACCTGGATGGCCTGGAGGGTGTTGAACATAAAATGGGGCTGGAGCTGGCTCACCATCATGTCGGCGCTTTTCTGCTCCATCTCCTTGTACAGGTTGGCCAGACGGGTGGCCTCCTGCTGGCGGACCTCGATAACCCGCTGATAGTAGATATAAATCATACACATGAGTAACAGGCACAGGGTGGCCGGGTACAGCATGTACATGTCAGCCGTGGCCCAGCCGGACAGGTACATGGTGTCGGCAAACAGGCCGGTGAAGATGGCCGCGTAGCCCACGAGGGCAGGCCGGATATGCGGGGTTTTCGCCTTGACCAGACGGTACAGCCGGTAGTACATGTAGGCCAGAGGATAATAAAGCCCCAGGCGGATGTGCTGCTCCAGGTACAGGGTCTGGCTGTTTTTGGACACGATGGCAATGGCGGCCAGCACAGCGGCGTAATAGGCGGCCAGAATGGCCACGCGCGCTGGCCGGATCCGGCCAGCGGTCTGTTCCTCGACGGTCAGGCACAGCAGAAAACAGGCGTCCAGGGTCGCGCCGTAAAAGATGATGGCCAGGGTGGTGTTAAAAGGGCCGCCGAACAGGGCCTCGACGGTGACAGCGATATCCACGCTGAACATGCGCACGATCAGGAACACCACGGCCCCCAGTATCAGGTTTGAATAATTTTTGACCCGGCTGATCAAAATCACCAGCAGATAAACCAGGCTGAATACCAGCACGCCTGTGCTGAGAACGGAGATGGAAAAAATCTGCAGCGGTGAATAGCTGACATTGTTCTTGAGATTGGTAAAAACAGAGGTAATGTAAACGCCGGAGGGCAGAGCGTCCACGCTCTGGTCCCCGAGACTCATGGAGAGCTCGGTATGGATCCGGGCGTTCTGTACCTGACCGCTGACCAGGCCATGCAGGCCCATGCCGGCGATCAGGATGAGCACGACGGCCAGGCAGGCAAAATAAACGGTCTTTTCGCTTGGTTTTCGGATGGGTTTTGATGACATATCATTTCTCCGCCGCTTCTTTGACAAGGGCTGTGAATGCTGCTTCGGGCAGTGGTCTTGAAAAATAATAGCCCTGGATAAAATCGCAGTCCATCTCCCGCAGGATCTCGACCTCCTCGGCCACCTCGACGCCCTCGGCGATGACGCGCATCTTCATGCGGTGGATCAGGTTGATAATAGCTTCCACGGCCATTTTGGTTCGGGACTCGCCGGCCAGGCGGCTGGTCAGGCTCTTGTCCAGCTTGATAATCTTGAAGGGCAGGTGAAGCATGTTGGTGACGCCGGAATAGCCAATGCCGAAATCGTCCAGGGCAAAGGCGCAGCCATAGCGGATGAGGCGGTCCATGGTGTTTTTAAGGGTGGCCATGGAGGCGGCGGCTACGGTCTCGGTGATCTCAAACTTGAAGCGTTGAGGCGGCAGCCGGTAGCGCTCCATGATGGCGATGAGGTCATCGGCCAGGCTCTCCTGCATACACTGTACCACGGAAAGGTTCACGCCGATGGTTTCAAATCCCGCTTCGGTATAGGGATGGGCAGAGACAAACTGACACACCTTCTCGAACACGATGAGGCCAATGGACACGATCATACCGTTTTCCTCGGTCATGGGGATAAACTCGTCGGGCGGGATCAGGCCAAACTCGGGGTCACGCATGCGCACCAGCGCCTCGCAGGTGGCAAAGCGCCCCTTGGGAATGGAGTAAATGGGCTGGTAATGCACCTCAAAGCCGTCGTTTTCGAGGGCGGTGGTGAGCATGGAGCGGATATGGTTCTTGCGCTTAAATTTCTCGTTGAAGATTTCACCGCCCCGCACCACACCGTTTTCGCGGTGCTTGGATTCCTGAATGGCAAAGTCGATGGCGGACACGATCTCGTCGGCGGTCTCGGTGCCGCTCTGGCCCACGGGCACCACGCCCAGGCCGCAGCTCAGGCTGTAGTCAATGCCCTGGTAATGCCAGGGCTTTTTGAACCGCTCCACGATGATGTCCACAGTTTGGTCGGCGCTCGCCGCGCCGCCGGAGGCCGCGAGGCAGAACACGTCGCCGTCGAAGCGGTAGACCCGCCCGGTGCTGGCCAGCTCCTTTAAAAACCCGGCGACTTCCTTGAGCAGGCGGTCACAGGTCTTGACGCCGAACACCTCGTTGGCAAACTTGAAATCCCGCAGGGCAAGGGCGATGACATCGCCCCTTTTCCCCTCCTTGAGATGCATTTCGATCATCTGCAGAAAGACCTGCCGCTTAAAGGTGCCGGTGAGCTCGTCGCTGACCAGGCTGTTGCTCTGGGTGGAGAGGTGCACCAGCAGAATACAGCAGGTGCAGGCCACACCGGTCAGGATATAGCCGGTAAAGACGAACTGGAGCAGGATGGCCGCCAAAGACAGTGCCAGAAAGGCGCAGAGCGCCACAAAAACCGAGTGGGACATCTTTTTGCGGTTGTAGATGGCCACGACTGCGGCGCACAGGATATAGGAGATGGTAATGACATGGCTGAAGGGATTGCCGATGCCGCGGGCATAGCCGTGTTCCAGGTCCAGGGAAAAGTAAAAATGCGTCAGCGGGTTGGACAGGGCCAGCAGCAAGTAAACAAAATACATTGAAAAAACCAGAATGACCAGGGCCCTTTTGTGCCAGAATTCCTGATAAATGATGGAAATCACGTACAGCAGCACCATCATGGGCATGCTGGGCAGAAAAATCAGATACAGGTTGTTGAAGAAAACGGCCAGGCCGAAGTTGTCGGGCGTCAGGTTTTCCAGCAGCAGCGTGGCGGCGATATTGGTGGCGATAAAGGCAAAGGAAATGACAAGGGTCGCACCATAGATACGGTTCTGCCAGGTGGGAACCCGCGGCCCTCTGTAGTAGTAAACCATGATGATACCGATGATTACAGCTGAATAGATTTCAAATTCCAAGTGCCATGTCATTTCTTTTACCTCTATTTTTAAATTACCGTTTCAGCGTCGATGGAAAAGTAATCCTTGCGGATATAAAACTCATTGTAGCTGATAGGCATGCCGTCCTCCACTGACAAAATACATTGGGAGATGAGGAAAACGCTCTCCTCCCGCGGGATTTTCAGATAACCCCGCACCTCGTGGGCCGGTTTTACAATTTCGATGTGCAGCTTTTTCTTGAGCTGGAACTGCAGCTTTGCCTTTTCCATGATGCCGTGGAAATTGGCGAAGTTGATGACGTCCTCCACGATGGGGTTCCCCTTCTGGTAGGGCAGGTAGATGTTGCTGTACTGCACCACGTCCTTGCCCATGTAAAAGGCTTTCTGGACGCGGATAACCTTGTCGAAGGACCCGACCTTGAGCTCGCGCATGAGCCGGCGCCCGGGCGATACCACGCCCACCTTGATGAGCTTGACCTCGTCGATCTGCCCCTTCAGGCTGTCTACCTCGTCAAAGTAGAACTGGTAATGGTTGGAGGTGGGCTCACAGACAAAATTGCCCTTGCCCGGTATGGTGTAGATATAGTTCTCGTTGACCAGCAATGCCAGGCTTTTGCGCAGGGTGGTACGGCTGACGTCATAAAATTCCGACAGCTCGTGCTCGGACGGCAGGATGTCGCCGGGCTTCATCTCACCTTTTTCAATTTTTCCTTTAATGTCGTTTACGATATCGAGGTATAAAATTTTACGCATGGCTTCCTACTCCTGGGTAAGCCATTCTCTGCAGATGGAGACACCCTCGATGGCGTCGCTGGAAAAGGCGTCGGCTCCCACGTATCTGGCGTATTCTTTGCCCGCGATGGCGCCGCCCAGAATGATCCGGATATCCTCCCGGAGGCCGGCGGCAGTGATGGCCTCCACCACCACGCGGATGTTTTCCACCACGGAGGTCAGTATCCCGCTGATGCCCAGTATCTGGGGCTTTTCTTTTTTGATGGCCCGGATAAATTCCTCGGTGGGGACGTCTGTGCCCAGGTCGATGACATCAAGGCCCTCGGAATGCAGCATGCTGACAAATATGTTTTTGCCCACGTCGTGGATATCGTCAAACACGGTACCCACCACGATCTTGCCCGCCGGGGCCTCGCGGCTGGAGCGCTCGGATTCCATGCCGGATATTTTGAGCAGGCTGGACACCAGCTCGCCGGCCATGATGAGGTCTGCGATGTAGTACTCGCCCTTCTCGTACCGGTTGGCCACGCGCTGGAGGGCGAAATTCAGGTCGTTGGATATCTCCTTTGGGTTTTCCCCTGATGCGAGCAGGGTTTTTACCTGGCGGATGGCCAGGGGCTCGTCGATGTTTTCGACCGCTTCGATTAATTTTTTCTCCATGATAACTCCGTCTACAATCAATCTATTTTAGTATGAATCATATCATAAAAACCGGTCTGTGACAATCGTTTAACCACTGGATTTACACCAATTAATAGTTTTTCTTTGATCAACCTTTCGTTAAAGAATTGTCAAGGAATTCTTCTTTATTCTATTGGAATTTTAATGAAAAAGGCGTATAATGGGTATATATATTGCAAAGGTTCCCAGAAATATTGTGAAAATACAGAGAATTTTAAGGAGCATTCTATGGAAAACTTTACAAAAGCCGAGCTTGAAAAGAACAAAAAATACCTGGAGCTGCTGTCCGGTAACTTTCCAAACATCACCACCGCCGTGGGCGAGGTGGTCAACCTGACGGCCATTTTAAACCTGCCCAAAAGCACGGAGCACTTCCTGACCGATATCCACGGTGAGCACGAGGCCTTTAACCACGTGATGCAGAACGCCTCGGGCGCGATCCGCCGCAAGGTCATGGACGAGCTGGGCAGCACGGTCAGCCTTGAGGATCTGGAGGAGCTGACCACGCTCATCTATTACCCCAGCGAAAAGCTGGACTTGATTAAAAAGGAAAAGAAGGGCCCTTACCTGGACAACTGGTATGAGCTTACCATTTACCGCCTGGTCAAGGTCTGCCGGGCCGCCGCCTCCAAATACACCCGTTCCAAGGTGCGCAAGGCCCTGCCCAAGGATTTCGCCTATGTGATGGAGGAGCTTTTGCAGGAGGACGAGCACCGCTTTAACAAAAAGGAATACTATAACCAGATCATCGCGAGCCTGGTGGAATACGGCCGGGCCGAGCACTTTATCATCGAGATCTCCGGCGTCATCAAGCGCCTGACCACCGACCACCTGCACATCATCGGGGATATCTTTGACCGTGGGCCGGGGCCGGACGTGGTCATGGACACCCTCATGAAGCACCACTCCCTGGATATGCAGTGGGGCAATCACGATATTCTGTGGATGGGCGCCGCCGCGGGCAGCGCGGCCTGCATCGCCAACGTGGTGCGTATCGCCCTGCGCTACGCCAACATGGATGCCCTGGAAACCGGCTACGGCATCAACCTGCTGCCGCTGGCCACCTTTGCCAACCGCGTATACCGGGAAGACCCCTGCCAGCAGTTTACCCCCAAGGTGAGTCCGGACGACATCGAGACCGACGCGGAAATCATGCTCATGACCCGCATGCACAAGGCCATCAGCATAATCCAGTTCAAGCTGGAGGACCAGCTGATCTCCCGCCACCCCGAATACGAGATGGACGACCGCCTGGTGCTCAGGGGCATCAGTGAGGACAACAAGACCGTTGAGGTGGACGGCGTGGTCTACGAGCTCAACGACACGAACTTCCCCACCCTGAACCATGAAAAGCCCTGGGAATTGAGCGAGGAGGAGCAGATCGTGGTGGACAAGCTGTGCTACACCTTCCGTCACAGCGAAAAGCTTCAGAAGCATATCCGCTTCATGTACGCCAAGGGCAGCATGTATCTGGTCTACAACAACAACCTGCTGTTCCACGCCTGCGTGCTGCTGAACGAGGACGGCACCTTCAAGGTCAAGAAGATCAACAACAAATATTATTCGGGCCGCTCCCTCATGGATAAATACGACCAGATGGCCCGGGAGGCCTATTTCGGCGACATTGAGGAATGCCCGAACAAGTCGGATTTCCTGTGGTACCTGTGGTGCAACAAGGATTCCCCGCTTTTCGGCAAGGACAAGATGGCCACCTTTGAGCGGTACTTCATCGACGACAAGACCCCGCATAAGGAGCGTTACACGCCTTTCTACACCCGGATCGACGACAATGAGAACATTGCGGTCATGATCCTCAAGGAATTTGGCGTGGACCCGGTGGAGGGCCACCTGATCAACGGCCACGTGCCCGTCAAGGCCGGCTCGGGCGAAAGCCCCATCCGCGCCAACGGCAAGCAGCTGGTCATTGACGGCGGTTTTGCCAAGGCCTATCAGAAAACCACGGGCATTGCCGGCTATACTCTGACCTACAACTCCTACGGCCTCACCCTCATCAGCCACCGCCCCTTTGAATCGGTGGATATGGCGATCCGTGAGGGCGTGGACATCAAATCCACCCGGCAGGTGGTGGAAACCACGCTGGAACGCAAGCGCGTCAAGGACACGGATATCGGCAAAACCATCCAGGCCCAGGTACACGACCTGGAAATGCTGATTTCGGCTTACCGGAAAGGGATTATTAAGGAAAAATCTTATTAAAAAACGGGCTCTGCCCGTTTTTTTAGTTGAGCGTTGCTAAATCCCTTTCCTTATGATAAACTAAAACTACTATTAAACATGCATACTTCAATAACATTCGGAGGGGAAACCATGAGCTTTGAAATTGTAACAGATTCTTCCTGCAACCTGCCTGAGGACATCATTGACCGTTACGGTCTGCACATTCTGTCTTTACGCTTTTTAGTCGGGGAAAAAGAATACTACAGCTATACCAAGGGGGAGATCACCGATCTAGCCCAGTTCTATACTATGATGCGCAACAAGGAGGAAATCACCACCTCACAGATCAGCAGCGACATCTGCACCCGTCTTTTTGAAGGGCTGCTGCAGCAGGGCAAAGATGTTCTGTACATCGGGTTCTCCTCCGCGCTCAGCGGCACTTACCAGGTGGGATACCTGGCCCTTGAGGCGCTGAAAGAAAAATATCCCGACCGCAAGATTTACGCGGTGGATACCCTGGGCGCTTCGCTGGGCGAGGGACTTCTGGTTTACCATGCCGCGAACCTGCGGGATGCCGGAAAGAGCATTGAGGACGTCAATGCCTGGCTTCTGGACAACCGCCTGCACCTCTGCCACTGGTTTACGGTGGACGATCTGTTCTTCCTGCAGCGCGGAGGGCGTGTGTCCGGCACGGTGGCCATCTTCGGCACGCTTTTAAACGTCAAACCCGTTATGCACATGGACAACGAAGGCCGGCTGATCTTTGTGACCAAGGTGCGCGGCCGCAAGCGTTCCCTGGACGCGCTGGTAGAACGGCTGGACCAGACCGCCATCAACCCGTCCGAGCAGTCCATTTTCATCACTCACGGCGACTGTCTGGAGGACGCCCAGTACGTGGCTAAGAAGATCGAGGAAACATACCACCCCAAAGAAATTGTCATCAACTGGGTGGATCCGGTCATCGGCGCACACTCCGGTCCCGGCACCGTGGCGCTGTTCTTTCTGGGAACCGAACGGTAAGGCTTTAACCCGCCCGCTGACACAGCCGGGCGGGTTTCTTTTTTACCGAAACCGTTCCCTTTCTACTGAAAACGTTCTTCTTGCTTTTCTCTCCTGTGGTATACTTTAATTAAACATTTGTTTCGTTTAAAATTGAGCCCGGGAGGTTTTTGTCATGGGAAAATTTGTTATCAAACCGGTTAAGTCCGGTTATACCTTTCATCTGAAAGCCAGAAATGGCGAGGTGATCGCAACGTCTGAGGTGTATTCCAGCCTGACGACCTGCAAGCACGGCGTCGAATCTGTCCGCAAAAACGCGGAAGGCGCGCACCTGGAGGATCAGACCGCCAAGGAGCCTGTCCCCGCGAAAAATCCAAAGTTTGAGATGTACCAGGATAAGGGTGGTAAATACCGCTTCCACCTAAAGGCCAGCAACGGCGAGATCATTGCTGTTTCCGCCGGCTATAAAGAAAAGGGCAGCTGCCTGAAGGGCATCGAATCGGTCCGGCGCAACGCTCCCGAGGCCGAAGTCATTGTTGAAGAAGCCTGATCCTAACCTTTCATATATTTTATAGAAGCCCCCCGGATACTCTTATCCGGGGGGCTTCTTACTGCCTGCCATCAATAGCTGACGGGCGCAAAAAATTCATACTTTTTTCTGATTTATCCAAAAAAACAAGGGAAGCCGTGCGGCTTCCCTTGTTTTTATTTGTTTCTGTTTTTCTCATTTACTGTCTTAACGGTGTTTTTTCCGGAGGACCAGGGTGCCGCAAAGCACGAGCACAGCCACGGCCAGCATGGCCATGATCCCCCAGAAGCCGGAGCTTCCGTTAAAGATACCGGTGGCGGCTCCTGCGGAGCCTTCCGGTGTATTGGGCTGCTGCGGTGTTGTGACGTCTGGCGTCTCTGTCTGCTCAGCTGGTTTATCCTGCATGCGGACAATGTTGCCCTCGCAGGCTTCGCCGCCCACGGTCACGGTGCCGTCTGGCATGAGAGTGAAGGTGATTTCCTCCGCGACCTCGTAGCCGTCCGGCGCGGTGGTTTCCCGCAGAACATAGGTGCCAGTCTTCAAGCCCTCGATCTTTTTCATCTCGGTGCCGGAGGTCCAGCTCAGGCTTTCGCCTGTGATCGTCTGTGCGATGACTTCGTTTCCCGCCTCGTCACGGGCAATGCTGCCATCCTCCTCGGTATTGTAAACCGCCAGAACTGCTCCAGGCAGCTCGTTCGTTTCGTTGATGATGGTTTTGCTGATGTAGAACGCTGTAAGCACATCGGTCATCACCAGCTTGTCGGTGAAGTTTTCACCTGGGCCCACGTCTTTGACTGTTACTTTGAAGGGAATCGGTTCTGCCAGGGTATAGCCGTCCGGCGCTTCGATTTCTTCGAGATAATACTGCTTGTCTGCGTGAAGCTGGTTCTTGATGAGCATGGCCTCACTGCTGGAGGTCCATTCTTTCAAGCCTTCAATGGGCTGGTGGTTTTCATCGGTTATGCGCAGCTTGGCGCCGGACAGCATTTCTTCATTGATATCTTTTTTGGATACCTCTACCATGATCGGCGGCTCATACCAGACAACATTGCCGTCCTTGTCGAGGGCCGCAGTTCCTTCTCCGTTGTCAAAACTTTCAATGTCGGGTTCCAGGCTGCCTCTTTCCAGTTTGAATTTAACTGTAATGGGTTTTTTTGAAACCTGGCTGCCATCCGGGGCTGCTAACTCTTTGACGATGTATTCCACGCCGGTGATCAAACCGTCAAAAAGGATTTCGCCCTTTTCATCGGTCACAGCAGTGGCGACAAGCACCTCCTCGTATTGGGCTGCGGCTCTGAAAAACCGGGCAAAGGTGCTTCTGCTCTGCGGCTCTGTCTTTTCAACTCGTTTGTAGAGCCCGTAGGTGGAGCCTGGAAGCAGTTTGGTAGGATCCTGCTCATCAACCTTGACCAGCTTGATCTGACCGCGCACTGCGTCGTCCAGAACAGTATTGTCTTTCACATCGCTGCCGTCTGCGGTCTTGAGGCCTTGGAACCGGCCGGTTTCATCCACTACTGCCCGATAGACAGTTTCGTCCACTTTGTAGCAGTGCGGAGCTTCCAGCTCTCTCACAAAATAGGTACCTGGGGTAATATGGTCAAATACTACCTGGCCCCCGGCATTGCTGACCGTTTCCTGTACCAGCTGATTATCCTGCGTGTACAGGCCAAATTTTGCTCCCTCGAGCGGTTTGGAAGCGCCTAAAATTTCATCGGCGTTGTCACCGTTCGCGCAAAGCTCACCAGTGTGGCCGGTCTTGTTAAAGACAATCTCAGCCGTTTGGTTGACAAGCGTGTATTGGCTGTTTTCATCAGGCTTCAGCACTTCTCCATTTTGAACAGCGCTGACCTGTACGATATTGTCCTGGCCGACAGTCACGCTGACATCCAGGCTTTCAGCCAGGCGCTCATAGCCTGCGGGCTGTCTGGTTTCAGTCAGAGTGTACGCGCCGGGCGTCAGGCTGTCAAAGACAGCAAGGCCGTCTGTGCCAGTGGTTTTGACAATTGGTGTGATGTCGTCGCCGTAGCGGTTCTTACCTGTCAGCGTAAATTCCGCACCACTCAGCTTCTGGCCATCCGCGTTGGTTTTCACCAGCTTGAGGCTGCCTGTGGCCGGACTGTTATTGATAGCCGCACTGGCCATTATTTCCTGCCCGTTTTCTGTGATACTGATATCAATTGTCTGGCTACCGTTGAGCACATAGCCTTCCGGCGCAGTGATTTCTTTTAAGGTATAGCTGCCATAGGGAATGTTATCGAAACGGTACGCGCCGTTTTCATCGGTGGTGGCTTCGGCTACCTTCTGGCTGTCCTTAAACAGCCCGATGACCGCGCCTTTAACCGGATAAGTGACGCCTTGTTTTGTGTCGGTGTCAATTTTGACACCAGAGATGGTGCCTCGTTTGAGGCGGTTGATAAACTGATTCTGTTTATCGCCGTTGTCCACACTTCCGTCCTCATGGATGGTAATTGTCTGGGCAACCGGCATCACATATGGCTCAGTTAAGCCCTCAACCAAAATCTCAGTGATTTGATACTGTCCAACTGGAACATTGTCAAAAATGGCTTTTCCATCTTCTCCGGTTGTTGCTGTTCCAGTATAACCAAACCGCAGGTCTGCTCCATTCGCTTCCTTTATACGTTCCAGTTTAAACTGATATCCCGCTCCGGCATTCTTGGTTTTTACATCAATCGTGCCGTCAGCTGTGGTTTCAATCTGTTTTTCGATGGATACTGAACTTCGGCGGACTGTGTTTGTAATAACTGCCTGCGTGGTCTCTTCTCCATCGACAGTCGTTATAAGTTCTGCAATATGAAGTGCTGCCACTGCTTCGCCCGGCTGGAGATAACCGCCTGGCGCTGCCGTTTCATAGACGTCATATTCGCCAGCTAACAGCTCTCCCTCGTAAAGGTATGGAATGCCAAAGCGATTCAGTTTTTCTTCGGTGTATCCGTCACCCAGGGCCAGCTGATCGGTGGACTGAAGCCCGTATTCTCCAGAGGCTCCGCTCTTTTCAATAATAGCAGCTACTACGGTTTTAGTACCTTGCAAACACACAGCAAACTGCGCGCCGCTGAGTACAAGATCTGTTTCATTTCCATCCGCGCCTGTTGTCTTAAAGGTGTCGTCTATCTTTTTGAGTGTCATGCTGCCACGGATGGCAGTGTTGATAATGGTTTCGGGTTCAATGCTGTATACTTCACCAGTATTTCCCGGTTTGCTGCCGTCAATATTGGCTTTGTAAACTACTTTATTGGCTTTGTAATATTGCGTTACATCTCCAGCCTGTGTCATTTCCTGGATGTAGTATTCACCTGCCGAAATATCCTTAAATTCGACCTTTCCGTCAGCACCGCTGACCGCAGCCGTTTTAAACTTCTTGCAGTCGGCATCGCTGTATAAACCAAATGTTACGCCTTGCAGATTGGTCGGATTTTGGTCATCGCTGTTATTTACAGCCTGTTTCGTAAAGACAATGCTGCCCAGCTTAAGCTTATTCTGGAAAGTAATAACATTATCCCTAATGCTGATTCCTTCATGGTTCCCAATAATCGTCAATGTTTTTCCATTGTCATTCACATTAATTTCGACTTCTGTTTCATAAACCTGGTATTGCGGCGGCGCAGCTGTTTCTTTGAGTTTATAGGTCTCTCCGGCCACTATCTGGGTATCCAGATTATAGGTCCCGTTATCGCTGGTGAGCGATTTCGTGATCGTTTCACCCGGATTATCCGCAAATTTCCCGGTCAGATTAAAGGTAACGCCGGATAACAGCGCGCCTTTTTCGTCAGTCTTTCTTAATTCCAGTTTAATAGGCGTATCCTTAAAGGTCATTGTTATTTCGTCTGTGTCAATATCTGTCACACCGGGTATGTCCTTTCCTGAAACAAAATGGACTTTAGCCTGAGGACAGATAAAGAATTGGGCTTCGCTTTCCTCCTTTTGATAACCGTCTGCTGCGCGGATTTCCTCCAATTTATAAACATGGTCGGGATTGTCTTTGTTTGAGCTTTCGATCAGGTTCAGAATTTCCGCCGCGCTGTTGGCTGTCGGTTTGACAATCTGTGATGTCTCGACATCAGGTGCATCTTTAAACTTACCGGTGATCTTAAATTCCGCACCGCCTATCAGATTTCCATCCTCATCGGTTTTTTTGATCATTGTCTTGACCAGATCATCCTTGACAGTGATCTGAGTAACTGTATTGTTCTGATCGTTTTGCACAACCGAGACATAGCTTTCTGATCCCTCAGACGGCGTTATTGTACCGTCGATATTGGCGGTGATGGTAAATGGAGCGGCCTTTTTATATCCCTTGGGCGGTGTGGTTTCGGTGACGGTATACTGCCTGCCCGCGACCATTTTGGCGCTGAGGGCAGTGGCCGCGCTGCTGTCTGTAATTTTAACAGAATTTGTTCCATCAGAGAAATTACCTGTGATTTCAAATTCCGCGCCATTCAGCGCAGCTCCGTCCATATCGGTTTTATTAAAGGCAACTTCGATGGGTTGGTTTTTAATGGTCAGGCTAGTTGAGTCATCTCCTGTTTTCACCAGACCATTCTGGGTGTTATCTTCTGTAATGCTTATTTTTCCGTCTGCACCCATCATAATTTTTGCCAGATAACTATTATCGCTGTTTTTAAGCGCCGGGGTTTCATAACCCTCCGGCACGTTTTCTTCATATAAGAAATATTCTGTACCAGCGGTCAGGGCACCTGTAATAGTCCAGGTATCCGCAGCTTGATTTAAAACAGCTTCGGCTGCCGGCGTCCCATCACTCGTTGCAATTTTAAGCTTAGCACCAGACAAAGGCATATTGCCATCCATTGTTGTTTTCTTTAATGTCAGGCTGTTCTGGGCGTTTGTAATGGCCGCATCACTCACCCATTTTACTTCAAGGGCAGTTGCCCCCACGGTAAAAGCTTTAGCGGTATTGTCCGCTGGCAGCTGATAGCCTGCCGGCGGCACGGTCTCGATGATCCAGTAATCGCCCCAGGGCAGATTGTTGAGCGCAAGCTGACCCTCCGTGCCATCAGTTCCTGTTATATTCGTTTGCGAACAGTCATAAGTTTTTCCGGTTTCCGCGGTTAAGACTGGCTTTTTGCCATTGTCGCCTGCAAAATCTTCTGTAGTTTTGGTATAAATTTCAAATTTCGCGCCGCTCAGCTTTGTATCGCCATTCTGGCTGTCGATTTTTTCCAGAATAAAGCTGGCGGGTTTGCGGGTGTTGGCAACTCCTTCAGCGATTACCGCGCTCTGGTTCTCTGTAATGCTTAAGCTAAAGGCATTATCGTTGGCCGCATTCTCCGCGATGGTCAGTGTCTTGTCCTGAACTGCGTCGGTAACGTCAAATTCACACTCAAAGGGTTCTGTTCCGAGGTCATAGCCTTCTGGAGCACCTGTTTCTTTCAGGGTATAGTGTCCTTTTTTCAGGTTTTCTGCTTTGACAGTCCCATTGCTGTCTGAAATGATTGTTTCTGCTTCCGATACCGTATTTCCCGTTCCGTCTTTTACGCGCGTCAGAGTAAACTGCGCGCCTGCAAGACCTGCGGCTTTGCTCTCAGCGTCAACCTTTTTGAGGGTAACCCCAGCGGTCATCGGTGCATTTTTTGCACTTGTCTCAATTGTCTTTTTATCCTGTGATTCTGTTACTTCAAAGCATGTCACGCGCCCGGCCATATCGGCCGGCAGATAATAGCTGTCGGTGGCGTCGGTTTCGAGGAAATAATATTTTCCTATGGCCAGTCCTTCGTTCAGTTTTTGCTTCGTATCCGAATTCTCTGCCGTTTGTTCTGTACTTTTCCAGACGCCAGCGGCATCCAGGGTAAAGGACGTAATCGCACTATCTCCATTGCTGCCATCTTTAAGATCAGGCGCATCTCCAATCTGTTTGTACAGTGTAAACTGCATACCGCCGATTGGCTGATTGCTGGTATCCGTTTTTGCCAGTTGTACATGCGCCATAATACGGTCATC
This sequence comes from Eubacterium sp. 1001713B170207_170306_E7, assembly GCF_015547515.1. Classification (NCBI taxonomy): domain Bacteria; kingdom Bacillati; phylum Bacillota; class Clostridia; order Eubacteriales; family Eubacteriaceae; genus Eubacterium; species Eubacterium sp. 1001713B170207_170306_E7. Next base: position 124,022 of record NZ_JADMVE010000008.1, read on the forward strand.
GGTCATCGTGAGGGTTTCACTCAGGGTTCCACTACTGTTGATTTTTCCGTCATCGGTAATGGTAAAATCAATGGCTGCGGCCGTTGTGTAGCCTGCTGGCGTGTTTTCCTCTGTCAAACGGTATTTTTGTCCCATGCTCAGCTTCGTGCTGACCACGTGGCTGTTTTGGTCGGTTGTCCAGGTTTCGATGGCATCGCCCTCTGGATTATCACTGGCACCCAGCTTGTAAATGGCAAGCGTTGCTCCGGTTACCGGCTGCTCATACTGGTCTTTTTTATCAAAAGATACTTCCACTGGATTGTCGCTTAAGTGGTATTGGTTATTATTAACCTTCTGCCAGTTTGTGCCGCCATCTGTGCTGGCGTACAACTGCCCCGACGCGTCGACTTTCAGTTTCACATCCGCGGCTTTTTCGTAGCCTGCGGGCGGGGTTACTTCGGTCAGGGTGTAGACTTCATCGGCAATCAGCTTTCCGGAAAATACTTTAAATTGATCACTGTTGGTCGTCCAGGTAATACCATTAGCTGTATCTACCGAATCCACAAATTTCCCGGTCAGCTTTAATTCTGCACCGGATAAATTTTCGGTCGTTCCCACTTTTATTTTGGCGATTTCGATTTTTGTCTGTTCATCGGTGATAGTTGATGTTGTGTTAAGGTCTATTGTTACTCCTTTGCTGTTATTATCAATGGTAATTGGCCCGATCACTTGATCGCTGATGGTATAGCCCGGCGCTGGTGTGATTTCCTTAATCCAGTACGTTCCTCTGCCCACATCGCAGAACCATGCCTGACCTTCTGCCGTCATTTGATGTGTGTAAGTGGTGCTGTTCGAATCCGTCCATTGAATTGATTCATCTTTTTTCAGCGTGGTGGCTGTTCTGTCTTTTTTATCATTGACTGGGCCGCCTTGGGCTAATGTTGTACAATCTTCATCTGTATAAAGCCCGTAGACCGCACCATTGACTGCAGCTCCAGTCTCCACATCAGTTTTTTCCAGGGTTACGTCGCATTTAATTGGCGTGTTGGTAATCGAGGATAGCGTATTGACAAAATATTCTGTATTGCTTCCAACCGTTGTCCAAGTATATCGGTTACCTTCTGTAATTTTCACAGACGCTGTAATCAAATCTTCCGGCTGGACATAATCGTGAAGCGTTTCAACCTCTTTAAAATAATATGTTCCCTCAAGTATGCCATTTAAAAATTCCATTCCTGTCTGCGGGTTAATTAAGCCGCTACCAACTGTCGTTACCTTACCATCTAGGGCGGAAACAAAGTGATCATTATCCTTATTGATCTTTTTATCTCCATTATCGTACTTACCATCTTGATTTACATCTTCATATAAATCGAAGGTGACCCCTGCAAGTGGTTTTTGATTGCCTTTTTCATCTTTATTTTCGTCTAGTTTTAGGAACTTGACATGGCCTAAAATCCGTTCATCCCGAAGAGTGAAAGTAGTGCCGCTGTTAATATTCTTATATTTATCTGGCGCACTCTCCATGCCCGTATTATTCAGCACTACATTTTTTACACTATTGTCATCACCCATGATAAAGGTGATTTCCTTAGCTGACAGGTAGCCGCTGGGGGCAGTGCCAGTTTCGACAATTTTATATTCTTTATTACGCTGCAGGCCTTCAAAAACAAGATCGTTATCTGCATCTGTGGTGCGAACCCAGCACTCGTTGTCTCTACCATTACTTTTATTATGAGCATCCGGAACAGTATAACTACCGTCATCCTTTTTTTCCTGAAGCTCGATGGTCGCCCCCGGTACACGGCTGTCCAGCTGGTCCAGCTTTTTGATGGTAATTTTGTTAGTTTTGTCAACCATGGTAATGGTATCTTCTGTAATACCCTCACCGGTTGTCAGCTTACCATCTTGTTTTAGCGTAAATAGAATGGCGTTTGCTTTACCAACGGTTGTTACACTTCCCGGCGCGTCAATCTCGCAGAGATAGTAAGTACCTGCAGGAAGGTTTGTGATTTCTTTAACCTCTCCCGCTGAAATCCAGCTATATTCCTGGCCATCAATCGGATTTTTAACAATTTTATCACTGTTTTGTTCCGTAACCGCTTCTGTTGCAATCACTAAATGCGCGCCGGATAAAAACTGGCCTTTTTCGTCTTTCTTTTCAATTAAGATTTTTGTTGAACCGTTAATTACAGGATCCAACTTACCACTCGTTTTATTAAAACCTTCTCCATATTTTATTTCAAAATTTGGGGTGCTGCCTGTTTTTTCTATCACAACAAACTTTCTTTCAGTTGCGTCGGTGACAAAGCCATCAGCCGCTTCCTTTTCGATTAATCCATAAGTTCCCCATGGGAGACCCTCAATTTTCAGGTGGCCATCTTGGGCGTTTTGAATTGCAATACCATTGTCTGCCGTGCCGCCCATTTCAGTTCCGGTGTAGGAATATCCTCCACCATTAGCCGTTACAAATACCTTGGTTTTTTTGGCGGTGTCTCCTTTTTCAGCAAAGGGATACAGATACAGCTCGAAGGTGGACTGTAAATCTTTATTTGTAAATTGATTGTTGTCTGCTTGATTAAACTGCTTTGTAATTTCCATCACACCGCCGGCGTTACGGTCATTTTTTACAGGATCAGAGTCAACTGTCTGCCCACCTTTATCTGCTTCGATACTAACTGTTTTAACACTTGCATCCAGCTGATACCCTTGCGGCGCTTCCAGCTCTTTTGCGTAATAGGTTTCACCTGGCTGCAGTCCAAAGAACTGAACATTTCCATTTTCATCGGAGACATAGATGTTTTTGAGCGTGCTGCAGTTGTTCTCCATATACAGACCAAACTTGGCATTCTGCAGCGGGAAGGTTATTCCTGCGGTAGCGTCGTATTTGACAAAGGTATAGCTGGCAAAGCCTTCCAAATGCGCCCAGGAACTTCTATCTGCACTGGATTCCTGGCTGGAACTGCTGGAGGTCTTTCCGTCTACAATTAGCTCGGCCTTGTTGGTAACTTTTCCGCTATCGATAGGCGCAACAATATTGGTGGTGTATTTTAGCTTATACGCAGATTTAGTATCTGGCAGAGTAATCTGTAAAACTGTACTGCCGCCTTCCATTTTGATGGCAATGTCTTGTGTTTTATCCAAGCTTACAGAACTGTAACTTCCACTTACTTTTTTTTCTAAAACCAACGAGGCAATGTCAAACTCCATACCTGTTGGAATGGTATCCTGAATCACCGCTGTGATAGCGTCGTTGCCATCCTCCTTTACTAGTTGCACAGCGTTGGGGTTAATAACAATCTGCCAGTCATATTGTCCTTTAACGTCTTCTGCTGTAATGTTCTTTTTGTCCGCCAGCTTGTTTTCAATGATCTGTCCCTGTCCGTTTCCAATGGATTCTACCGAAAATTCATTGTCCTCATTAAATTGAGGTGTTTTTGCAGTAACAGTGTTTTTTGTGCTGACGGTACAGTCTGACGCGCCGAGATATTTCTTCTTTGCCTCGTCGGTCAGTTTTAATTTAATGTCAAATTGGTAAGATGAGCTGCTTGCCGCTGTTTTATCAAGCTTGATAGTTCCATTTTCATTTTTAAGTGTTACATTGGCATTTGATAAAGCTTTCTTCTCTCCATCTACCATGATGGTTTCTGGCAGGTTTTCAACTGTCCAAATAGCATTATTCTCTTTATCCGCCAATCCTGTGATTTCTGTTGTTGATCCATCCTCTTTTGTAAAGGTGGTTACCAAATTATTTAAATCGTCGGTGACAGAGAGCGTATCCATGTTCATCTTGCTGTCATTCACCAGAATAGTATAAATCATTGTTCCGGTGTTATCATCGTATGCAGTAGTTTTTTTCAGGAAATTATTGGGGAAGGTAACTTCTGCACTATCTGCGCTGCTAAAGATTGTATTGCCGTCTTGTACAGCCAGATTGACAGTATTAGTATATTTATGATTAGTATAATTTTCTTTGAAATACTTTTTAGCTTTAGTCTGATATTTTATGGTCAGATCATTCAATTTTTTCAGACTTTCACCAGTGATGGTGATCGTAAACTTATTGTCATTTATAGCAGAAGGCTCTACTATCTTCACGCCGTCTACTTCTGCCAATTCCTTATTGCTTTCATCATAAACCTTTAGAGTCCCTGTCTGAAAATCCTGATCTTCTATTGTAATCCTATCGGTAAGTACTGCGCTGTCATTAGTGCCGTTCAAGTGTTCCGACGGCAGATGCGTGCTGGGGTGGATGGTCCAGTCGATAAAACCGGTTTCCTGGTCTGCTTGTACGATTTTATCCACATAAGCCACATTAAAGTCTGAACCGATAGGGCCAAAACCATACTCAATACTTGTCCCTGGCTCCGTACCATGGGGCCAGCTGGCGGTCATATAAGCTTCATTTTTTAAGCTTTCCGGCATATTATCCGGGTCGTAATCTACATCTTTATCTGGCAGTTCTACTTTTGTGTCAAATTCAATTTGATAAGCATTTTTAAGGGTTTCCGGATTTTTAAAATACCAGACGATCCTGCCTCCCTCAGCATCTGAAACAGGCGCCGTGTAAGTGTAGTAGTTCCCTTGCGGTTCCGTACCAGTACCATTCCAATATGTAAAACCGACGGCCTGATTTTTATCAATATTAGTGATCGTAACAGTTCCTGAAGGATCAAACTGTAAACCCGAAGAGAGCTTGTCGGTTACTATAGCCTGATAAATATTATTTCTCGGGTTTCCGTCTCCGGTATCGTTGATGGTGATATACCATTTGATGGTATCACTGCCGATTTGTACGCCATGCTTTTCGATACCGGATTTATAGATAGTGGCCGGCGCACTGGCGGTTCTGTTCTCACCAAGATTAATCCCAGCACCATCATCCATAGCGATCTCAACATCATTGGTCAAAGTTGCGCTGGCCGCTCCCGTGTTATCTTTTAATTGTTCATAAACACTGTCTGCCACCTTTGTCCTGACCGTGATAGTCGCCGGGGCCTTCGGCGCTGTCTTAGTATCGTCTGTTTCCCAAAATGTAAAGGCATAAGTTCCGTCAGATTGCTTGCTAAACTCCAACGGAGTGCCATCTTCCAGAGTTCCGCTTACTATATTGGCCAATGTCAGACCAGCAGGAAACTTTTCAATGATTTTAACATCTGCAAGGCTGGCACCAGCACTTTTTTCCGATGTACCGACAGCTAACTGCCAAACCACTTCACCTGTTTCCGGATCATAAATGCCGCTTTTTTTTACGCCGTCAATCAACGGTGTTTTAGGCGGAAGTGTTATGACTGAGTCGGGATTCGGCGTTCCCTGAATGTCCAACGGTATCGTAACTGGATTTCCATTATCATTTCCACGGTCTGCTAGCTGTAAACCTACAGCAATATTTCCTTCGATGGTGGTATAATTTCCATTGGCGACAATGTCGGTAAAGATTACTTTCAGTTCATATCCGCCATCTGTTTTTCTTGTAATTTTATAATTAGCTATTGGAGTCCCGCCTTGGGCCAGGGTCTGATCCTTATCGATAATATTTTCATCATTGATACTAAAATACTTTGAAATATCATAGATAAAATAATCGCCGCCTTTGATGGAACGGTTTGTATCGCCGGGTTTTAAATCTAAAAATTTGAAATTGACGCCCATGTTAAAATAACCGCCTGCTTCATACTTGACTTTCGACATATCAATAGTCGGCGGAGTTCCTTCAGGTGAAAAGGACTGGGTAATACCATCAGGGGAAATGTAATCAATATAACCAATGTCCAATTTCAAATCATTCTCATTATCCGTCACATCCTGCGGCCCTGCCGGCGCCGCTGCTTTCTGCACGCCAAATAACGCCTTCAACCCATTCATCACCGGATTTTCTTTTTCCGGTTCAGGAGCAGGCGTGGACTCTGGTGTTGGGATTGGCTCCGGTGCAGCTTTTCCGGGCAGCACAAACTGCCACTGTCCGCCTGCTTCTCCCTGGGGCGCAAGGATAGCGTTTGTGGTTTCATCTGCCTTCAGGGCTTCGGCGTTCAGAGCACCGGCAAATTCCAGACTTCCAGTATTCGCTGCTCCCCCTGCCAGAGTAAAGGTCACCGCATTATCCTTAATCTCATAGCTGCCAATTGTATTATTATTTTCATCTGACACTGAAACAGGTTTTTCGGTATCCTCCAAAAGGATATAAGGCATTCCCGTTTCATTTTGAGGCAGACAAATGGTAAAAGTATCGCCCTCTGCGATGTCCTGGTCATTTTCAAACCGATATTGCCAGGTAAAATGAAGCTTTCCGTTATCCCTGGGTAAAAGGGCCGACAGGTCCCATTTATTCTCCACGGGCTCGATGACGGCTGGTTCTTCATCACCTTTCTGATAGGTGATCCCTGCCAGAGTCAGCTTCAAATCATCGGTCTGCTCGGTCTGCTCAGTCCAGTCAGTGGGCTGAGCGGCCTCCTCTTCAGGAATATCTGCCAGAGTCTCCTCTGTGGTTTCTACCGGGTTAATCTCTTCGGGCAGACTGAGCCCGTCATCGTTCAAGGCTTCACTTTCGCCCACCACGGCGTCCTCGCCCTCAGCCCGCACCACATTCCCCGGGCTGTATGAAACCATCTGGAATGTCATGCAGAAAACCAGAAGCAGGGCCAGAAGCCTTGTTTTCATACTTTTTCTACTCTTTTCTCTCATTTTTCCTACCTTTTTATTTTCTTTATATTTGTGGCAAGCGCCAATTTGCCACTATTGATTACCTTTATAATAAGTCTAACAAAACCGAAATTCCATTTCACTTTTTTTACTGATTCTGTCCCGATATTACTGAAGTTGATGCTTAGGCAAACCGAAGGGTTTAAGACGGTATGTGCGCCTGAGTCTTTACCAGAAAAGCCGTTCAGGATACGCTTGCGGATCGGGGTCTGCTCACACTCCAGCCAAAAAGTTCAAAAAAGAAAAAAGACGGCCCGAAGGCCGCCTTTACGGAGGATTTAATGATTTAGTTTTTCAGATTTTCAAAAATTTCTACGATTTCGCTCATCTTCTTTGCGCCAAAGACCACATCCCGCTGGTTGAGGATCATGGCCGGTACGCTCATGAGCTTATACGCTTCCTTGAGTTCTGGGAAAAGGGCCGTGTCGATCATTTCCGCCTGAATGTTCGGGTTCAGTAGAGCGATGCGCTGGCAGGCCGCCACCACATCGGGGCAGAAATGACAGGATAGGGAGATACAGATCTGGACATTCACCGGATGGTCAATGGCTTCGATCCGTTTGACAAGCGCCTCATCCACTGCCTGGCCCGGTCCGGCAAAGTTATAAACCGCCAGAACAAAGGAATTCATTTCATGGCCGCCGGGGATACCGGTAAACTTGACGCCGGAATACTGGCCCTCTGGATCAAACAGGGCCGCTGCCGGCAGGTTATCGAGGTGCATGGCGGCTTCCAGCTCTGGCTTTTCACCTTTTGGATAAGCCTCCACCCGGATATGGTCGCTGAGGGCTGCCACTTCTTCTAAGAAGCCCTGCATTTCCAGAGTCTTTGGCACAGCCGGGTCGATGATGGTCACCACCCGGGCGGTGCGCTCGAGCTTCGCGAAGATTTCCTTGAGCTGGCCCTTCATGGCGGCTGGAATAAAGCCATCGTCCGGGCCCTGGGGCGCTTCCGCTTCCGGCTCTGGTGCTGCCGGCGTTTTAGCTGCCTTAGGCTCCGGCGCTGCCAGGCCCAGGCGTTCCCGCTCTGCCGCCACGTATTTTTCCGCCGCGGTGGCCGCGATGGCGCCGTCGGCCACCGCGGTGACGATCTGTCGCAGCTCCTTAGGCCTTAAGTCGCCCGCGGCGTACACGCCGGGAACACTGGTTTCCATGCGGTCATTGGTGGGAATATAGCCCTCTGCGTCAATGTCCACCTGACCCTTAAAAATCTGGGTGGCCGGCTCATAGCCTGCAAACACAAACATGCCAAAGGGTTTGCCGTCCTTGCTTTCATAGGTAAAGGCCGCGCCGGTTTTGTTGTTGAAGAACTCAGCCTTTTTCAGAAAGTCGTCGCCGCTCACTTCCTTCACCTCAGTGTTGTACCACACCTCAATGCCCGGATGCTCACGCACCTTGTCCGCCACCATCTGGGCGCAGGTAAAGTCGTCTTCGCGCACCACAATGGTCACGCTTCGGCCATAGCGGGTCAGGAACACAGCCTCCTCAGCCGCGGCAAAGCCGCCGCCCAGCACAAAGATGTCAAGGCCGCTGAAAAATTCGCCGTCACAGGTCGCGCAGTAGGCTATGCCGCGTCCGGTATATTCCTTCTCGCCGGCAAAGCCGATCTTGCGCGGAGAGGCCCCGGTGGCGATGATGACCGCCCGGCTTTTATAGGTGCCCCGGCTGGTGTGCAGTGCCTTTACTTCCCCGTCAAGGTCCACACGCTCGATTTCGGCCACGGTAAACTCTGCGCCGAAATCCATGGCGTGCTTGTGCATTTCGTCCATGAGCCTGGGGCCGGTGGTACGGCGGATACCGGGATAGTTCACCACCTCCGCCGTATTCACAGCCTGGCCGCCCGGCTGGTTTTTCTCAATAATCAATGTGTCGAGCATGGCCCGGGCAGCATAGATACCAGCCGAGAGTCCGGCGGAACCGCCGCCGATGATAATCAAGTCATAAATCTTATCCATGGCGCCCTCCTGCTTCCTACAGCTTGCCGACTAAGTCCAGGCTTGGTGTCAGTGTGTCTTCGCCTGGCTTCCATTTTGCCGGGCAGACCTGGTCGCCGTGTTCTCTTACAAACTGAGCGGCCTGAACCTTACGCAGGAGCTCTTCCGCGTTACGTCCGATACCCATGTCATGAATTTCATAAACCTTGATCACGCCGTCCGGATCCACCACAAAGGTGCCGCGCAGCGCCTGTCCTTCTTCCTTGACCAGCACGCCGAAGAATTTTGCCAGCACGCCGGCCGGGTCGCCTAACATCGGGTATGGCAATCCCTTGATGGTGTCGGTGGTGTCCGCCCACGCTTTATGTACAAAATGGGTATCCTCAGAAACCGAATAAATTTCGCAGCCGATCTTTTTAAATTCTTCGTAATTGTCCGCTACGTCCGCCAGCTCTGTGGGGCACACAAAGGTAAAATCTGCCGGATAAAAGAAGAACACGCCCCATTTGCCCAGGACATCTTCCTTTGTGACGGTTTTAAAATCACCGTTATGATAAGCCTGCACTTCAAAATCGATCAATTCTTTGCCAATTAAATTTTTCATATTGATACCTCTTTTCAATAAAATTTATTTTTGTTAGTTTTTTCTAACTATTTGATGAGTGTATCTTAACACGATGAAAAGAGCTTGTCAAGAATAATTCTAAATTAAAATGCGTTTTTAACCTGAAAAAAGCCACAGAGAATTTAAGGGTTTCTCTGTGGCTTCAAAATTCAGACTTTATAAAACAGGCTAGGAACGGCCCTGTTCCGCGCTTAAGGACACTGGCTTTTTTTCCTTGCGCGTAAACGCCGGCAGCAGATTGGTCATGGAACCGGCCAGGATCAGAAGTACCCCAATGACCATGTTAAACGGCACGGCCTCGTGCAGGATCAGCACCGCCAGAATGGGTGACAGCACCGGCTTAAAGAAAAATACCAGCGACGCCGTACTGGCTGAGGTTTCCTCAATGGCCATGAAATAAAAGGCGTAGCCGCCGCCTGTCACGCCGATACAGATATACAGCATGGTGAGGATATTGGACGCCGTATAGCCCGTAAACAGCGGAATATTGGCAAACAGGGAAAGACCATTGCCAGCCAGCAGCTCCGCCACTGGCCCCACATGGCTGAGGCCGATGAGCGCCAGCATTTCCAGACTGGCAAACAGAAAACTGCCACAGGTCACCACCACGCCGCCGTAGCGGTTACACTGCTTCTTGCCAAAAACCGAGTACAAAGCAAAGGCCGCGGCCGCCAGAATGGCCATGACCACCCCCGCGATGTTCAGCGAAGTGGAAAACGGATTGACAATGACCAGAATCCCAAGGATTTCCAGCACCATGGCCGCCACATGGTTTTTCTGAATGACCTCGTGCAGGATAATGCCCGAGAAAAACAGCACAAACACCGGATTGCTGGAAAACAGCACTGCCACCACCGAGGCGTTGGCGTTTTCCACCGCCAGCTGATAAAAGGTCATGCTGACGACCACGCCCAGAAAGCCCAGTCCCGCAAAATGCAGCAGGCTTTTTCCATCCAGATGCTCCGCCCTTTTCCGAAGCATCCGCAGCGCAAAGGGAATTAAAACAAGACCGCCGATCAGAAAGCGGGTCAGGTTCATCTGCACAGCGTTAAACTGGCCTGACACACTCTTGAGGGCGATCTCCATGGAACTGAAAAACAACGTCGCGACGACAATATATAAATAGCCTTTTTTCAAAATCAAATCATCCTTTCATTTTTCGTACAGTAACGATTTTACCCCTTGCGTTACCATAAGTAAAATGAAATATTCTTATGCGTATTATAACCATCAGTTATGGCAGAATAATGTCCAGAAAGGCCTCCGCCGCCTTGGAAATTCGGCCTTTTTTGCGCCTGATCACACAGATCTGCCGCTTCGGCATCTGGATTTTCGTATTGATCTCCACCAGGGTTCCCTGCTCAAGGCGTTCCTGCGCCACATCGCGGACCGCAATGCCGATGCCCAGGTTTCTTTCCGCATAAGGCATGATCAGCTCCATGGTGCCCAACTCAAAGGCCGGCTCCAGGTGTATCTTATGTTTGAGAAAAAACGAATCCAGATAATGGCGGCTGGCCGTGTTCCGTTCTGTACAGATAATGGGGTGCTCCATGACCGCCTCAAAGCTCAGCACCTTCTCGGCAAGAGGCGCGTAATCCAGCCCGGCCACAAAAACGTCCTGAATCTCCCGGATGGGGTGAATCTCAATATCGTCCGAGGCCGCCACCGGCGAGGATACCACCCCGATCTCAATGTGCTCCTCCTTCAGGGCGGCGCGGGTGCCCGGCGTGGTACCGCTCTGCATATTGATACGGATTTCCGGGTACAGGCTGTGAAATTTTTCAAGGTAAGGCAGCAAAAAAAAACGGGCGATCATATCACTGGTGCCCAGACGCACCACCCCGTTGTTCAGGTTCAGCATCTCCCAGAGCTTTTTTTCGCCCAGCGCCAGCTGTTCATAGGCCTTTACCACATGGCCGTACAGCATTTCGCCCTCCGGTGTCAGGGTCATTCCCTTCTGATTCCGGTAAAAAAGCTCGCAGGACAGCTCCTTTTCCAGCAGATGAATGGATTTGCTTACTGCCGGCTGTGAGATATACAACGCCTGCGCCGCCTGGGTGATGCTCCCGTGACGGGCCACGTAATAAAAGACCTTATAATGTTCAAAATTTACATTCATAAAAATACGTCCTTTTTCCGTTAATCCGTTTCATTATATCACACTTTGAATTTTATGCAACCTCGCTATTCTAGACTTTCTGTCCTGATTCATTTAACTAAAAGTATCAAATTTTTTCAACTTAAAATATTTCAGACAAACAAAAAAATCCCCTCAAGTCCGTCTTTGGGAGATTCTGTCCGTCTTTTTACCCGTTCCTTTCAGTTTTCTTACAGAGACTTGAAATTACTGGTAAAAGCGGATATAATTAAGAAGTCTACTGCGGTCCTATTAAAATGCGCAAAAGTGTTCGGTTATCAATAAACCGTCGGCTTATACCATAGCGGTATCAGTCAGCAACTAAAAGCGTAAATACTATTTTTAGGGGGAATTGTATGCAAGAGCTAGATCATAAGGCGATTGGCCTTCGTATTCGTAAACAAAGAACATTTCTGAACATGTCCCGTGATGAACTGGCAAGAAAAATTGGTATCACGCCAACCTTCCTTGCCGATATAGAACTGGGGACAAAGGGCTTTTCATTAAAAAGCCTGAACCGTTTCTGTGACATTTTAAAAATGTCCGCCGACGCAATTCTCTACGGCCCCAAGGAATACATGGGGACGAAGTACGCAGCGCTGCTGGAGCTTTTGGAACGCTGTCCAGCAGACAAAGGAAAATACGCAGAAGAAATTCTGACTCTGTATTTACTCAGCCACGACCCAGTAGAATAAAAAAATGCGGGTGTCCAAATTGCAGTTGGGCACCTGTTATTTTTTTATACTCTTAAACATAACACCAGCGCCCTGCGTCTCCTCCGCCCGGTTCCGAACCGCTTCCCGGATCAGTTTTGAGCCGATTTCCCGCATTTCGCCAGCTGTATACCAGGGCTTCGCGTAAAGCTTGTAGTCAATATCGGTGCGGTAGCCCTGCAAAATCGCCCGGATCTGCTCCGGACCCATGCCCTGCCGCACATACTCCGATACATCCAGCCCTTCCTCTAAACCCATCCGGATCAGATACATCTTTTTCCAATCCAGATTCTTATCCGCATAGACCGATACATCTACCTTTCCTGTTAGACCTTCCCGTATTTGCCACATCTGGCAATTTGAATACTCAGGATCGTTATAAAAGGTCACATCCACACCGGTCATCAATCCCCAGAAAATTTCCCGTATCTGGTCTGGCGTAAAGGCCTCCGTAATATACGGCGACACATCGAAACCACATTCCATCGCTTCCCGAATCACACTCTGCTGTTCTCTTGAATATTTTGGCTTAACGCCCATTTTTCCACAACCCCAGCAGCATCATCAGCGCCTCAAGGCCCAGGCATTCTGCGGCGACCAGTCCAAACCGGCTGTTAAAGGCCAGTCCGGCAAGCAGCGCGCAGGCACTGATAACCACCAGTATTCTCCTCGCCCGTTTCCGGTAATGGGTGCACTCGACGTCGTCCAGCGGCTTCGCGCTGTTTTCAACCGGCGCCCATCTGAAGATCACCGGAAAAGCACACAGCGTAAGCGACGCGGTAACCACCGCAACCGCCCCCGCCGGGCAGAACCGAGCAACGAGTAAAACAGAAAGTATTGTGATCCATGACAGCAGATAGCAGACCCCGCGTGTGTCGGCGTGGTAACCGCCAGCGTAGGCGCGGATGGCCGCATAAACAATTAAAAAGAGAATGGTCTCCGGCAGCATGCCCAGAATAAGGCCCACCAGCAGCATAGATGCGTAGTGAGTTGCTTTGAGCATGGCTGATTCCAGCCCAAACTGGTAAATTTCCACATCATCTAAATCGATGATCCGGTGCGCGACCAGACGGTTAACCGTCCATTTTGCACCCCGACCAATCATTAGAACTTACGCAGATCCTTAACTTTTTCGGGAAGTTTGTCTTGGTGGTTGAAAAGCCAGCATGCGGTATTGGCATTTTTAATGGCTTCCTGGCGGGCCGTTTTTTCGACGACCTTAAACAGTTTATCTTTTAAGCTATTTTTTTTCATAATAGACACCTCAAATTTAATAAACAAATACATCAGCTGATTACACTTATTTTAGCGTCTTCTTGTAAGAGCTTCAATCCGTTTTATCTGAAGTGTCTTTTTCCTTGTCTATTTAATCATACCTATGTCTGAAGTAAAAAATCATGTGTCTATTTTACGCTGAAGGAGACAATAAAATTTTCACCTCGAAAAATTCATCATTACTTTTTCGTTGTATTGTACCATCATATTTTTCCACGGCTGATTCGACGTTTTTAAGTCCTAATCCCATATGCTTACCACCTTTTGTAGATACAAGGGTATCTTTATCCCAAGCCAACTCTCCATTATATTGATTGCGGATACTGATAGTCACAAATTGATTGAATTTAAAGACTCTTAAAACAATCATTCTTCTTTCTATGGGAATTTTAGTGCATGCTTCAATCGCATTATCCAGCAAATTCGAGAAAATTGTGGTCATATCAAAAGGATCAATAAAGTTAAAATCGATATCTTCCACTTCAATATTTAACTCAATTCTTAATTCATCACATTTTAGTATTTTATCATTAACAATAATTGTCAATATACGGTTTTTACATTTAAAACGGCCTGAAAGAGCGTCCATACTCTCTAAAATTGTTTGCGCATAATACTTAGCTTCAATACCACTTCCTGAAATATATAATTCCTCTAAGGTTTGCATGTGATTCTTCATATCATGAATCAATCGCCTAGAATGATCATATTGGGCTTCAATATTATGATAATAGTTATTTTGCATAGACAATTGCTGATCTCTTAGTTTCATTTCATTTTCCAAAGTATATTTTTGAGAAATAGCTTCAAAAAGATAAATCAAGTAAATATCTAATCCTAAAAATCCAACACTCAAAATAGTTAAAACAACACTTGTAATGGAAGTGTCAATGATAATAGAAATATAATCTATTATTAAAATTTCAAAAAGTGCTAAGATTATTAAAAAGATATTTTGTTGTGTTGCTATTTTACCAAATTCATGCTTTTTCATTATTACAATAAGAGGTCTATAAAAACACAAAAGCATCACTTGACTTGCCAAACCTGAAAAAAATAACGCGGCACTATTTCCCATAATAATTTCCATTGTTCTACCGCTAAGAACAGAAAAAGCTAACACAGAAATGGTGTCCATAATAAACATATATAAATAAAACAACAAACTTGCACCAACAATTTTTCTTTTCATTGGTGCATCAAACAAACAAATTCCAACTAAGCAGGTCGCTAATAATCCATAAAAACTTTTCAGCAAAGGAATTCTCAATTGATTAACTATAATCGCAAAAGATACAAACATAAAATAAGAAAGCACATAAATTGACATAGTGTATTTTTTCTTAAATAGTTTAAACATAAATTTAAACAGAACATATCCTGATATACTGTACCACAATATCAAATTTCCCCAATAAAACACATTATCCATACTTTTCCTCGAACGTATCTCTTAAGCCAATCCGCTACAGCAGCTTAAAATTCTCCTCAATATAATCAAACAGACGCGCCTTAAATTCCACGGCGCGTTTCTGGGCAATGGGTAGGGTTTCGCCGTTATCCAGGAACAGGTCGGCCCCGGCGATGCGCTTGCAGTGGAACAGGTTCACAATCACGCTTTTATGGCAGTACTCAAAATCAAAGTCCCCGACCTTTTCCATGATCTCTGACAGGACGCCGTTAAATTCAAAATCGCCCTGGGTGGTGCTCATTTTGATCTTTCTCCGGACGCGCTCAAAATAATAAATATCGTTGCTGGCAAAGACTTTCAGCTCGCCGCCCATCATCAGCGAGACGTCGTGGCTCTTGTTTTCCTTCTCGATAAAATCAAAAACCTCGGTCAGCACCATGTTAACCTTGGCGGTGTTAAAGGGCTTGACCAGATACTCAAACGCGTGCACGGCAAAGGCGTTGCGCATGTAATGGGTATAGCTGGTGATAAAGATAAGCTTTACCCGGGCGTCCCATTTGCGGATCTGCTTGGCCGTGTCGATTCCGTCGGTGCCGGGCATCTCCACGTCAAGAAAAAGGATATCAAACTGGATACGGTCCTCAAGCACTTCACTGCCGTCATGATAAACATACGTCTCCACATCAATACTGTGTTCCTCACCATATTTGATGATGAGCGCCTCAAGCTTTTCCGCAATTAAAGCATTGTCATCGCAAATTCCAATTCTAATCATCCCATTTTCTGCCTTTCCGATATTTCTTTCATTATATCATATTTTCTTCTAACACCCTATAAAAAGGCGTGATGAAGTTCATTCCTACCAAATATTCTATACCATATAATGACGCTTTGAAAACCAGAATTTTAACATTTTTTTCAAAAAAAGAAAAGCCCCGGCGTTTGGGACTTTTCTAAAAAAGGGAGGGTTTTTCAGCCTCGCTGACTGAAAAGAGGATTTAATGACACCTGTCTGATGGAACAGGCATTATGAGATCTAATTAAATACGAATGATAAGGCGACCGTCCTTAAATTCCATAAAAAAATCCCTCTCGGATTCAGAGAGGGATGAACGAACACAGTTATACTGGATGGTAAAGGTTTTGTTTCGTTTCTTAAGCACTCTAAATCGGAGTCTTTTAAGAACCAATCACTATGTCGGTCTTCTGGCTCAGCAATATCGTCTTTCCGCCTTCCCATCATCATTGACAGTGGCTTTTCAGAAAGCATTTTGCATTACAGCTGCGATTACAGCAAGGGATTTACACCCTTTTCCCACTACATAGGATCATTCAATATTTAATTAACTTCATCATACGCTCTTTGGGCGGATTTGTCAACAGCTTCTTTTTAATTCTTTACGATTTTTCAGGCGGACCCTTTCCGTCCGCCAGCCGCCTCTATAATAATAGAGCACAAGCACTGCCCCGGTCACGATCCAGGTCAGCGGATAGCTCAGGTAGATCATGCGCGCGTCGTGTACAAACCGCAGAGTGGTAAAAATCCAGCCCAGCCGCAGGCCGCACATGCACACCAGAGTAATGACCATGGGGATGACCGTGGCTCCGGCACCCCGCAAAACACCCACAAACACCTGATCGGCGGCGTAGATGCCGTAAAGGGGCACCACGGTGTACAGCTGGCGCATACCGTTTAAAACCACTGCCTCGTCCGAGGTAAACATGCCCAGGATCAACCGGGCGTTCAGGATAATCATTACGCCCAGGCCAAGGGTCACGCCAACGCACAGCAGCAGGCAGACGTTCTTGCCCTTCACCACCCGCTCCCAGTGTCCCGCGCCCATATTTTGGCCCACGAAGTTGGAGATGGCCAGACAGAAGGCGTCAATGGGCATAAAAAGAAACCCGTCGATCTTCATATAAGCGGTAAAGCCGGCCATTACCTCCAGCCCAAAGGTATTGATCTGGGACTGGACCACCACATTGGAAAAGCAGACCAGCACAGACTGCAGGCCGGCGGGCAGGCCGATGCGCACAATATCCCTGAGTGTCTGAGCGTGAAACCGGATTCTCGCTGGCCGCAGCCGGTAGATGGGGTCGGCCCTCAGCAGGATAATGACAATGAGCACAGCGGCGGCCAGCTGGGCCAGGGCAGTAGCCAGCGCAGCGCCGGCAACACCCATGCCCAGCGGACCCACAAAGAGCAGGTCAAGCCCGATGTTCAGCACCACCGTGACCACCAGACAGGCCAGCGGGGTTTTGGAATCACCCACAGCGCGCAGGACACCGCTGCCAATGTTGTAAAGGGTCATGGGGATCATGCCCAGAAAATAGATGCGGATATAGGGTACGGCGTATGCCAGCCCGGCCTCGGGAATGTTCATCATCTGCAGCATGGCCGGCGCAAAGGCCAGCCCCAGAACAGTGAGGACAAGGCCGGACACCAGGCTCAGGGCTACGGCGGTGTGTACAGCCTCCTGCACCTTATCGTATTTTCGGCTGCCAAAAAACTGTGAAATCAGCACGCTGGCCCCGATAGACAGGCCGATAAAAAAATAGATCATAAAGGTGATGAGCAGGCTGCTTGCGCCTACGGCTGCCAGCGCGTCTGCTCCCACCAAACGGCCGACGATCACGGCATCCGCGGTGTTGTACAGCTGTTGGCAGAGGTTGGAGAACATGAGGGGCAGGGCGAACAGCAGCAGCTGCCGCCCGATCCTGCCCTCGGTCATCTGGCCCTTTAACGGGATTTCACGGGTTTCTTCCATATGGGTTTCCTTAATTAATAGAGATGGCAGGCCACCTGGTGGCCTGGCGCCACATCCTTCAGGACAGGCTTGTTCGTTTTGCAGACCGGCATACATTTTTGACACCGCCCGGCAAAGGGACAGCCCGGCGGTAAATCCAGCGGGCTCGGCGGGTCGCCGTCAATGGTTTCGATCTTTTGACAGCAGTCCATATGCAGTGAGAACACAGACCCCAGCAGCGCCTGAGTATAGGGGTGCATGGCGGCTTCACACAGCTGCCCGCCCGGCACAGTCTCCACGATATTGCCCAGATACATGACGGCCAGCCGGTGGCTCAGGCTCTGGACCAGGGCCATATCGTGACAGATAAAGAGCATGGCAATGTTTTTTTCCCGCTGAAGCCGGGTGAGCAGTGCCACGATTTTCTTCTGAATGGAAACATCCAAGGCCGAGGTGGCCTCGTCGCAGACCAGCACCTCCGGGTTCAGGGCCAGAGCTCTGGCAATGCCCACCCGCTGGAGCTGGCCCCCGCTCATGTTGTGGGGGTAGCGGCTCATAAAATCCGCGTCCAGCTCGACCATCTCAAGCAGCTCCAAGGCCTTTTCAGCCCGTTGTTTCCGGGTAATCATGCCAAAATTCATGAGGGGCTCGGTAATGATGTCCCCCACCCGCATCTTTGGGCTGAAGGAGGCGGCGGGATCCTGAAACACCATCTGGATATGCCGGCGGTTCTGCCGGGCCGCCTCTCCCGAGAATCCGGCGATATCCTTTCCTCTAAAGTATATCGCACCCGAGGTGGGCTTTTCAAGCTGAACCAGCATTTTAACAAAGGTGCTTTTTCCGCAGCCGCTCTCCCCCACAATGCCCAGGGTCTCGCCGCGCCGCGCTGCCAGGCTGACACTGTCGCAGGCCTTGAGCATGCGCCCGCCCGGGGCATGGAAGCATTTGGTCAGCTCTTTGGTTTCCAGGACAATTTCATGTTTTTCAGACAAAGCGCGCACCTCCCAGCTCGGGCACTGCGGCCACCAGCTCTTTCGTATAATTTTGTTTTGGGTGAAAGATCACCTCTTCCCGGGTGCCGCTCTCCACGATCTGTCCGGCCCGCATGACGATGATCCGGTCTGCCATATACGCGGCCACGCCCAGATTATGTGTGACGATCATGATTCCTGTGCCAAAGTCCTGGCGCAGGGCCATCATCTGGCGCACGATCTGGGCCTGGGTGGTCACGTCCAGGGCGCTGGTGGGCTCGTCGGCCAGCAGCAGATCGGGCTCAAACACCATGGCCATGGCAATGCCCACCCGCTGGCGCATGCCGCCGCTCAGCTGAAAGGGATAGCTGTCCATGATGTTTTCCGCGTCGGGCAGGCGCATGCGCGCCAGCATTTCAACGGCGCGGGCCCGGGCAGCGTCCTTTGAGACAGCCTTGTGGGTCTGGATATAATCCACGAACTGCCGGCCAATTCTGCGGATGGGGTTGAGCATGCTGCCGCTGTCCTGAAAAATCATGGCGATGCGGCTGCCCCGCAGGTCCCGCCAGGCTTCCGGACTTTTTTCCAGCAGGGGCTCCTCCTCAAAAAGCAGCTCCCCGCCGGTGATCCGGCCGCCTCCCGGCAGCAGGCCGAGAATGGAGCGGATCACCGTGGTTTTTCCGCTGCCGCTCTCTCCCACAACGCTGATGATCTCATGCTTTTTCATGTGCAGGTCAAAGTGCGCCACGGCCGGCGGCTTTTCACCGTACTGGACGCTCATGTCCCGGATTTTCAGCATCTTTTTCTCCTCTCGTTATCGTGTTTTTCGCCTACTGGGCCGGCTTGATTTCCTTGGTCAGCCAGTAGTAATCCGCTGGCAGCATCTCGACGCCGGTAATCTTCTTGCTGGAAATAATGTTGGTTTCCGGATAAGCGTAGAAGATGCTGGCCGCGTCATTCATGATGAGCTGCTGGGCCTGGATAACCAGCTCCCGCCGTTTGGCGGTGTCAAACTCGGTGGACAGCTGGTCTAAGACTGCATCGACCTCAGGGTTGCTGTAGCCCGCTGTGTTGGCATTCTTGTTCTCATCGGTATGGGTTTTCCAATATTCCTTCAGGTAGTTTTCCGGATCGCCGGTGTTGGCGGTGATGACATTCCAGATCAGCAGGTCGTACTCGCCGTTTTCCTGCATATCCAGCAGAGTGGTGTACTCGTAGGTCTCGACCTTGACGTCAATGCCGATTTCCTTCAGGTTGGCCTGGGTGGCGGTGGCCAGGATGGGCAGCTCGGCGCGGCTGTCGTAAATCACATACTGGAGCGTCAGGTTCTGGCCGTCCTTCTCCACAATGCCGTCGCCGTTGGTGTCGGCATAGCCTGCCTCGGCCAGCAGCTGTCTGGCGCTTTCCAGGTTATAGGTGTTTTCATCCTTCAAGCTGTCAAAGCCGTAATCCAGTGACGGGGGAATCGGCGCTTTTCCGGCCTCAAAGGTGCCGTGGAGCAGGTTATCTGCGTAGGTCTGGCGGTCCATGGCGCGGATTACTGCCTGGCGTACCTTCAGGTCGGCCAGGGCTCCCCGCTGGTTCATAAAGGAAAGCACCGTCCGCAGCGATGCGATGCTGTTGATGTCAAACTGGTCGTTGCCCTCAAACAGGGATAAATCGCTGCTGCTGATGTTAACAGCCATATCTACCTCGCCGGACTGGAGCGCCATGGCGCGGGTGTTGGCGTCGTCGATGACCTGGATGTTCACTTCATTGTATGGTACCTCACCGTCCCAGTAATTTTCATTCTTTACCACCACGCATTTTTCCTTGTCAAAGGACTTGACCGCGTAAGGCCCTGTACAGATTGGCCCGTCTGTGGCAAAGGCGGTGGTATCCACAGTGGTGTCCACGATCAAAAACAGCGGATCGGCCAGGCAGCCAGGCAGCCCCGGTGTCGGACTTTTGGTCTTGATCACCAGGTTTGAGCCGTCCACCGTCATGGCGTCGTACTGGAAAAAGTCCGAGCTGGCGCGCTTGCTCATCTCAAAAGTCCGTTCCAGCGACGCCTTGACCAGGTCAGCCGTCAGCGGGGTGCCGTTTGAGAACTTGACGCCGTCGCGGATTTTAAAGGTCCAGGTCAGGTTGTCGCTGCCCAGCTCCCAGCTCTCCGCCAGCCAGGGCTCTGCGCCCATCTCCTCGTTGAACTTTACCAGGGTTTCACCCACGCCGTAGCGCATGACCACCCAGCTGAAATACTGCTCGGTCGGCTCCAGCGTATCCGCGAAGCTCGTCACCCCGATGTTCAGCTGATCTGAGGATCCCGAAGAACCTCCGCTGCCTCCGCAGCCCGATAATCCTGTCGCCGTCATGGCCAGAATCGCCACTGCTAATACCAGTTTCTTAAATTTACTCATTTTGTCTCCTCTCATATTCATATGAAAATTAAAATAAAAACCTTGTTTATTTTGCAGACCCGCTGCTCTAATCCTGACGCGGGTCCAGTATATCCCGGAGTCCGTCCCCCATCAGGTTAAACACCGAAACCACCATAAAAATGGCGATGCCCGGGAACAGCATAAGCCAGGGCGCGGTCTGCAGGTACTGCCGCCCTTCATTGAGCATCAAGCCCCATTCCGGTGTGGGCGGCTGTGCCCCCAGTCCCAGAAAGGAGAGCGCCGCCAGCTCAAGCATCATGGTACCCACGTCCATGGCCGCGGTTACGATCATGGTCGGAATGATGTTTGGCACCACATAACCGCCCAGTACCCGGCCGGTCCGCGCTCCTGTGACCACCGCCGCGGAAATGTACGCGCTGTTTTTAATCTTGAGCACCAGGCTGCGGCTCAGCCGGGCGTATTTTGTCCAGCTCACCACCGCCAGGGCGATGACTGTGTTAAACAGGCTCGGCCCCAGCATCCCGGCAATGGCAATGGCCAGGACCATGCCCGGAAAAGAGATCATCATGTCCGAGATCCGCATGATTACCGCGTCCACCGCGCCGCCGAAATAGCCGGCGACCATACCGAGAAATGTCCCGACCCCAAAGACAATAACCACCAGCGTCAGCGTCATTTCCAGCGACGCCCGCGTCCCGTAGATGATCCTGGACAGCTCACAGCGTCCCAGCTGGTCTGTACCACAGGGGTATTCAGCCGACGGCGGTCTGAGCGCGTTCTGCATAATGGTCTCATAGGGATCGTGGGGCGCGATCCACGGCGCAAACACCGCGATCAGAACAATCACCGCCGCCAGCATCCCGCAGATGGCAAAAAGCCTGTTCTGCCTGAAAAAAGCTTTCATTTACGCCTTCACCGCCTTTCTTTTTACTTCCCGGTGCAGCTCCCGCAGCCTCGGGTCCAGATAGCCGTAGGAGAAATCCACCAGCAGATTGATGACCATGTAAATCAGGGCGATCCAGATCACATAACCCTGAACCAGCGGATAGTCCCGGGCGGCGATGGCATTCACAGCCATTTTTCCCAGGCCGGGCCAAGAGAAAATAATCTCCACTACCGCCGTGCCGCCCAGCAGCGAGCCCAGGGACAGGCCCAGCAGGGTTACCAGCGGCAGCATGGCGTTTGGCAGCACCTCCCGCCACAGTATGGCCGATTCCTTAAGGCCGCGGGCCCGGGCCCCGGCCACGTAATCCTGGCGCAGCTCCTCCAGCACCGCGGTGCGCACCTGTCTTGTATATTTGGCCGACATGGCAATGGCCAGCGTGACCGCAGGCAGCACCAGCTTCATAAAGCCCGTGCCCGAGGTGGCGATGGGAAACCAGTTCAGCTTGAGGCCAAACACGTACAGCAGCACCAGGCCGATCCAGAAGCCTGGAAAGGATACGCCAATAAAGGACAATCCCCGCACCAGGTAATCCGGAAAGCGATTCTGGTACACGGCTGCCAGAATCCCCAGGGGAATGGAGATCACAAGCATCAGAATGAGCGACGCGGCCGCCAGCTCCAGGGTCGGTCCAAGGCAGTCAAGCAGCACTGCGCTCACCGGCGTTTTCGAGGAATAGGATGTCCCCATATCCCCAGTCACAAAGCCCTTAAGCCAGTTGCCATACTGCACCAGAAACGGGTCGTTGAGGCCCATTTCCTCCCGGGTTTCCGCCAGCAGCTCCTCAGACGGCGGTGTGCCGCCGGCCACCAGCATCAGCTCGGCCGGGTCACCGGGGGATAAATAAGTCAGGCAAAAGGTCAGAAAGCTGATGCCAAAAAGCACCAGTACGATTTGCAGCAAACGGTTAACAAGCTGTTTCGTGTTCAATAAAGAAATCCTCCTCTGTCAAAATGGCAATACGGGTAACAATCCGAAACGGAGAATAAAAGGGAAAGGGCATGAAAATCATTAAAAAAACAGCCCAGACGGCTGAATGAAAACAAAGCCCTCCTATCTACCGTAAGATTACTAAAAACAACAATACAAGCAGGTCTCCTGACTTAAGTTCTTCGTATGTCCACGCCTTCCCAAGGCTGTGCCTCAGTGACATCTTGCGGACTACTCCCTATTACAGTGACGGGATCGTACCGGATTTGCACCGGTTTCTCTTTTAATCCCCGATCGGGAACTTGTATTTGGCATGATTAAATTTTAAAAACGGATATTTCACTATGGTAAACTGTGAAATTGCTTAAATTATACTGAACTTTCGTGCATTTGTCCAGTCTTTTTTAAAAATAAAAGCAATAAATTTAAGCAGATACCCCCACCCGGTATATTTTTTGCTTTTATTTTTTTCTGCTTGACATTGGTTTTCGCCATGCCTTATACTCAAGGCAATCGGCTTAAATCAAAATTATTTCAAAAACGAAAGGAGTCCGCAATGAAAAAAAACCTATCCATCGGCACACTGACAGCCGCCCCCGGCGAGAAAGTCCAGGGCATGCTGCCCATCCCACACACAGAAATCGAGGTTCCCGTCACCCTGGTCAACGGCGCGGGCAGCGGAAAAACCGTGCTCATCACCAGCGGTATCCACAGCTGCGAGTACGTGGGCATCGAGGCCGCCATCCAGCTGGCCGGCGAAATTGCCCCCGGGCATCTGAAGGGAAATCTTATCCTCATCCACCCTGTTAATATTCCGGGCTTTGAGTCCCGCTACCCCACACTCATGCCGCAGGACAATAAAAATCTCAATCGGGTCTTTCCCGGAACCCACGAGGGCACTCTGGCCGACCGCGTCGCCCATTTCTTTGAGTACAGCCTTTATTCTCAGATTGATTTCTACATCGACCTGCACTGCGGCGAAATTTTTGAGGACCTGACGCCTTATGTATACTACGTGGGCGCGGCAGACCCCGCGGTTTCCGAAGCCGCCCGGCAGGCCGCCCTTCATGTCGACGTGCCCTATATGGTCAAATCCACCGCCACCACCGGAGCCTACAATTATGCCGGCGTGCTCGGCATCCCCAGCATCCTGCTGGAACGCGGCTGCGCGGGCCGTTTTACCCAGGCAGAGGTCGACGCAGATAAGAAGGATGTCATCAATATTCTCAAGCACCTCGGCCTGCTGGCCGGCGATCCCGAGCAGCGGCACCGCCCTGTGGACCTGATTGATCTGGTATACCTTATGCCCACACATCACGGCCTCTGGTATCCCGAGGTAAAGGTGGGCGAGCTCATCGCCAAGGGCCAGCGCCTCGGTGAGGTCAGGGATTATTTCGGCAAAATCCTCGACACCTACCACGCCGAATACGACGGCGTGGTCCTCTACCAGTCCGCCACCCTCTGGACCGATGATTTCTGCGAGCTTATCACCTACGGCAAATTTGCGGAAACCACAGGAATGACCCGTTAATTTTTGCTATTACCCCTTGACAAACAACCTCCGGACAGTTAATATTAACATATGAACAATGATTCATATGTTTTATTCATCATATTTTAATCCAACTTTCCGAGGAGGCCATTATGGCAACAAAGACTTATATATTAGAGCACCTGGGCTGCGCCAACTGCGCTTCAAAAATCGAGCGCAAAATCGCAACCCTGCCCGGTGTCAGCGAGGCTAACATCGTCTATGCGACCAAGCAGCTCCGCCTCACCGCCGAAGACCCGGACGGGCTTTTGCCGGAAATGCAAAAAATCGCGGTTTCCTACGAGCCGGACATTCGCATTACCGAGCGAAAACGCCGTTCCCTGAAAAAAGCGCCGGCACCCGCCGTCCACAGCCACAGCGAAGAATCTCATCGCCATGACGAGGCCTGCGGCTGCGGGCATGATCACCACGAGCACGAGGAGCATCACCACCATGACGATGACTGCGGCTGCGGGCTCGATCACCACGAGCATGAGGCGCATCACCACCATGACGAAGCCTGCGGCTGCGGGCTCGATCACCACGAGCATGAGGAGCATCACCATCATGACGACGATTGTGGATGCGGGCTCGATCATCACGAGCACGAGGAGCATCACCATCATGACGAGGCCTGCGGCTGCGGGCACGATCACCACGAGCACGAGGAGCATCACCATCATGACGAGGCCTGCGGCTGCGGGCACGATCACCATGAGCATGAGGAGCATCATCACCATGTCCCCGGCCATCCGGCGGACTGCCAGTGTGAGCTCTGCCGCCACGGCGAGGAATACTGCGATATCTGCGGCGAGAGTCTGGCCAACTGCACCTGTAAGATGCCCGACGCAGACGTGGAAAAAGCGGTTTTCATTCTTGAAAACCTGGGCTGTGCCAACTGCGCGGCCAAAATGGAGCACAAAATCAAAGAGCTGCCCGGAGTCGAGTACGCTACCATCACCTATGCTACCAAGCAGCTGCGCCTGTCCGCCGACAACGCGGCTGCCCTGCTGCCCGATATTCAGCAGATCTGCGCGGCCATCGAGCCGGACGTCAGGGTCATTCCCCGCAAAAAAACCGTGGGCAAAGGCCTCACAAGGGTTTATACTCTCGAAAATCTTGGCTGCGCCAACTGCGCGGCCAAGATGGAAGCCAGGATCAATGCCCTGGACGGCGTCACCAGCGCCACCATCACCTATGCCACCAAGCAGCTCAAGGTTACCGGAAAAGACCCGGACCGCCTGCTTTCTCAGTTCCGTGACATCTGCCAGTCCATCGAGTCGGACGTGCAGGTCATTCCCCGGGAAAGCCGCCCAAAAGCTGTAATCCCAGAGGCTCAGGCCGTTTCCGGCAAACCCGCGAAGAAAAAAATGTCGGCTGAGACCAAAACCCTCATCGGCATTATCATCGGCGCGGCCCTGTTCATCGCCGGCGAGATCATGGAGCGTACCCTGCCCCCGGTTTACAACATTCCGGTTTTCGTGCTGGCTTACATCATCCTCGGCGGCCGTATTGTCATCACAGCGGTCAAGAACCTGATGAAGGGCCAGGTCTTTGATGAAAATTTCCTGATGAGTGTAGCTACGCTGGCGGCCTTCGCCATTCAGGATTATCCCGAGGCTGTGGGCGTCATGCTGTTCTACCGTGTCGGCGAATACTTTGAAGACCGCGCGGTCGAAAAAAGCCGCACCCAGATCATGGACGCGGTGGACATGCGCCCCGAAGTCGTCAACCTGCTGGTCGGCGACGAGGTGCGGGTCATCGACGCCGAGGAAGCCGCCATCGGCGACATCCTGCTGGTGCGCCCCGGCGACCGCATTCCTCTGGACGGCGTCATCGTCGAGGGCGAAAGCCGCATCGATACCTCCCCGGTAACCGGCGAGCCTGTTCCGGTCAAGGCCGGCTACGGCGACGAGGTCGTCTCGGGCTGTGTCAACACCTCCGGCCTCTTAAAAATGCGGGTCGAAAAGGTTCTGGAAGAATCCATGGTCACCCGTATTCTGGACTCTGTGGAAAACGCAGCGGCCAGCAAACCGAAAATCGACCGGTTCATTACCCGCTTCTCACGGATCTATACCCCCTTCGTGGTCGGCCTGGCTGTTCTGACTGCCGTAGTACCGTCTCTGGTGACTGGCGACTGGTATTACTGGATTTACACAGCCATCACCTTCCTGGTCATCAGCTGTCCCTGTGCACTTGTGCTCAGTGTGCCCCTGGCCTTTTTCTCCGGCATCGGCGCCGGCTCCAAACGCGGTATTCTGTTTAAGGGCGGCGTGTCCATCGAAGGGATCAAAAACATCGCGGCCGTGGTTATGGATAAAACCGGCACCATCACCGAGGGCAATTTCGTGGTGCAGCAGGCCATTCCCACCGACAGTGTGGATGAGGCCCGGCTTCTGGCCCTGGCGGCCAGCTGTGAGCTGACCTCCACTCACCCCATCGGCAACAGTATTGTGACTGCCGCCGAGGAACGGGGCCTGTCTGTGGAACGCCCGGCTTCTGCTAAGGAAATTGCCGGCAAGGGCGTCCAGGCGGTTTTAAGTGACGGTACAGTGCTCTGCGGAAACCGCTCGCTGCTGGAATCCCAGAACGTTGATCTGGATGGCTATAAAAATGACCATTACGGCACCGAGGTGCTCCTGGCTCTGGACGGCAGATTCATCGGTTATCTGGTCATTTCTGACACCATCAAGCCTGACGCCGTGGACGCCATCGCCAAGATCAAGCGTCTGGGCATCCGCACTGCCATGCTGACCGGCGACGCTCAGGAAAGCGCTGAGGCGGTTGCCAAAGCCACAGGCATCGACGAGGTTCACGCCAAACTCCTGCCGGAGGATAAGCTGAGTGAGCTTCAGGCCATCCGAAAGGCTCAGGGCGGCGTCATGTTTGTCGGCGACGGCATCAACGACGCGCCGGTACTGGCCGGGGCGGATGTGGGCGCGGCCATGGGCAGCGGCGCGGATGCCGCCATCGAGGCTGCAGACGTTGTGTTCATGAACTCCAGCGTTGAAGCCATACCCCAGGCCATCGAGATCGGCCGCAAAACCAGCCGGATCGCCTGGCAGAACGTGGTCTTTGCCCTGATCATCAAGGCGCTGGTCATGGTTCTGGGCCTGCTTGGCTTTGCCAACATGTGGATGGCGGTCTTTGCCGATACCGGCGTTGCTATCCTCTGCGTGCTCAACTCCATCCGTATTTTATATAAGAAATAAGCAGCATAAAAAACCCCGGCTTTCTAAAAATGAAAGCCGGGGTTTTGCCGTTTGTTTTATTTCAGTAAAACGCCGCCGCAGTAGGGGCACTGGTTTTTATCCGCTGGTGAAAACTCGCCGCAGATAATGCATAAAATCTCATCGTCCTCTGATTTGTCATATTTTTCAGGTATTTCATAGCCGGCATGGTGGCGGACTGGCTCACCTTCTTTAAAATAGCCGGTAAAATCCATTTCCGGATGGCCTTTAAACACATAAGTCATTTCACGGCTGCCCTTTTTTATGACAAAGGTATGATAGGAATATTGTTTTTTGCTCTCCGGGTCCTCCGCGCTTTTGCGGACTACCCGTCTGAGGGATTTAAGCTCGCCATCAAAGGTTTTATCCCTGGAAAACAGACTGCCTTTTCTAAAATAAGTCTTTGCCCGGGTGGAAAAGCCTTCCTCCAAAGCGTTTTTTGTGCCGCTCATTCGCCTGACACCTCCCAACAGACACTCCAATGTCTCATCTAATTCAATTTATCAGTTCACCTGTTTTTGGTATTTTACCACTTTATTTTTCCTGTTACAAGCGGCTTTAAAAATTTTAATTATCATTAAAGCTTCCTTGCCTTCATCATTCCTTTAAAATTAATAAAAGATACCCTCTCAGAGATAAAGGGTATCTTTTGCTGTCCGCTAATATTAAAAGGCCCTTATCTTTCAAAGGGCCCTTTTCAGAGGCCGGATTAATGGGTAAACCGGATTCTGTGATGGTTTTATTCTTCTACCGCAGGGGCTGCTCCTGCTTCCTCTTTCGGGTACTTCTTTTTCATGTAAATCTGAGTCGCGATACAGCCGCCGATGGCGATGACCGCGCTGACGGTCAGACAAATGAAAATGTAGGTGTAGCCCTTGAGCGCATAATTGTCAATGAAGCTGCCAAACAGCTGATGCATAAAGCTTTCCGGCAAAAAGCCGATCACGGAAAGCAGGCCCGAGGCCGCGCCGAAGATATGGGCCGGCACATGGGTTTCTGTCAGAACAGAGGACGCAACACCGTAAGCGCCGTTGGCCAAAAATCCCAAAACCAGGGTAATGACAATGGCAACCATCATAAAACCTGCGGTCTGCGGCAGAATCAAATAAGCAAAACAGCAGACCGCGCAGGCGGCCATCACCACCAAAATGGTTTTGGA